>JAQIBV010000002.1 GCA_027858855.1 Spirochaetota bacterium | reverse complement strand
ACGTGTGGCCTGTGCGCTCTGGACAGTAGGTGTATTGGTATTTGGGTATTTGGTTATTTGATAATTTGGGGCACTATGGGGTAATATATTATGGCGCGCTACGAGCATCTGCCGATTTTTAAGGCCGCGCTTGACTGTTCGGTTCTGATTGAGCGTCAGGTAGGCGCTTTTTCGCGCGCCCACCGTTTTGCTATTGGTGCCGATCTGCGCAGGCATTCACAACAGATACTTATTTGTGTGCTGCGTGCCCAGTCGTGCGATAAAAAAGTGCCCCATCTTGAAAAACTGCGCGATACCGCGGAACAGTTTAAAATACTTTTGCGTATCGCCAAAGAGTGTAAGGCGTTTCACGGCCTCTCAGCCTTTGTGCAGGCGATAGAACAGGCCGAAACGATAGCGCGTCAGAGCGAGGGATGGCTGAAAAGCGAGAGGGGCAAACATGCCGGAACTGCGCATGCATGAGCGTGCGCGGGTGTGCAAGAAAACACTGCTGTGCGCCTTTTCCGCACCAGATGCATACAAAAAAACGCGTCGTACCGTCAGGATCGGCGCGGGTAAAAAAAGTGAAGAGGTAAACGCGCCCAATACGGCCAACGCGTGGAACGTCAATATGAATAACGGCAACGTGAACAACAACAATAAGACGAACAACAACTACGTGTGGCCTGTGCGCTCTGGAGAGCGGTATCCCCTCTTCTCGCTTGAACGGTTATATCTGGCGTACGAGGCCTGTCGCAAACGCAAACGCAGCACCATGAACGCCATAGCATTTGAAAGCCGTCTTTTTGAAGAGCTTGTGTCGTTACGTGACGAACTCGTGTCAGGAAACTATCAGCCGTCCCGCTCTGTATGCTTTGTGGTACAAAAACCGAAGATGCGCGAAATAATCGCGGCCGATTTCCGCGACCGTGTTGTGCATCATCTGATAGTCTGTGAGCTTGAAAAGATATTTGAACCGGCGTTTATACACGATTCGTACGCCTGCCGTGTCGGCAAAGGCACACACGCGGCAGTTGTACGCGCGCAAAAGTTCATGTATCTGTGCCAACGTCGCGAAAAAGCTCCGGTGTATTATTGCCATATCGATATTCGAAACTTTTTTAACTCGGTAAACAAAAACATTCTGTACGGATTATGTGCAAAAAAAATCACAGATTGTGAGGTACTTCGCCTTTTACACATACTGATATACCATAATCCCACCAGGCAGTGCGTAATAAAAGGCAAGCCCCCTGCGCAGTGTCTGCCCACGCATAAGACACTGTTTAATGCGCCCAAAAATGTCGGGTTGCCTATCGGAAATTTAACAAGCCAGTTTTTTGCGAATGTCTATCTCAACGAGCTTGACCAGTATGTGAAGCATGAACTCAAGTGCCGATACTACATACGCTACTGTGACGATATGCTCGTGATGAGTACATCAGAGCTTTACCTGGCGCTTGTCCGTGAAAAGATACGCGCGTTTTGTCGGGATCGCCTGCAGCTTGGCCTAAATCCCAGAACAGGCAATGTAAAAAAAGTCTCGTCTGGTATGGATTTTCTGGGTTTTATCATGCGGCCGCACTATCGCCTTGTACGTAGACGCTCGGTGCACGCCCTGTATGAAAAGATTGAAAATTTTTTGCGCGGTGCGGAAAGCGATTATAATGGCGCGAAGGTAATGTGGTATGATCACCAAGCCATCGATCGCATACGTTCGGTTATGGCCTCGTACTTTGGGCATTTTAAATGGGCCGATACCGAGCGCTTGAAAATTTCGCTTTTTGTTAAATTTCCGCTGTTAAACGAGTATATCAGCTTAAACGGCGAGAAGCTTGGGCTTTGTGTAAAGCGCCTGCGCTACTCTGACAGCGTGTATGCCCAGTATCACTACTATCAGGCAATGTTTAAAGACTCTGTGCTTTTTTTTAAAGTGGGCAGTTTTTGCGAATTTTACAGCAAGGTACAGGAATCGGCGGAACTTTTAGGTTTACGTATCCGAAAAAAGGGCAAAATGCAGTTTTGCGGTTTTCCGCTTGGCAGTTGGAAAAAATACGCTAAACTGCTTTTTTACCAGAACATCCCAATTGTCTTTATCGACGAAACAGGTAGCAGAAAGGGCAGGGTAATAGAACGGCTGCCAATAGCAAAACTCTACGCGGCGTAAAATAGCCGTAAATATGATAGTTAGAACGGAGGAACAATGAAAACGCTACAAAACAGAATATTACAGCTCGCGTTATTTGCAATACTGATCGCGGGTGCCGCGGTGCTGTACGCGGCTGGATCGGGCAAACAGCTACCGGTCACCAGTCAGACAACAGTACATACAGCAAATGACGACGGCAGCTATCAAACAGGTAACGATGTGCCCTCGACTCGCTTTAGCGACAATGGCGACGGCACTATCACCGACAATATGACAGGCCTTATGTGGCTAAAGTCGCCGGATTCGACAACACGAAACTGGCCGGCTGCAATCACCTACTGCGAAGGCCTGGATTACGCCAGCCATACCGACTGGCGCCTGCCCACAGTGAGCGAGCTTGAGACCCTGACAAACTACAGTCAGAGGGCGCCTGCAACCTGGCTAAACGGACAGGGCTTTACAAATGTACGGTTGGATTATTACTGGAGTTCTACGACCTACGCGCCCAGTACGGCCGACGCGTGGGACGTCAATATGAATAACGGCGGCGTGCACAACCCCAGTAAGGCGAACAACAACTGCGTGTGGCCTGTGCGCTCTGGACAGTAGGTGTATTGATTATTTGATTATTTTCTGATGGTAGGTATCAGTCGCGACTGATACCTACCATCAGATTTATTGGTTTATTTGGTTCCTGCATATCAACACAATTTAGCCATGATCAGGAACACAGTTCAGGCGAGATTACTGCACCGCTCAATGAGTATGTGTATCGAACTGTTCCTGGCGCTACCTCGATACGCGACACTCAATTCGGAAATAGTCTTTAACCCGGAAGCCGCGACTCGGTAACTGTGCCTGGTATATCGAAGTGTGGGCAAAATCACACCTCGGCAAGCACATTATGTGAACAGACTAAAAATGTTTTGACCTCAGGAAGGCAGGGTAGCATACTAATATTGCAATTAAATACCTCTATAAGGGAGTATTAAAATGAATTATACCGCAATAATGAAGCAGGATGGAAACTTCTGGATTGGATGGATTGAAGAAATACCGGGAGTGAATTGTCAGGAAGAAACTAAAGAAGAACTCATTGAAACGTTAAAAATCACTTTGGCTGAGGCGATTGAGTTTAACAGGCAGGATGCATTTGTCTTTGCCGGAAGTAATTATGTTGAAGAACCTATATTGTTGTGAAGCGGAATAAACTTCTTAAGCATTTGCATAAATGTTCTTGTAAACTCATCCGTGAAGGAGGACGTCACTCATGGTGGCTTAATCCTGATAGAAATCTGCGTTCCGCAGTTCCCCGTCATACAGAGATTTCAGACCAGCTTGCTAATAAAATCTGCAAAGACCTTGGTATAGAGAAAGTGAAAAAATAAGCTGTCATCGACTTCTCTTAGCCAGCGGAAAGGCGCTCCCTGAGTGATTGCGACATTTCGATACGGACTTCGTCCTACACAATGATCGCAATTGTATCGAGGGGGCGTTTTATACAGTCGAAGTATCAAGATTGAGGTTCTAAAACACACTGTTTTCTCATTGACTTCCTTTCAAATACTTGTAATCTTATATAAAAGTCAGTCATCCTGTTAAAGGAGTGATAACGTGAAAGTCACCATACCTGTTGATAAAATGTCAACAATAGAAAAAATTGAAGCCATGGAACTATTATGGGACGATCTTTGTAAAAGTGCAGAAAAAGTGCCGGTACCAGATTGGCATAAGAATATTCTTGATGAGCGTAAGATAGCTGTTGCTGAAGGTAGAGAGAAAGCAGTAGACTGGGAGACAGCAAAAAAAAAGATACGTGATTCAATTGAATGAAGATAACAATTCTTCTTTCTGCTATGAATGATATTAACGAAGGCTATTTCTTTTATGAACAGCAATCTCAGGGAGTTGGTTCATACTTTCTTGATTCAATCTATTCAGATATTGATTCATTACATCTGTATGCAGGTATACATCCGAAAAAGTACAAAAATTATTTCCGGATGCAATCCGGGCGTTTTCCATTTTCTGTTTTTTATGCAATCGAAGATACTTCTGTTATTGTTTTTGCAGTACTTGATTCAAGACGTTCGCCAGCTTGGATTAGAAAAAATTACAGTAATTTTTAGATTTTGCTTTTAGCAATATCTCGGTTTCGCACTCGGCAATCATTTCTGCATATTCGGTTCCGTATCCAACGAATCGGACTGTTCGGCTCGTATGCGAGAAACGAAGCCGGTCCCGAGAGTGATATCGATATTATTGTTGAGTTTATGCCCGATACCGATAATTTATACGAAAACAAGCAATTGATTGCCCAGATGCTCTCTTCCCGTTTTTCACAAGAAATAGATATCGCCAGAGAAAAATACTTGAAACCTCGTATGAAAGAAAAAATCATTAAAGAAGCGTTGTATGTATAGTAGTGATTGTGATAATCTGGAAGATATTCTTGAATCAATTGAAAAAATTTATCGATATACTGTTCTTTTCGATAACGCGGATGATTTTTATTGTTCTTCCTTGCATTTTGATGCAGTAATGATGAATTTCCGCCGAAATCCCACAATTTGTTATTTCTCTGTGAGAAAGCAAAAATTGAATTAACTGACGGACAAAAAGAGTTTCTCGATATTGTGAACGGATTCAATATTGACACGAGATACCCGGATTACAAATTGACATTTTACAGAAATCAGACAATTCAATTTCTGCATGATTTTCATCCTGGTGTCATTCCGGCTGAAGCAGTTGCGGAATTTTTCTGTCATTCCGGCCGAAGCGAAGCGAAGTGCCGGAATCCCGGGTGGTGACCAATTTACGCTATAGATTTATGCATTCGCAGGAATGACAATATACGGATCTTTTCCAGTAAAATATCGCTCGGCTGAGTACCTTTAGTAAATACTATTCTTTCCCATTATTAATTTATCACTATTCAGTGTTCATTGCCTTTCTTCGAAGTGTCAACAACGCGAAGTGGTGACTTAATACCGGCGCTTGTTTACGTGATCTGGAATTGCTATTATACGGATTGATTTCTAAACGGTTTTTGGATTTTCAGTTAACAGACAATTCAATTTCTGCATGATTTTCATCCTGGTGTCATTCCGGCTGAAACAGTTGCGGAATTTTTCTGTCATTCCGGCCGAAGCGAAGCGAAGTGCCGGAATCCCGGGTGGTGACCAATTTGCGCTATAGATTTCTGCATCCGCAGGAATGACAATATACGGATTATCTCCAAGTAAAACATCGCTCGGCTGAGTACCTTTAGTAAATACTATTCTTTCCCATTATTAATTTTTCACTATTCATTATTAATTGTCTTTTCGAGTGCATAGCGGTTGGTACAGGCGAGCTTGTGTGGTTAAAAAGGCTTTAATCCCCCGACGTGTTTATGCCAGGGGATCAGCTTTTGCCGGTTACTGATCAATGGTCAGACAACCGAGCGGTTTTTTATAACTTCCGAGTAGTATTCGGCTGATAGTTTGGGTGTGCGTTTTAATGTTTTGTAGTCAACATGCACCATTCCGAAACGTTCGGTAAACCCATCCCTCCACTCAAAATTGTCCAGCAGGCTCCATAAAAAGTATCCTTTGACGGGGATCCCGTCCTCTATAGCTCGGTGCAGTGAGCGCAGATGTTCGCGCAGATACATGATGCGTGCAGTATCGTTAACCTTACCGTTCTGATCGGGAATATCATCAAAAGATGCGCCGTTTTCGGTTATATAAATTTCGTTAACGTCCCAAAGCTCTTTGATAAAGCGGGTGGTCCAGTAACCGATAGAGGGGTTGATTCTTAGCCACGCGGGCTTGGCCTTGGGGTGATCCGCGGCAAATGGAATCTGCTCCCAGCCCAGCTCTCCACCGGCCCTGATATATACCGGTGTGTACATATTAAGTCCGAAAAAGTCGGTCTTTGTGCTGATTATTTCCATGTCGCCAGGCTCGATATCGGGGGCATTTTCTCCTATATATTCAAGATATCCCGGGTCATAGGCGCCCTCCATTATCGGAGTTGTAAAACGGGCGTTTATATCGCGAAAGGCCTTTTTTGCAGCAGCAATATGCTCTTCGGTTTCAAATACAGGTATTGTGCATATGGAGTTTTCGGCCATACCGACGCGTGCTTGCCCGGGCGAAGAGGCCCGTATCGCCTGTACGGCTTTTCCATGCGCAACCATGGCGTTATGACGAATCTGAGCCGCCTCTTTTTTTGTCGCAGCAAAATGGGGGGCAAACTCCTGTCTTAGTGAAGATTTATCTGTAAAGCAGTCAAACTCGTTCATGGTAAACCAGTTGGACACCCGGTCACCTAGCGTTTTGGCCATCAAAGATGCGTATTCGGCAAAGTCATCGATAGATTTGCGCGAGATCCAGCCATTGTACTCATCCTGCAGAACCTGTGGGAAGTCCCAGTGAAAGAGCGTTACCCAGGGTTCAATACCCGCTTCAAGAAGTCCGTCCACAAGGTTGTTGTAATAGTCCAGACCTTTCTGGTTGGGCTTTCCGTGGCCACCAGGCAATACACGTGACCATGATGTCGAAAACCTGTAGGTCTGTAGTCCGATATCTTTCATTAAAAGAATATCTTCTTTATATTTGTGATATTGATCGCAGGTTACGTCCGCATTGTCATTGTTTATAACCTTGCCGTCAGTATGCGAAAAAATATCCCACACACTCGGCGAGCGACCGTCTTCGTTTACTGCGCCTTCTACCTGATAACTGGCAGTAGCTGCTCCGAAAAGAAAATCATGGGGAAAGGTGTATTTCATTATAGTATCTCTCTCTTGTTTTTTATCTAAATAAAGCGGGTCTGATATTGGTCAAGGTAAAATATACCCAGCCGATTAAATCTTTGCAATAATAAATCAGCCTCCCAGTTATTAAGATTTTGTAAAAGACACAATATAACAGGTGTAATATTGTGTCAAGATCATAGTGACTTTCTCATCAAAATGAGGGTTGAGGTAAGAATCCGTATCTAAAACATAATTGCGGATAGGGGCTCTCCTCGATTGTAAAAGAAAGTGTGATTATTCGGTCTCTTTTAAAGTCGCGACAATGGTTTCCATAGTTAAAGTCTCTACCGGCTCGATTATCAAAACTTCACTGTATATGGCTTTTAAGTTATGCTCGATAACTTTTCCGTATTTATACTCCAACGGAATCTCTACTAAGTGTTTCATTTTTTTAATATTACTATAGCCGCTCATAAGATTATCAGCAGATTTAAAATAGACTCCAACACTTCCCGGTTTTTTATGGTTGTAGTGCTTTTTGCAGTCCGGGCAATATGAGTGACGCCAGCCTACAGTTCCCGATGTTAAAGATCCTCCGCAAGTATAGATATACTCAGTTTTGCCACAGTCACAAATGTCGGTAAATTGTCCTTCTTGCCATGCTCTTAACATGGGGCCTAAATAGACAGAGACTCCTCTTACAGGATAACCTCCAAAAACAAAGAGATGAGAGTTGTAAAGATTTATCGAGGGGGTTGAAGCAATAAGAGTGCTTTTTTGAAAAAAAAGATCAAAGTTTTCAAAAAAGAGAGCTGCGGTCTGGGTTTTGTCAGAAGTTTCTTTGTTGTTGTACTCACAGACGGTTTCTGACTCGATTAATTTTGATGATGGTCGCATGTGTTACCTCCGGTTTGTTTTGTGCGGCTTTTAGCCGTAAATAAATACCGAAGATTGAACAGAAATGAAATAAGATGCATTTCGCTTTAGCCCAATCTTTTAAAGTGGATGGCAAGCTGAACAATCAAATTCTCCACTTATATTATAATACCACACAAACCTGATTTTGTCAAATGGTTATAAAAAAGTGCTTGACATATAGTTGTTGTAGCAACTATATGTCAAGCATGGATAAACAAAATCAGAAACAGGCTGGATACGCAATAGCACGCTGTGCCTGGTACATGCGCCTTGTAATAAATAAACTTTTTTTGCATGATTCTATCCCGATAACTGTGGAGCAGTGGTCGATTATTAAAACCATAAGTGACTCGGGTTCACTTACACAAAATCAGATCGCCGAAAAGTCACTGAAAGACAAAACCAATATTGCACGCATGCTTGACTTGCTTGAAAAAAAAGGATATATAAAAAGAACCAGTGATCCGCAGGACGGGCGCTGCAGGCTTGTATCAATAAGTGCTGCTGGCAGGTCGGTATTGCAACTTGCTCTTCCTGTTATAGATGAGGGCGAGCAGTTGATATCGTCTATACTCACACCGGAAGAGGTGAAGCAGCTTAGGGGATATCTGGACAGAATTAGTTCTGTTCTTAAGGAGAAGGTAAGAATTTGAAACATTGCGTTAAGAATATAATAGTTTAATAAATTGCAAAAAAATTTTAAATAAATAGTTGCTATAGCAACTTAGAGAGAGGCACTATGAGTAATCCCATGATGATGTTAAAAAAAGGGGATTCACAGCTACATGATCTTATGGAGAAGCAGAGGCAGTTAACATTCAGTGATGGAGCCCTAAGCGTACGTGAAAAACTTCTCATCGCAATGGCGCTGGATGTACAACTGGGGGCTGAAAACGGAGTAAAATCTCTTGCACAGGCGGCAATGGATGCCGGGGCTTCGCGTGAACAGATACAGGAGACTCTCCGTGTTTGTACTTTTGTTGGTGGTGCCGGATCGCTTTTCCCTGCATTGAACGCGCTCTCTTCGGTTATTAACGAGGAGTTATAATGCGGTGTGTCATACGGGTGATAGAACGTCGGTTGGACGAAAAGCTCTGTGCTCAGTATCTGAAGAAGAGTGATGCTATGCAGCTATGTGACAAGGTGAAGGAGGGCGATAAGTTTGTTGTAAAAGATGCGTGGAACGTTCCCGACGGATTTTGTGACGCAGCCTGGGCTGATATCCGTCCCTACATTCTGAGTATGTGTACAGGCGCGTCGTTTCCCGTAATGAAAGATCCGACACGCATACCGGTGTGCTGCACTGATCTTTTCAGGCCGGTTATTTTTGAAATCCAGCGGTTAGATGATTGACTAAAAAAAATTGAATCGGAATTTCTCGCATAATTTATTCACTTTAAAATTCTGTTTTGTGATATGCATCGACTCAGAATTTTAAAGTGAGAGCTTTCGGTAAGCGAAGAGATAGCTGTGGCTGTTAAATATCGATATGCATTAGGGTCATATCATCGATTACTGTAAATCCGTTTTTATGATAGAACTTACAGGGGAAGAGGGATCGGTCTGTTATAAGAATTATAGAGTGAACATCTCGTTCTTTCAGGTTGTTATTGAGGGATTTCAGTAAAGTATTACCAACACCCTGACGCTGGCATTTACATGAAACAAACATTTCCTTCAGATAAAAGTAGTCACCTTTGAAGAAGGATTCGATATTACCCAGCACGCCGCCGACAACTTCTGAACCACTATAGGTGCAGTAACCAACGAAACCAGGCGTATTAAAGAAGTCGATCAGTCGTCTTCGTACTGTCTCATGAGTCCACTGATCATGCCACGGCGCTGCATTAAAAACATCAACGTAAAGGGGCACGCATGATTCGATAAGGTCACTGCTGTCGATTGGAACTATTTTCATTTTCCCTCGATGGTAAGTGTATTGCGTTTTGATTTCGAGATCTTAGGTTTAAGGGGCAACCGTTGTCAAAGCTATTTTTAAAGGAGTATCTATTCTTTTGAGTAAGGATTTCCTGAAGTGTTTTGATTATTGTAAAGCAGTTGACAGCGATATCTTGTAAAGTAAGTAAAATAAATTATTTTAAAATATTACAAACGCAAGAGGATAAAATGAGTAAATTTATTAGTAAAACCGGCGCCTTCTCACTTTTTACAGGGGCTATTTTTCTTGTTATCTATTCGTTGATGGTGGGTCGCATGATGAGCATCGTTAACGCGGCAGAGGATTTTTGTGTAGTCATCAAACACTCTCTATGGATGCCAAGCACTATTATTGTGTTTGCGGGTCTTCTTTTTCTTATGCTCGGTTTTGCTGTCGTCTATTCTCAGATTGCATTTCGGGCCGGGGCTTTGGGATTTATTGGAATAGTTGTTCTGGAATTTGCCTATCTTCTTCAGGCTGCGAAGGTGACATGGGAAATTTTTATCTATCCGCAACTGGCTTTAGATGATGCAACTTCGTTTCTGATACGCGATGAAGTTCTATGGAACAGTTGGTCGATTACGGTGTTTATAATTTTGTCGACTGTATCAATTCTTGCAGGTATAATTATTTTCTGTATTTCGCTGTACCGTTCAACTTTCTATACAAAACTTACTTCAATTCTTCTTCTGGTAGGTGCTGTACTGTATGGCACAGGCGAATTGATTCATATGACAGTAGCAATAACCGGTATTCTAATTTTCGCTGCCGGATGCTTTATGTGTGGCATGACTTTGCTAAAGAAAACGATGGACTGATGCTGATTGCTGGGATTTTTACATTCGTAGAAAAGATTGAAAAAGAAAACCCAGGACGGGGAAAACGTGAGGGTGTTGCCGGGTGTAAAATGGAAACAGCACCGGCAATGCTGAAAGACGATGTTTCAGAATCTGTGATATCAAAATATACCGGTCTTTCTGAAGAAGAGATCGCTTCGATTAAATGATAACTTCGTTTAATGTCGTTCCGGCCTTGTGCCGCAATCTCGTGTTATTGTTTTACTTCTTAAGCAACAACAATTATTCATTGGTTTTTTCCCTTTCCTTGCACCTGTGCCGAGTCTGTTGAAGCATTCGAAGTAATGACTTCAACCGGATTGCTCACTATTTCTTGTTTTCTTCGCCTTCAATACCGCCGTCCCCGTTTGACCCGCTAAATGGACCTGTAATTTTTGCATATTTATGCAAAAAAAGGAAAAAATTTACAATAAATTTGCCATAATCCGCCCGGATTGGCCGATCGACCAATTGACAAATTTGCTCATTTGTAATATAAGTTAAAATGATTATATCTGTATTTTATATTAAACAAAACTGGGTAAAATCAGAAATATTACGCAGGGCATCTCTTCTAAAAAGGATAAAAACGTGCAGAGAAATGTCTGAGTTCTGGAAAAAAAACAGAAAAGTCGTAACTATGTTGACATATACCGGCTTTCGTGTAAATGTTTACACTATAAAATTAACCAAACCAAACCAAACCAAACCAAACCAAACCAAACCAAACCATAGCATTAAAAGCAATTAAGTACAAAATTAAAATTATTACACTTTAATAATTACATACAGGAGAAAACCATGAAATATGCGTTGAAAAAAGTATCCATTGTGTTGCTTCTTGCAGCATTTTTTGCGTTCACCGCTTGCGACGGAGGCGGCGGGTCTGATGATCCAGAGACAGAAAAAGAAACAGAAACAGAAACAGTAATCGGCGAAACAGGTACAGACCTTGGCTCGGTGGATATGGACGGAGACGGAGTATCCGACGGTACAGCCATAGATGTAGACGGCGACGGCACACCCGACGGCGTGGACACAAACGGCGACGGTAAGATTGATGAAGAGTATTCGGATGATTTTAGTTTAATTGATGAGACTGATGACGGTGAGACTGATGACGAAGATGAAACCATGACCGACGCCGAAGCGGTAGCAGCTCTTGCCTCGCTTACCTTTACAAAGGGCAAGTTGCAGCCGGCATTTAACGCGGGCACAACAAACTACCTTAATGCGCCCGTACCCTTTTCAAGCGAAGCAAGCCCGGCCTATAACGACACACAGTCGGTGGATATTACTGCGACAGCCGCCAACAGCGACGCGACAATAACCATTAACGGCTCGTCTGTCGCTTCGGGCAGTGCATTTACGATGAATAACCTTGATGTTGGCAAGAATAACGTGACAATCGTGGTGACCACCCAGGACGGGACAACAACTACAACCTATACGGTTGAGGTGTACCGAGCTATACCAATTTTTAAAACAGGTGCTGCCGAGTTGGGGGGCTACACCTTTGAGGGTGAGGACGGATATAATGATACAAACAATCCGTCACTGCACGTCAGCTGGCCGGCAACACGCTTTACTGCTATTGGTGATGATTCGCTTCGCGATGAGATGACGGGTTTGGTATGGTTGAAAACCTTGAGTACATTAACCCGAAACTGGGCAGATGCCATTACATATTGCGAAGATCTTGAAACAGAAAACGCTACAGTTACCGATTGGCGCCTGCCTAATGTGCGTGAACTGCGCAGCCTGGCGCATTATGGTAAAACTGAGCCCTACACATGGCTGAATGGCCAGGGCTTTTCGAATGTACAGGCAAGTGATGATTACTGGAGTTCTACAACCTACGCGCCCTATACGTCCAACGTGTGGCAAGTCCACAGCTCCGCCGGCGTGTACGGCGGTCGTAAGGCGGATAACGACCACGTGTGGCCTGTGCGCTCCGCAACACCATAATTTAAAAAAATTATGATGCTGTGCAGGCTGGACAGTAAGTGTATTGGGTATTTGGTTATTTGATAATTAGGGACACTATGGGGCAATATAGTATGGCGCGTTACGAGCATCTGCCTATTTTTAAAGCCGCGCTTGGCTGTTCGGTTTTGATTGAAAAACAGGTAAGCGCTTTTTCGCGCGCCCACCGTTTTGCTATTGGTGCCGATCTGCGCAGGCATTCGCAGCAGATACTTTTTTTTGTGCTGCGTGCCCAGTCGTGCGACAAAAAAGTGCCCCATCTTGAAAAACTGTGCGATACCGCAGAACAGTTCATAATACTTTTGCTTATAGCCAAAGAGTGTAAGGCGTTTCACGGCCTTTCTGCCTTTGTGCAGGTGATAGAACAGGCCGAAATTACACCAAATCTAATGGAGGAACAATGAAAACACTACAAAACAGAATATTACAGCTCGCGTTATTTGCAATACTGATCGCGGGTACCGCGGTGCTGTACGCGGTCGGATCGGGCAAACAGCTGCCGGTCACCGGCCAAACAACAGTACATACAGCAAATGATGATGGCACCTATCAGACAGGTACCGACGCGCCCTCGGTTCGCTTTAGCGATAATGGCAACGGCACCATCACTGACAATATGACAGGCCTTATGTGGCTACAGTCGCCGGATTCGACAAAACGAGGCTGGCGGGGGGCAATTACTTACTGCGAAGGCCTGGATTATGCCAGTCATAGTGACTGGCGGTTGCCGACAGTCAACGAGCTTGAGACCTTGGCAAACTACAGTCAGAGCGCCCTTTCCACATGGCTAAACGGACAGGGCTTTACAAATGTGCAAGCAAATTATTACTGGAGTTCGACGACCTATGCGCCCAGTACGCCCCACGCGTGGTACATCGATATGAATGATGGTATTTTGAAAGGCGACTTCAATAAGACGCAAACCCACTACGTGTGGCCTGTTCGCTCCGCAGCACCATAATTCAAAAAAATTATGATGCTGGGCAGGCTGGACAGTAGGTGTATTGGATATTTGGGTATTTGGTTCCGTTCCCCGAGCGTCGCACTGAGCATTTCGACAGGCTTAATACAAGCTTGTCGAAGTGTGATTGCGGCATTTCGATGCTTCGACGGGCTCAGCACGAGTACGGACTTCGTTCTACTCAGTGATCGAAAACGTATCGAAGCGCGGCGATTTGTACAGTCGAAGTGCTACTGGGTGAGGTAAAAACCTGATATTACTTAATGGGCGCTACTAAAAACCAGTATTTTCATTGATTTAAAAAATCAAAATACTGGTTTTGCGAGGCATCGCGCACACAAGGGAACATCCATACATTGGTTTGCGGAAGTTCCCTTATGAAAGACTGTCATTTTGGCAGTATTTTTCTTGTTGAAAAATTAAGGCTGTTAAAACATAAAAGTTATAAGGTGATAGTGTGGATTTCCAGTATAATAATATTATCGAAGCTGTGAAAAAGCGTCGTATTCGGTGGAGTGATCACGCTCTTGAAGAAAAAAGAGCAGACAATTTAACAATTGCTCAGATAAAGGAATCACTATTGCAGGGTGAAATAATTGAGGAATATCCATCTGACAAGCCATTACCAAGCTGTTTAATATTGGGTTTTGCAGGTAATACACCAATACATTCAGTTGTGGGTTTTAACGAAGAAAATGCTTATATTAGAATTATTACTGTATATATTCCTGATACCCAAAAGTTTGAACACAACTTCAAAATTAGGAGAAAAAAATGAAGATCAACGAACAATGTCGCTGTGGGTCATCTCTGGAGTCAAAATATATTTCTCATTTAATTGATTTTGGTTCATCTGTGCTTGTTATAAGAAATGTACCGGCTTTGGTTTGTTCGAGATGCGGATATAAACTCTTTGATGATGTTGTTGCTGAAAACCTTGAAAAAATGGAAATTGATTTTAAGAAAAGAAATGATCTTATTGAAGTAACCAATTATAAAGAAGTTGCATAAGATATGTATATTCCTGTAAACTCATCCGTGAAGAAGGACGTCACTAATGATGGCTTAATCCTGATAGCAATATGCGCTCTGCAGTTCCGCGTCATACAGAGATTTCAGACCAGCTTGCTAATAAAATCTGCAAAGACCTTGGTATAGACAAAGTTAAAAAATAAGCTGCCCTCGACTCCGCTCAACCAGGCGTAAGGTGTTCTCTGAGTGATTGCGCAGCAATTGTATCGAGGGGGCGTTTTATATAGTCGAAGTATCAAGATTGAGGTTCTAAAACTCACTGTTTTCTCATTGACTTCCTTTCAAATACTTATAATCTTATATAAAAGTCAGTTATCCTGTTAAAGGAGCGATAACGTGAAAGTCACCATACCTGTTGATAAAATGTCAAGAATCGAAAAAATTGAAGCCATGGAACTATTATGGGGCGATCTTTGTAAAAGTGCAGAAAAAGTGCCGGTGCCAGATTGGCATAAGGATATTCTTGATGAGCGTAAGATAGCTGTTGCTGAATGTAGAGAGAAAGCAGTAGACTGGGAGACAGCAAAAAAAAAGATACGTGATTCAATTGAGTGTAGATAACAATTCTTCCTTCTGCCATGAATGATATTAACGAAGGCTAATTTTTTTATGAACAGCAATCTCGGGGAGTTGGTTCGTACTTTCTTGATTCAATCTATTCAGATATTGATTCATTACATCTGTATGCAGGCATACATCCAAAAAAGTACAAAAATTATTTTCGGATGCAATCCACGCGTTTTCCATTTTCCGTTTATTATACAATCGAAGATACTTCTATTATTGTTTTTGCAGTACTTGAGTCAAGACGTTCGCCAGCTTGGATTAGAAAAAAATTGCAGTAATTGTTAGATTTTGCTTTGAGCAGTATCTCGGTTTCGCGCTCCCCAGCACCATAATTCAAAAAAATTATGATGCTGGGCAGGTGTATTGGTTATTTGATTATTTCGCGGGCATATCTTTTTGGCAGTTATGCGAAAGGTATTTATGAGGAGTATATCGATATCGATATCGTTTTGGTCTCTGATAAATTTTGTGGTGATTGTATGGCTGATAGAGGCATGATCCGAAAAAGTACGATAAGAAATTCACCGTTAATAGAAGTTATTCCATTCGCAGAAAATAACTTTTATTAATACCCGATAACACCTACTAATAGCGAAACAGCCAGATCAGTACTTCCCGCCTGAGGTGATCGAAAATGTATGGCAATTTCCGTTGTAATATGTTTCATGGGTTCTATGCCAACTATTCCATATATACCAATACCTTTGAGAGATTCTTCAGAGTAGTTCATTGCTGTTTGATCAAAAGTTTTTTCGTCAAAATAATATCCGACATCTGCTCCGGCGCCAATATAAAAAGATGGAGCCGTTTTTCAAAAAAGTACATGAATTGCACTCCTTCGGTGCAGGTTGTTATTTTAACGTCATTACCAGTATCTGACTCTACCGTATATGTTAGTGGATGGCGCGCATACATAATAGCCATCTGATCATTAAATGCGTAGCTGATTCGTGGTGATGCCGCAAATGCAATTGAATTGTTATTATGTTTTTTGGAACTGATAGAGTCGTATTGAATTCCCGTATACTCATCATATCCAAATCCGAAGCCGATACCAAGCATAAAGCCTTCTATGTTTCCGTCCCAAGCAAATGCATTGCCTGTTGTTGTAAATAAAATAAGTAGTATCGCAGCGTTCTTGATTTTCATAAAAATCTTCTATTCTAGTTAAACAATCCATATGACATATCTCACACTAAATAAACTAATATTTTATAATTAATGAAAAAAATTTGGATTAATAACTTGATCTCCATAACAGTAAAGTTTTTAAAGAATTGTACAGACGGTTTTCCGCGAAAAGCATGCTTCTTTTTGCCATTCACATTTACGGCCATATTATCTATAAACAAGGAGAGCAATTATGAAGTCAGATACTTTTATACCAGACGGCTACTGTGGCCTTTTTTGTGCTTCATGTCCAAACTACATCGCTTCAGAAAAGGGTGATCCAAAAGCATTTGGAGTCAGTCTGTGCCAGGGGTGCAGGTCTGACAAAAAAGATCCGGACCTGTGGTGCGCAAACTGCACATTAAAAAAATGCGCGGTTAAGAAAGGGGTTAATTTCTGTTATGAATGTGATGAATTTCCCTGCAGCCAATTGGATGGTTTTAAGAACGACCCCAATTGTCCATATCATCTTGAAGTATATGATTATATGGAAATGATTAAATCAACGGGTAAAGATAAATGGTTGAAAGAGATGAAAAAGCGGTGGAGTTGTCCGTCTTGCGGCAATGCGTTTGACTGGTGGACAACAACATGTAAAGAGTGTGGTCATAAAACCGATGGATACGTTAATCCAAATATTTGAGGTTCCTTTTAAAAATAACATATGACAATAAATACTGAACGAATCGAGCTTATGAAACACGAGGCTGTAGGAAAAGCACTCTTTAAACTTTCTGCCCCGGCTATTGCCGGCATGGTTGCAATGGCCGTCTATAGCCTGGTAGATACTTTCTTTGTTAGCCTGTTGCGCGATACAACTGCAATTGCAGCAACCGGCATTGTCTTTCCTATATTTCAACTTGTTGGCGCGATCGGTCTGACTTTTGGAATGGGAGCTGCAAGTGTTATCAGCAGAAGACTTGGTGAGAACAACTACAAGGCCGCGAATGAGACTGCAGCAACTGCGTTTTTAACAGCAGCGGCAGCCGGCATACTGCTTGCCATCGGTGGTATAATATTCATCAAACCGCTGCTCTACTTCTTCGGCGCAACAGACTCAATCCTGGATGTTGCGACACTTTATGGTAGAATAATTATCGGTGGCGCTGTTTTCCCTGTTATGAATATGTGCATCAATAATGTTCTTCGCTCGGAAGGAGCATCGCTGCACAGCAGTAGCGGACAGATTGCAGGCGCAGTTGCGAACATAATTCTCGATCCAATATTTATTTTCGGTCTGGATATGGGAATAACCGGTGCCGCTGTTGCAACGGTGATATCACAAGCAATCTCGTCACTCTACCTTCTTAGCTTTTACCTGCGTCGCAAAGGGGTGCTCCATCCGCTTTCACTGAAATATTTCAAACCGGATATGCACACCTATGAACAGATTATGGCTTTGGGACTTCCTACCTTTGTACGGCAAATTCTCGGAAGCATATCTTTTGCTTTAGTAAATGGAGCCGCGGGTTCTTATGGTGGAGACAAGGCCATAGCGGCTATCAGCGTTACTTTCCGCCTTATGATGCTTCTTATGATGGCGCTTTTTGGGCTGGGACAGGGACTCCAGCCCCTTGCCGGATTTAATTATGGTGCCAAAAATTTCGTCCGTGTTCGGGAAACTATTCGACTGGCTTTTATTTCAGCCTTCGTATTGTGCTTTACCGCTGGAGGCATCGGATTCATCTTTGCGCCGCAGATTATGGAGTTTTTTACACCACAGGACGTGACAGTTATCGCGATGGGCACAATAGCAATCAGGTTAACAGCCGCAACACTCATTCCTGTCGGAATTGCCATCATGTTTGGTGGAATATTTCAGTCCCTAGGCGATGGTCGTTCGGCAATGATACTTGCAGCAGGTCAGCAGGGGGTGTTTCTTATTCCGCTTATTCTTATCCTGCCTGAATATTGGGGGTTAACCGGTGTCTTCGCAGCTCAGCCTTTCAGCTTTGCACTGGCCTTTCTGGTAGGGGCCTTTCTCTATTCAAGAATGGTTAGAAAACTGCACCGAGAGGAGATGGCGTTGACTTGATGAAACAGATGTTAATTCGTCTCCCCGAAGTACCGCTTGAGTTCATTAAGAATTTTTTCGTTTCCCGCGGTGCTGATAGGATCGAATTCTTTTTCAGGTGTAAAATAGGTGTGGAAAATACTGGCCATTCCATTAGATAGAGCCGCCTTTTCTGCTTCCGGATCAGTAAATTTCAGTTTTCCATTTTTAACAGAAAGGTACGAGTCATAATTATGCAGTTGAAATTTCAATCCGAAAAGGTCATAAGGTGATACCCATGGCGTTATGAGATGTTTATAAGTAAATACAGACGAAGAAATACCGTACAGGGAAAACAACCGATGTACTTCGCGGTACCAGGCAACTCTATTATCAACTCTCTTCTGCAAGTTTTGTCTATAGTTGACTCCATACTCCGAAATAAAAAGGGGACGGCTTTCCTTGTGCGCTCGCTCTATTTTTGATTTTATATATGATTTTAATTTTTTTCGGTCAAAGTCTTTATCTCCCTCATGGGTAAACCCAAAAGGCTCATAGACGTGAGAAACCAACGCAATGTTTTTCACACTTTTGGGCAATGAAGGAGTAATCTGTTCCCAGCTAATTCCCTGCTCACCGTGATCAACAACTTCGACATACTTACCGTTTTGCATTTTCCAATATTTCTCTCCAGGATTCACCTCCCTGCTGTTAAATTCTGGAATAAATATAATATGCCGGGAGTTAACCTTTCGTATTTCACTGCATATTTCAGTGTACAGACTGATCGCCTTTTCAAGTGGGCAGTCACTCCGAGCAGGAAGTCGAGGCTCGTTCAGCAATTCGAACCCAAGACAGGAGTCCATATCTTTTACTCCCCGTGCAATAAAAGTCCACATTTGCTGCCATTGCATATATATCTTTCTGTTTTCAAAAACAGATGGAACTCGTTTATTCCCAGGCTTAACACGTTCTGTCTGGTTATCCATGGGAACATGCCAACCGGGGTGCACCGTCAGGCACAGAAGCGTATACGCACCTGCAGATTCCAAATTTGTGATTATCTTTTTTAAATCTGATAAATTTTTATTCCGATGCGGATTATCCGGTGAAAAGGTTTCGTAGGCTATTTCATAGCGTACAACATTTGCGCCGAGTTCTTTTATTGTCTCATAGTCTTGATCTAATAAAAAATCGGACGGAAGTATCTTCGGAGGAAACAGCGAGTACTCATTATTCTTTTCCAGCTCATGTGATTCGGGCCAGCGATAAACCCCCCAGCAGTTGTTATTTACACAAACTCCTTTCAGAAGAATCTTGGCTCTAGTTGTGTTGTTTACAAAGGTTTCCCCTTTGCTGGATATCAAAGGAAGATTGTTTTTTGTAATCTTTTTTGTGTTCTTCTCTGCGATTATTAAGGAAATGCATAGAAACACAGTTAAAATTGATAAAGCCATTTTCATATTAAACCTCTATAGAACAATAGACATGTATATTGTTCTATTCATTTTCAATTTTATTCTCTTCTTCTGAATCATAGTCATTTTGCAGACCCAACCAGAATTGGGCTGAATATCCAAAAAATTCACTTAAACGTAAAGCTCTATTTGCAGTAATACTTTTTTTTCTAATCCGACACCACGCATTACTGCTATAATTTTTTGCAAACGATCAATCCAGTTAATCGATTTGTCTGTGGTAATGGGAGTAGCTGCTTTTTTTGGAAAGTTCAATATTTTTAGGTTTATGTGAAGATATAGTTTTCAGAAAAGAGTTGACCGAAAACCGCATAATTGCAATATGTGAATATATTGCTTATTAGAGAGGTTTTTATGACAAAAACGACAAAAACGAATATTATGAGCTGGAGCTGGGTCTTTTTCATTTCGTTTTTTGTTTTATCAATAATTGATATAAGGTTTGCCCTTGCAGGTTTTCTATGCATGAGTGTGCCCTTGTATCATGCAATCAGGGGCCGAGGGAAGGTTCACTGTTCGAAGTACTGTCCTCGTGGTTCTTTTTTAAAGAATATGATTCCGGCAATATCCCTTGATTCTATACCGCCTGCTTTTATGAGAAGTATTCGGTTCAAACAGATCTTGCTCTCTTTACTGGTTTTGAATTTTTTCGTGTCACTCTATCTTGCCGGTGGTGATTTTAAACTTGTCGCTATGGCTATTTTCCGTTTAATGGTGGTCTCTTCGGTTTTAGCCATGGTCATGGGTATTGTTTACAAACCGAGGGTATGGTGTACGGTTTGCCCCATGGGTTATGTTACACAGTTAATTTCCAAAAAAAGATAGTAGCAGGCAGGTTAGTATAATGGGTTATTCGTTGGATGAAGGCGATCTGATTTTAGCGAAGAATGGTTCAGTCACTGATTCCCGGGGAAATGTTTTTTCTATTCCCGAAGGGTGGAATTTCTTTCCGGCCGGGGATGCTGGTATTACACGAAAAGTTAAAAGCTCGGGTCAATTTTATGTGGTAAAACAGAAAAAGGGTCGTAAATGGTTTTCGCGGGGTATTTGGGCTCCGGCGCAGTTAATAGAGGATGCCCGCATTTATTTTACAGAAAAGCGTTCTACAGATGAGTATAGACGAAAAGCCGAATACGCCCATCGTTACAGAGAGAAAAAGGAGATTCAATACAAAGATGAATTCTTCAGCCATATTGTGGAATTTTTGAATTTTGCAGAGCCATACAAGGATCTGGAAGCTATTTTAGCACAAAGGGTGTGTGACCATGCCTTGCCGGTCGGCAGTGGCACGGTGGCTCGCACAAAAATGATTCCTGTACATGAACGGGCCGAAAGAGCGGTTATTGCATGGATGCGTCACCATACCACAGCGTATGATTCTATGATGATTGAACATGTTGCTGGTCGTCGTCGTGAAGTGCGGCGTGAACTGGCTCGATTGTCGCGTGATTTGTTGCGGTGTTATCGTAGTGGAGAGGAGATCCCCGATCACTGCCCCTTAAAAAGGGCGTGTCGGGGTCTTTAGCGGGGGAATGAGGGGAATTGCTATAATCAAAAAGCAGAGAGTGGGGGCTCTACCGCTTGTTTGCTATTGTATAGTTGCTTGCGTTAATTTTTTTAAGCCATTTATCAAGAAAATGACTTAATTCATTAACCAGTTCATGATCTGAGAGCGAGGCGGCTTCATTTTCAGCCTCTATCTCTTTGTACATAACATTAAAATCATCGTGAAAGGTAAGAGGCTTGACAATTCCTCTGTTCCAGTCTGCAATAACTTCCATGTCGGGGTCGGCTTTAAGGGTGCCTCCGTCCAGGGCATAGTGAGAAATTGAGAAGTGAAGTATTTTGCCATCGTCACGCATTTTGTTAAGATGCAGATCTTTAAGGCCGGGGCGTTTGAAACGGACATAGTTGTTTTCACGTAAAGTTGCAAGAAATTGCATTTTCTCAAGGGTTTTGTAGTTTTTCTCGATAATGTTCATATAATCACCTCTCTTAAGTACTATACATGTGTATAGTAGTACTCTTTATTTGTCAAACCTTTTTGAAAAAACCGTTAAAATAATTTTTTTTGGAGTTTATAATGCCGGTAATTTCTGAAGAATACTTTGATATCGTAGATGATAATAATGTCGTAACAGGCAGGGCTGCCCGTAGTGAATGCCACGGCAAACCTGAGCTTGCACACAGGGCCGTACATGTGCTTGTCTTCAATTCAGCAGGTGAGCTCTATCTGCAAAAAAGATCGCTTCAAAAGGATGTGCAGCCTGGAAAATGGGATACCTCGGTCGGAGGTCATCTGCTTGTTGGTGAATCGTATGAGCATGCTGCCGTACGTGAAATGAGAGAGGAGCTGGGCATACAGGTTCCTGAATTACGATTTTTGTATCAATATGTTATGCGAAATGAAGTCGAGACTGAGTTTATATCAACATACAAGGCCTGTTTTGATGGCAGAATCACTCCTGATCCTCTTGAAATATCTGAAGGCCGTTTCTATAAATTTGACGAGATCAAAGGTCTTCTGGGCGCCGGTTATTTCTCTTCAAATTTTGAAGATGAGTTTTCCCGCTATCGCTCGGGAAAACGCAGAATGTCGCTTTGAGGTTAGCACAAATATTTCTGCTTATATAAATCTTATATGAATCTGCTTGACTCTTCCATGTTTATCTTTATATTTTGGAGATACGTTAACAATTTATAAAGATGGGGATGCAGCATGAAAAAGAGGTATGATCTGATTGTTGTGGGAGCTGGCTCGGCCGGGCTTGTTGCTGCAGTTCAGGCTAAAGGTTTACAGAAGAAAGTTCTTCTGATCGAAAAAAAGCGCAGCCTGAGCGCTTCAAAATTCTTAAACGATATCCCATGTGCATCCCTCGCGTATTATGCATCTTTAATATCCGACTCCTCTAAACTGGAAAATGCCGGTATTAAAAATAATCAACACCCAGACTCGTTAAAACTGTTTAATTATATACGGGATCAGGTTAAACTTCTTTCAGCTCATACCGATGCTAAAAATCTTGAAAAGCTGGGAATATCATTTGTCTTTGGAGACGCCGCTTTTGAGGATGGCCATATGATTGCCTGTTCCGGCAAAAAATATACCGCACGTAAAATCATAATCGCAACGGGGTCTCATCCCTTTATACCAGATATTACCGGTTTTGATTCGGAAAGTCTTTTAACTACCGAGTCTTTTTTTAGATTAAAGCGTTTACCCGGTTCGATAGTGATAGCAGGTGCAGGGCCTGCTGGTTGTCAGATGGCTGCAGCCCTGTCAATAATGGGTGTAAAAGTAGTTCTTTTGGAAAAGGGTGAAACAATACTGCCCCGCGAAGATGACGAAATGCGTAGGATTATACAGGCCAATTTAAAAAAGCGGGGTGTAACCCTCATTCTGAAGGCACAAATTGAAGCAGCCCAGATTGAAAAACGTCGTTGTACCATAACTCTTCTTGCCGCAGAAAAGAAGAGGCGTGTTACCGCAGAGCATTTTATGGTATGTTGCGGACGAAAAGCTAATGTTGAGCATTTGAATTTAGAGGCCGCAGGTGTCTCGTACAACGACAACGGTATTGATGTTTCACGGCTAATGCGAACTTCGGTTAAACATATTTATGCCTGTGGTGATGTAACCGGTGGATATATGTATACTAACAGAGCCGAGTCGCAGGCGGCCGTAGCTGTAGTTAACGCCTTTGGTAAAACACATAAGAAAATGAACTATAGTGGAATGATATGGAATTTGATGTTGCAGCCAGAATTTGCGCATCTGGGGCTGACATCTGAAGAGGCACGAGCCCGTTATGGTACATTCGGCATACGCATATATAAGTTCCCGTATAAATATTCCATGAATTCCATTATTCGCGGTAATGAAGATGGAATGGCTAAAATAGTCTGCCGACCATCGGGAAGAATACTGGGAGCTCATATCTATGGAGAAAGTGCTTCAGCAATTGCTCACGAGCTTCAGTTGGCAAAAATGAACGGTATTAAATTTGGAAAACTCAGTTTTACCATGCATATCTTCCCTTCATATGGAGATGTATTGACGAAGCCCTCATTACGGTGTTATATTGATCACTACAGCAGAAACATAGTGATCAACCTTGTGAGAGCATTGTTACCTCACCGCAGGAGATAGGATGGATAATACAGCCGATGGTAATTTTTTTAAAGAAATTATCGGCCATATTAATGAGTATGTATACAGTGCAACTCTTCGTGAAAATCGGATTATAAGTTTTTATCACTCCCCGAAATCCCTTCTGATGACAGGCTATACACCGGAAGAGCTGTGTGATGATCTGTCTTTGTGGCAGCGGATTATCTATCCTGACGACTTCTCCATGGTCAGTGGATTTTTAATGTATGCACGCCAGCGTTCCTCTTCTTCGACTATTGAACACCGTATTGTCCATAAAAACGGATCAGTGCGCTGGGTTACAAATAGTTGCAGCATAATTGTGGATAAACAGAATAATCTTGAGCGTCTTGATGGCGTTGTTGCCGATATTACTGAGCGTAAGAAACGGGTCCTCGAGCTGACCCGGTTAACACGTGTTGTCGAGCAGAGTCCCTCCGCCGTTGTTGTTACTGGAATAACCGGCGATATCGAGTATGTGAATCCAAAGTGCTGTGAAATAACCGGATACTCATTTGATGAGCTGGTTGGACAGAACCCCCGTGTTTTTAAATCCGGTGATAAGCCAAATGACTTTTATAAACAGATGTGGGATACCATCAGTTCAGGCAGTGAGTGGTATGGAGAATTTAAAAACAAGGCCAAAGATGGTCATATTTTCTACGAGATGGCCTCTATTTCGCCTCTGCGTGATGAAAATGATGAAATCGTCAATTACATCGGTGTTAAAGAAGATATTACAGATCGAAAACTTTCCGAGCTAGAGTTGCAAAAGAGGGAGAAGGAGTTAAGAAAAAAAAACGAGAAATATGAGTTCGAACTAAAACAGGCGCAACGGCTTCACCGGGCATTAATGCCAAAGAACAGTCCCTCTAACGAGATTTTTGACTCTGTTTTTATGTACAGGCCAATGGAAGAGGTCGGTGGTGACTATTTTTCGTTTTCAGAGCATATGGATGGCTCAACAGGCTTTGTAATTGCAGATGTCTCGGGGCATGGTGTTTCGGCTGCGCTTTATCTGACCCTGATAAAGCATATTTCCGAGAAAATAGTAAGGCGCTTATGGAACATGCCCGACCGTGTATTGAAAGAGTTGAATCGTGAACTGGTCTCGACCATGGAGCTCAATTTTGTAACACTCTTATATGGATGTTTTACCGCCTATGAAGAGAGCAGTTGTGTTTCGTTTCATTATGCGAATGGGGGGCACACAAACTCTGTTGTCTGGTACCGTGATGATAATAGGTATGAACAGTTTAATTCAAAGGGAACCATTCTCGGGATGTTCAAAGAGTACTCAGTTGGAACAGGAACTCTTACACTCCATCGAGGGGATCGGCTTTTTTTCTTTACTGATGGTCTGATTGAGTTAAGTAATGGTGATTTTGCAATGCTTGGGTATGAGGGTTTCATCGAAATAATTAAAAAAAATGAGAATCTAGCACTGGAAAAGCTTGTTGAAAGTGTAAAAGATTCTGTAAGCATCTTTTGTAACGGCAAACATGCCGATGATGATGTTCTGCTTGTCATTGTAGAGATAAAATAGACAAGCCTGTTAAAAAAAAGTTCGTTGCTGTCAGGTTCGGGAGAAAAGTCGTGACAGAATCGATTTCTTTATCTGACTGCTCTTTCCGTACGACGGTTCCTTTACGAATTCAATCGAAAGCTCTACCGGCTTGTGCAGTTCAAAAATAATAAGCTCATTTTTACCTTTCCGCAGAAGAGGTCCCGGCACATAGAGTGTCTGCTGCGGACCCTTTTTCCAGTAACGTCCAAGATTAAAACCATTAATAAAACAGACTCCCTTCTCCCATCCATCCATGTTAAGGAATGTGTCTCTCTGTCTTTCTATTGTAAAACTGGTGGAATAAAAAGTTGGTTCAGACTCTGGTTTATATGTACTGTTTATTTCAAATGGGAGGCTTGATACGTTATCAAGCGGTAGTGGATAGATTTCCCACTCGAACAGAAATCTGTTATTAAGCTGAACACCGTGTGTTATGCCCTTCTGCTCTCCGATATAGGGGCCATAGTCGATATGACCCATGTTCTCGACAAGAATGTCAATTTGTGCGCCTTTTTCCGGAATATCCACGATTATTGTGTCAGATTGTTCATTGCGATAGAGCGTATTATGAAAGACTTCGTTTATGAAAAGCAGGGCGCGATCATGTAGCCCCAGTATTTTCAGTTCTGCATCTTCGTAGGGTCCGTCTATGTTTGTGCGGTAAAGAATGAAGCCGGAATCCTGTCCCAGCGTCTCCATTGTAAGGGGGGTTGGCGAAAGTACAGGTGTAGAGATATGATTTATGGACTCGAAAAGAAGAGCCCGCTTGGGAAAGATGATATTTTTTTTCTCGAAACGGTCAGGTTGGAACTTTTTCTGTATAGGAGGAATCGTGCAGTATTTTTTAAGCACTTCTCGACATGCATGGTATTTTGGAGTCAGGTCTCCGGCTTCGTTTAAAAGCGCATCGTAGTCATAACTGGTAACTACTGGTTTGTAATCGACTCCGTCATGGCAGGTCGCTCCGTTGGTAAAACCAAAGTTTGTTCCACCGTGAAACATATATAAGTTCACAGAAGCACCAGTGGCGAGTATTGCGTCCAGTGTTTCTGCTGTTGACTCTGCAGAGCGTATGTGGTGGTTTCCTTCCCAGTAGTCGTACCAGCCGCTCCAGAACTCCAGACAGAATAATGGAGCATCAGGCTGAAGTGTGCGTATGACACTAAGCCTTTCAGATGCCATTGATCCAAAATAGGTGGTAACCAGAGCCCCATCAACAAATCCGGAGCGTAAATCATTTTGTGTTGGCTGATCAGCAGAAATATAGAGAACGTCACCAAGATAGCTGTCGTAGATGCGCTTGAGTTTGTGGAGGTATGTCTTATCGTTTCCGTATGCACCATACTCGTTTTCGACCTGGACCATAATAACGGAGCCTCCGTTATTATACAGATAGTTGTTAATTATTGTAAAGAGGTGTTTGTAGTAATTATCAACAGCATTCAGAAAAGGGGTATTAGAGCAACGGATATGCACATCACACTGTTTTGTAAGCCAGGATGGAATCCCGCCAGAGTCTATTTCTGCACAAATAAATGGGCCGGGTCGTAAAATAACTAAAAGATCCAGTTCCGAGGCAATTTGTATAAATCGCTCAAGATCAAGAATGCCTGCGAAGTCAAAATTTCCTCTGGTCGGTTCATGAAGATTCCAGGGGATGTAGGTGTCAACAGTATTGCAGCCGAATTCTTTCAGTTTTGTGAGCCTGTCCAACCAGTATTCAGGTATAACCCTGAAATAGTGAATAGAACCTGAAATAATCCTGAATGGTTCACCATCTTTAAGAAAGGTATCTTTTGAGTATGTAAAATTCTGATTCATAAATCCCCGTTACTAATTACTATTTTTGCGCACAATCATTATTGCAAGTAATATACAGTAGACAATCATTATTGAAAGCAATATACAATAGACAATCATTATTGAAAGTAATATACAGTGGTTTTTGAAAGTTGTCTGTAGTTACGATACATTATCGGTCAGAAAAGATCAATTATTATTGGGGCCCGCTTCACAATAATTTATGTGTTTTGAAGATGGAAAAGGGGTGAATTTCAATATTGTTATCATGGGCAAGCATTTTTGCCTGATCATCAATTAAAAAATAGGTAATTGTTATAAACTTGCATTTGTTGATGCTTTTACGGATAATTATGTCTTTTACATCTTTATATGTAAGTGAATTGAGTGAACGATTCACAACAAAATAACAGACGTTTGCAAACATTGTATCCTTTTGAGATGTCGCAGTGTACTCTATTGATTCCTGGTTTTTGCGGATAGTGTCGTTAATCGTATAATTCATCTTGTCGGCCAGTTGGCGGCTTAAAACCTCAAAACTGTCCAGCGGCATTGATAAAATCGCCCGCTCATATGGCTTGTGGGCAATGTTTTCGTAAAAATTAATTTTTTCACGTGCATTTTGGTATTTAGTATAGCTGGATTTAACCTTTTTCCATAATTCAAGAGCCTTTTCGATCTTGCCTTTTTTTTCATAAGAGAGCGCAAGATAATAGAGTATGCCCGACTTGTTGGGGTTTTTAGAATCAATCCTTTCAAGTGTTGACTCCAGAATATCTATTGCCTGGCGATAGTCCTCTTTCATGTAAAAAAGTTGTCCGACCATATTATTGTATTCGAAAAGATCAACACCTTTGCCTCCGCATTGAAGAAGGGCATCGAGCGCTTTGGTATAGTTTTTATTCAGATAGGCAATTTTCCCAAGCAAAAAATAGAGATCGTTTTGTGAATAACCTTTTTTCTGTGCAGACTCCAGTTTGGTTTCGGCCTTAATATACTCCTTCTCTTTAAAAAGAATTGTTGCAAGAATATAATCATACTCTCCCTCCTGAGGATGCTGGTTTATGGAACGCTCAAGAAGAGATTTAGCATCAACAATATTGCCTCCCTCAAGAAGAATTGAAACAGCTTTTTTTATAAGCGAGCCTGGAAGGTCATATTTCCCCTGTAGAATATTAAACTGTTCAAGCGCCTTCTCCATGTTGCCCAGGTTGAGGTAAAGTTGAGATATCGTTTCGCGCACATCCTGTTCGCTAACCTCATCACAATAGCGGGCAAAGGTAATGATTTCATTTAAAAACTTTAACGCAAGAATGTAACGCGTGTGTTTGATATGAAAATGGGCCATTAGCCAGTTTGCCACCGGGTGTCCTCTGTCTACACTAAGAATTGAATCAAGAATAGCGACTGCCTGTTTCTGATCAGTTTCAAAACTGGCTCTGGCTTTTCCAATCTGTTGAGGAATAGAGTAGAGCAGAAAAAGATAGCGGATATAAATAGCCGCAATAATGACAATTACTCCCATTATGATTATAATCAGCTGAAACATTACCAGGTACCGTTCTTGCAGAATGCTTTTTCAAGCATGTATATCTGTTGGTGAAGAAATTCTTTTTCATGTGCCGATTGTGAGGCCTTTGGAAGCATGTTAAAGGGCTCGAGCGAGGAGTAGTAGTTAAATTGCGGCGAAACCGGGCCTATTGAAATTTGATTCTGGAATGTGCTTTTGAATCGATCCATCACGGTTTTAAATTCTTTTCGATCCTGTATCATCGAAAAACAGAAGTAGATGTGACAGCTTTTAAGAAGCCCCCAGCGCTCATAAGTGCGCGATTCCTCCTGCAGTATGAAGGAAATTTGATCTGAAAGTTCTTTTAGTGTTTTTTTGCCTTGTGTTGCCCTGATCTCATCTGGATTCGCAAGGTGTATAGCAATAATGCCAAGATCCATCTTCATTCGAACACACTGGTTTATTAGGGGGGCATTCACATGCAAAAAGTTTTCCAGGTCTACAATAATTGAACCGTGTTCGTCTAAAAGAGAGGCAATATCCAGTGTCTGGTAAAAGAGTTTGATCAGAAACACATTAACAAAGATGTGAAGGAGTTTAATAATTGGTAAAGAGATAAGCAGCATGGCTAAGAAGCCCAGATGGTAGTTTTGATAGGGTGCTAAAGGTCGGTATTTAATTAATATCGCAAGCAGAAAGAGCAACAGAGAGTATAGTGATGAAAAAAATAGAAACTGAAGTGGTTGATTTCTGTGATTGATGAAGAGCTCGATGTTTTTTTTAATATTAAGCCGGACATACAGGTAAAAGACTGTAAAGAGCAGTAGAGTTGACGTACACAGGACTGCAATTCCGGTTGAATTGTAGACCCGTGCGAGTGAAAGGTCTGGAAAGATGAAAAAAAAGATAAAACTTGCTATAGAATAGAGGAAGATAAAATAGAGTCCAATACTGCCAACGATTCCGCTATTGATAAAGGAGTGTTTTCTGTTATGCATAAGGATTTTCCTCTTTTATTGAAGCAGAATATAGTTGTATGATATCAAAAAAGCTGGAATAATTGTAAGATACTGAATCATAACAGGTCTGGCAACTGTTTTTATAGGTAGAAACATATAAAAACAGTTGCAGGGTATGAGTGTTTTTTGCTTAAGCAAAAAAGGGATTGCATATAATAGATAAATCTTTTAAATATAAACATCTTTCAGGAACTACGATTTTGCAAGCGTAGTTCCTGAAAGATCCTGATATGGCTGAAAATGCTCTAATTTGTCACGTCTGTTGTTGGCTTTTTTAAGGAGAGCTGTTACTGTTTATGGATAAAAAAACAGAAAACTATCTGCGTATCTTTGGCCTTTCACCCGGTTATTCCATGGATGAACTCGTTAATGCCTATCGGACCCTTGCGAAACTGAATCATCCTGATGTAAATCATAGCTCGGCTGCGTCAATGCGGATGGTACTGCTTAATGAAGGCTATACACATCTGCAGAATCATGTTGGTAGTTTTCCTGATGATGGGGGAATTGATCCGGTCTACAGCCTGTATCGTGAGGGTGTAGATATAATGAGTTCGGCCTTTGATGCCTACTATGGTGGCAATGAAGATCAGGATCTGTTAAAGGTAGCCTTGGTCAGGGCAAAGGAGTGCTTTTCCATAGTTGTAAAAGAGTATCCAGCGAGTGACTGGATTAATGACTCTATCGATAAAATCTGTTCAATAAATAAATGGCTATAGTCCGCATATAAATCTGGGCTATTGCAAGCGGTCGCTGTATCATAATCGGATCAAAATACTATTTTTATAGAGTATCGAAATAAATTGTTTGGAGGAGATTATGACAACAGCATCAGAACAGGCATTGAATGGTTTGCGTGATTTTTCTACTTTACAGTGGTATGTTATACCTCTGCTAGCCCTTATTTTCTTTATCTACACGAAAGAGATGAAGAAGGCAAAGGCTAGTGGAAACTGGGACGCGATACTGGCGGGGGTTACTCTTTTTTCTGCCGATTTTATTAATGAAACGGTTAACGGTTGGATACTTATGCTGAGTGGCAGAAGTGCCTTGTGGACTGCGCCCGGGCCAACTGCGTTGCGGACAATGGTTGGCTGGAATGTTGAAATTATGTTCATGTTTTTAATTCTGGGAATTATTTACTACAATACGATCGATCGAAAAGAGGTGAAAATTGCGGGAATACCAAACCGCTGGTTCTGGGCAATACTATACTCCTTGTTCTGTGTATTCATCGAATGCTATCTGAATAAGGCGGATATGCTTGTGTGGGAATACAGCTTTTGGAACAGAACTTTTGGTGGAATCTGGCTGATTATTCTGTTCGGATATTTCTGGTTTTTTGTTATTACAAAGTTCATGCTCGAAAGAAAAACTCTGCGTCAGAAGATAATGGTACCGGTTATACTACTTTCGATTGCGATTATCATGAATGCAGTTGGCTTTGGTTTGCTGGGTTTCAACTATTAGGAACTACTATTAATTGGCTGCAGCTGCCATTTCGGCCAGCTGCTGTCTTTTTCTTACTGTTTTGGCAATATGGCCGTTGATTATACGTTCGTAATTTAGTTCGCCTGTAATTATTGAAAAGCGGGTCGACTCAATTGTCCCCATGTCCAGTGTAATCTTAATTTCCGAGGCTCTTCGTGCATATCGCTGAGCCTCTCTCCAATAAGGCAGAGCCTCGCTGTAAAGCTCTTCGGCTATTGCCAGGCTCTTTTCCAGATCCTCTGCGTATTCCGCATCGTAAAATCGTATGGTACGCTTATCATATCTAACAGCAATTTTCATGTAGTTGCGCATAATTAAAAGATTAAGATGCATAAACATTATGTTTCGGTATTTATAGTATTCGTTCTCACTTTCAATTCTGCATAAGGCGTTGATCGGGTGACGAAATTTACTATCTAGAGCAGTTTTCAGCATGCCGATGTTTTTACGTAAAGAGTTCTCATTGTAGTGCTGGGGCATGCCGTATAATAAATAGTAGTCCTCAAGATAATGCGGAACAGTAAAATAGTGCTTCCTTACTTTTGGGATATAGTCTGAAAATGGCACATATTTTTCTCTTTCAGGATCATCTCCAGAAAAATAGTCATACTGATAGTCTTCAGCATGTGCAGGAGAAATTAGTGTTGTAGTCAATAACAGTAGCATAATCAGGTTTTTTATCTTCATAATTCTACTATCGTATCTTTTTTTTCTATAGTTAAGGATATTTATATTGAAAGGTAGTTCTGGAAAAGTTTTATGTAATAGATATTGAAAAACTTTTTAAGTGTTTTTTTGATCAAACACAAGTAAATTGTCAATAAATCTTATCTTCATCCTCTGCCTCTGCCTCTGGCTGGGATGGAAGACTCGTTCGTCTCCCGATGTTTGCGTGTAGGTTCTTTATAATAATAGGGAACTTCGAAAAATTACAATATTTTAGAAGGTAACCTCGTTTAAATGAATATTATAGATGTTTAAGTAATAAAATGGAGGAGAAGTTTTGGAATTACAAAATGAGCGGCTGGCTGTAACTCTGTCAGATCCGGGAAGTGAATACTCTCGTTCACGCTTTGACTGGAGCGGAATAGTAACCGGGATTGTTCTTGATGGGGCACATAATTTCTGCTCACAAGAGGCGGTTGAAGGTAATCCGGGAACTGAGGGTTTAGGGCTTTCCTGTGAATTTGGTATAAACAGGCCGGTAGGTTATGATGAAGTTGGAGTGGGTGAGTGGTTCCCTAAAATTGGAATTGGATTTTTGCTGCGTGATTCGGATGAACCCTATGACTTTTTTAAGGACTACGAGATCGATTCGGCAATGATTGAAACTCTGCAATCAGATGAATATGGACTCCTGTTTCGACAAGAGGTTGCACCACGTAACGGATACGCTTGGATTCTGGAACGAGCGATCAGTATCAAAGACAACCGGCTTTACGTACGTAATAGCCTAAAGAATATTGGAAACAAGAAGATTATAACTAATGAGTATTGGGTACCTCTAATAATTAAATTTTCAACAAGGAACTTGCGAAAAATTCCTTTAGAATAGGCACTTAAACGATGTTCCCTTCTGGAACATGGTAATTTTTCGAAGTTCCCTATTGTCATAATTTTTTATGTTTAGATTCATATCAGGTCGGGCCCGACTATTCTTTGACTTTCGATTCTTCACTGAATTTTGTTGAACAGAAAGGCGTTTCTGTTGACGAAAATGGACAAATCTATCCGAGCGAAATACCCGAAAACTGGTTTTATGCCAGGGCTGAAAAGTTTTCTACCCTGAAAGAGCGTGAGTGGACTCTTCGCTATAAAGAGGGGCCTATTGCAGTTAGTGTGCAGGAATGTTTTCCTGTCTCCACTTTCGCAGTATGGGGAATGTCGCATGTAATAAGCCCGGAGTTTTTTATTGATATAAATCTTGATCCCGGTAAAGAGCTAGCATGGAGCAGGGTGTATACTTTTGAGGGATAATATGAGCTTTTAACAGGATAGCCTTTTGAAATATAGAACTTGAAACACCCTTCACCTCCTCCACCGCCGGTGGGGAAGAAGGGTTTTTATTAAATCAGCATTTATTTCCGGTTTTTCTTTCTGTCTCGGGTGTGGAAAAAGACTTCTCCATTAAATCTGTATCTATCACTGAATTCCCCTCCACCTTTGGCGGTGGGAAAGGAAAAATCCATAGTTTTTAAGAATAAATACCGATTTACGAAAATCTTTTTTTTACCATATTAGAGATAATCGGAGTACAGGCTATGATTGCAATTGCGGCAATTATTCCGGGTACAAACGAATTTGCTGCAAATTGAATAACATTATCTGTACGCCCCAGCATAAGAGCCAGCAATAGGAAACCGATCCTTCCGGCTGCACTTGCAAGAAATACTATTATATGGCTGTTCAGTTCTGTTTTTTCGCGTAGAAGACCGGTCAGTGAACCAAACATGGCTAACTCAAGAGTCATCAGCGGAAGTACAGGTGGAAAGGGCATTCCGGTCAAAAGAAAGCTAATCGCAGGAGCCGTAAGTCCGGCAATCAGTCCGCCCTTCCATCCATAAAGCAGGCCGGCTATAAAGATTGTCCAGTGCATTGGAAGAAGAGCAAATACATTTACTCCAGGAATCAGGTGCATCACGACTGGCAGAGCCACCGCTATGGCAATTAGGCCTGTTTCGATGATGATATTAGGCAGGGTGGTTATATTAAGAGTGTTTTCAGATGTAGACATATACTTCTCCTTGATATAAAGTATTGTTATGAAGAAACGCATTTAGCTGTATGATGAAAACAGATTAAGTAATACAGCTTACGGTTGTGAATAATTCTCTTAATAGTAATCTTTAATAATTAACTTGTCAACAAGGAACTTGCTAAAAAATAAAAACCATAAGCGGAATAATCGTTTATGAGTTGTGAATTATTATAAAGTCTTTGGTATGTTTTGAAGTTAAGTAATAATAAAACTAAATAGTTTGGCTGAATTGGTGTTAAAGGAGCTGACTTCTACCCACAAATCTTAATCTATATGCCCCCAACCCCCAAAGGGGGCTTAAGGCTCGACATTTGCAAGATAATAATTGTGGGTAGAAGTCAGGTTAAAGGAGAGGACCCAAAACCCTGATTAATGTCAACAGGAGCCATTCCTGATCGACTTAATGAAGGTTTTGGAGTTGATCTAAAATGATTTTTAGTCGTAGTCTTCCGTTTCATCAGTTTCATCAGTTTCGTCAGTTTCATCTGTTCCTTCTGATTCATCTGGATAATCACTGTCGCCCTCGTCCGGAGTGTACTCTTCACTATCATTTTCGCTGTCATAGTCATCCTGCGAAATTGAAGCCGGTGCAAATGAATCAGATGTTGCTGTTGAAGTTTTTTCATAGCAGGCTGTCAAAAGGGTTGAAAGAAGCACTAAAATAAAAAAACAGTGTAGTAGTCGCATAAGTCCTCTCTTTATACCAATAGCGTGAAGCCGTTGGTTTGAATGATTTTTAGGAAACTCGGATAATGAAATTATTGAAATTCCCTTTTGGCCACAGGTGTAACAGTAGATTCAATTTTCGGGGCATTCCTGAAAAATCAAATTAGTGATCATTTCAGGTTGCATTTGACCTCTGTATTTTTTTAAAAGGTGCCTGATAAAGAATCTGCTAATATCTGATAGCCATAATCAAAGTTGGCCTCATATTCTTAAGAAGAACCAAATGCGATAGCGATATGTGTCCTGAACTTTGTAGATTTCTCATGTACCTTTTACAATCTTTTGTCAATCATTATACATTGGAATTGGTCAAAATAGTTGGAGAATATATTCGTAAAGAAGGAACAAGTGAACCGGCATATAACCATTACGCAAGTGTACTTTAATACGTTTCTACTGTTTCATAATCTTATACAATACTCCATGTGAGCTTTTAATCTTTACACGTTGAAGATTGATTTTGGTGGATAGTTCACTCATGTTTACATCTCTTATGCCTGATTGAGCCGTAGACAGATTCAGAAAATGGTAGCTTTCACCTTCAATACGGAGTTCCAGCATCCGGGATTCGGCGCCTTTTTGAGACCTGATTACAGATATTTCATCGAGTGAGCTGTCGGCGATGCTAATTGCCGAGCTAGGTGATTTGACAACATCAATATCGGTTAACCCTAAAGCGGCTGGTGTGATTGGAAGATCAATTTTCTTTTTGTTAAAAGTTGAGTGTTTCATGTCGTTTCTGATAGCGCTTATTAGCATGTCTATCTCTGACTGAATAATTTCCCGTTCAAACTCCCCCATAATTCCGCTAGAGGCTTTAACGCCCAGCAACCTGATGCGTTGAATTTTGGTAACTGTATCGGCCAGAATGCCGTCAAGGTATCGCAGGTAAGAGTTCCAGTCCCGGGCATTTACCGACCGTTGACGAATCTCCTGTAGCAAGGACTCCATCTTTTCGGCTACGGCCTTTCCGGCCGGATCGACACCAATTACTGAAATTCGCTGACCGGATGCGGCCTGTTTCAACGATTTATTAAACTGTGTCTCGGCTGAAGATGCATGACCGATAATGCGATATGCGTTTTGACCAGCAAGAATGGAGAAATTGGCATTATTGGGCACAAAGACAAAACCGGCACTATCTGCAGCTAAATTGAATGAAAAATAGAGAAATAGTAGCAAAACAACAATAAAAGTCTTTTTCATAGATAACCTCTTTACTATAATATACCCATTATAAACTATTCCGACAAGCCCGGTTTCTCCATGGTTCTGTTTAAACCTGTAAATCTGGGTTGAAAAACAGTTGCAACAGAAATATCATTGCCTACTCTGACATTAGGGCGCTTCGGGAAAACCTCACTTTACGTGACTCATTATCACTGCAACTACCAGAAATCAGACATAAATTTTGTTGCGCTAACATATTGTGGAGTAAAAGGATAAGAGTGGATAACAGATTGATTGATGATCAGACTGCTGATCTTTTTAATGCTACGAAGCCTGTGGCGGTGCTGGATCCCTATAAAAATATAGATGGGGCGGAAGAAATTCTGAAACTTCTTAAGTACGGTGAAATTCAGGCCGATCCCCGTTTTCAGCTAAAAAACGAGGCCTATCTTCTCAAACTTGCATATGCCAACAACAAGCTTCTTTCTCTTTCCAATTCAAGAACCAAAATTCTGGCCCACCAGGTCGAGTCGACCTATGTCGTCGTTAATACATTGAATCACCGCTATATTTTAGCCGACGAAGTGGGTCTGGGAAAAACCGTTGAAGCTGGGCTGGTTATTAAGGAGCTGGTTTACCGTTTTAATTACAAGCGGATAATGGTTGCCGCTCCGGCTTCGCTCCTTGTTCAGTGGCAGCTGGAAATGGATGAGAAATTCGGTGAGAAGTTTGAGGTGCTGGATCGTAAGGTACTGGAAAAAAGACGGCGCGAAATGCCTGCTGGTGAGAACCCCTGGAACAGCTTCGAGAAAATCATTTGCTCGCTTGATTTCATTAAAAACCCGGCATTCCGTGAAGAGCTTGAGGCTACACAATGGGATGCAATAATATTCGACGAGGCTCATCGCCTGCGTCGAGACGGAAACAGCACAACAATTATCTATACAGCGGCGGAAATGCTCTCAGAGCGTACAAAGGCAATGCTTCTATTGACTGCGACACCCTTCAGGGGAAAGCTTGAGGAGCTTTACTATATAGTCCGCCTGGTTGATAAGAACCTTCTAGGTCCCTATCAGAGCTTTTATAATGAGTACTGCACTCCCGATTCGGATCTTTCATCATTAAAGGAGAAGCTGGGTACGGTGCTCTTGCGAAGAACAAAAAATGAAATAGGCGGTTTTACCAAGCGTCATGCCCGTACAATACGTTTCGATCTGTATGCTGAAGAACGGGAACTCTATGACGAGACAAGCCGCTACGTTGCCGAAGAGTTTAACCGCGCCATGCAGACACAGAATCGAGCTGTCGGTTTTATTATGACGGTATTTCAGAAATTACTGGACTCCTCCTCTCATGCGCTTCATTGCGCTTTGTGTAATCGTAAGCGTTCACTTGAGGTTAAGCTGGAACGTGCTGATAAGTACCTACAGGAGTCTGAAGAGTTTGAGGCGCTTGAATTTGATGATCTGCGTGATGATATTGAGGATGAAAGCGAACTATGTGATGAAGCGGTTCAAAAAACTGCTGCCGAAATTCGCCTGGAAATTCAGATTCTGGAAAACCTTATCGAGTTATCGGGTTCTATAACAAGAAACAAGAAGGGTGACCGTCTGAAAAAAATGATTCATGGGTTAAAAAAAGAGGGTCGTAAAAAATTTCTGATATTTACTCAGTTTCGTACTACACAGGATTATCTTAAAAGAATCCTGACAGGTTTAAAGGTCGAAGTTTTTAACGGTTCGATGGATAAGGACGCCAAAGAGCGCGCTATCGATAATTTCAAAGGAGATGTTGAAGTTCTGATTTGCACCGAGGCTGGTGGAGAAGGGCGAAATATGCAGTTTTGTAATGTTCTGTTTAACTACGACCTTCCGTGGTCACCCTTGAAAATTGAGCAGCGTATTGGTCGTTTACACCGTTTTGGCCAGCAGGATGATGTGTACATATATAATTTTGCTACAAAAGATACCGTTGCAGAACGGATTCTGGATGTTCTTGAGCATAAACTGCATCTTTTTGAAGAGTCCATCGGTCCCCCTGACATTATGCTGGGGCAGATAGAAGATGAGTTGAACCTTGGTTCTCTTTTTATGAAAATACGCTCTGGGTTAAGTGCTAAAAATGAGTCGCTAGAGCTGCTCGATAGTGCGGTTTGCCGTGCGAAAAAGAGCTTTGAAAAACTATCCTCTTTAACCCTTACAAGACGCATGGACTTTAACTATGATGAGTATTATCGGATAACACAAAGTGAACGCCGTTTTTCAAATGAGCAGCTAGAAAACTTCATGGTCCGGTTTGCGGCTGAATTCCCCGATTTTGGATTTACCACAACAAAAAGCGGAGCTTTTTACCCCCTGCACACACAGCAGAATAGTGAGATAGTCGAATCAAAGGGCACATTTGATTCAGATCTGGCACTGAGTAACCCAGGCAGTGAGTTTCTTGCCTTTGGTCACCCTATGGTCGATTCGGCTATTGAAGATGCTCTCGAGCCAGATTTTGCCGGATTAACATCGGTAAAGATTATTAATGCCGATAAGAATTTTGAAGGTGTTGTGTTTACATTTAATGTACATTTTAAGGCCGTGTCGGTTAGCTCAGAATATATTCCGGTTTTTGTCTCTTTTAATAAGCTGCTTGATTCATTTGATATAGAAGAGGTTGAAGATCAATTTCTATTAAAACCCGATAAAACCGCTATTTTCCCAGAACAGAAGTTGGAGTCAACCATATCCCGCCTTGTCCCATATGGTGCCGAGCTATTTTCAATGGCAGTCGACAGGTTACGTCAGAAAATTACGGATAAGGTCTTTGACATGAAGGAAAATCTGGATCTGCAGATCGATCCGGAAATAGAGAAAGTTACAGAGTCGTACCGAAAGCAGATAAATGAGTTACGTGAAGTCCTTTCGCGCCAGGAACTGGCAGAAAAGACTTCAGGTGGAATGAAAAGTGCTCTGGGCAGAACAAAAAATCGGATCGAACACGCAGAGAAAGAGAAAAGACATCTTTTGGCTAAGTACAAAAGATACTCTGGAGTAAGTTATACAATCTCGGCAGTTGGCGCCCTGGTTCTTCTTGGACGGATGAACAGTTCTGAAGAAATTAGCATAAAAAAAAGCAGCCACTGCATAGATGAAGTAGCTGTCAGATAATCAACAGACGCTCCGGATAAAGCTTTACGGCATCTGCTAATTAAACCGAAGAACAATTTATAAAATCGGCACCAAAAAAGGCTTTGGTGCCGGGATTCAGCATGTAATTACTAATTTATAATTTTTTCTATTTTCGATTTGTCACCTTCTGATAGGTCGGAAAACTGAATACCCATACCTGCCGGCATCTCTTCGGTCTCATCACGAGTCCATTTTATGTTGCCACTTACGTTAACTGTCTCATCCTGCGAAACATATATTGCAAGATTGACGTGTTGTCCCTCTTGAAGCGGTTCCGGAGTTGATATAAAGACACCACCAATACTGATGTCAACAGACGCACTGAATGTCATTCCGTCATCGACATGAACTTCTGCCCTTAGTTTCTTGCCGATTCGCTCAAAATTCCTTTTTTCATCCATTATAAGGCCTCTTTTAGTGTAAATAGTAGTAGGGCGCTTCGGAAAAATCATTTTTTAAGAAACGCTTCATTTTGGGTATTTCATAAAACTACTCTTTTAGTATATATGAATTTATACTCAATAGTCAAATAAAAAAATGAGGATTTTAAAATTACAGCTTCAGGTCGACGAGGTGCAGGGTAAATTGTTATGGAGGTTGGGGCTGGCACCACTTTGTTTTTCCAAAGTGATGCTGGACGAACATCACGGGAAACACGAGAAATTAACAGCTGAAAACAGGCTTTGAAACTATTCTTGACGCTGACGATGTACCCCTGAATATAGATTTGTGAGCATTTTAAGATGACAACGGAAAAACCATACTGTTTATGAGGTGAATAATGAGGCTCTATATAATCCGTCACGGAGACCCTGACTATGAAAAGGATTGCCTGACACCTGATGGCAAAAAAGAGGCCGAAGCTCTTGCGAAAAGAATGCAAAATGTCGAGCCTTCCCGCCTCTACACTTCTCCTTTAGGGCGCGCAAGAGAGACCGCCTCTTATACAGAAAAGGCTTTGGGTCTTAAGGCGGAAGTTCTGCAGTGGGCACGGGAGTGGAATTTCCTGACCATACCAGAAAGCCCTTTAGGTCGTGTAGCAATTTGGGATGTTCCCGGAGAAATATATCAACGAGTTGTCAGTGGAACCTATGACAGTTCAGAGTATGATGGATTTGTACCGGAAACTGCTGATGTTAAATATGCTTTTGAGTCGCTGTCAGTACAGGCAGATGAGTTTTTTTCTTCATTCGGGTACACCCGCAAAGAGGGCTCTTTGTATCGTATTGATTCCCATTCGGATGAACAGATCGCTCTTTTTTGCCATAACGGATTTGGATTGGCGCTGATATCTCATCTTCTCTCAATACCTTATCAGCAGGTTTGGTGCAGCTTATGGCTTGCAACTACATCTGTTACCACCATTTTATTCGAAGAGCGCACAGAAAACTTTGCCGTACCACGGGCTTTAACGGTAGGTGATACGTCGCATCTGTATGAAGCGGGACTGCCGATTCTGCCACGCGGAGTCAAGGCGAACTATTTCTGATTTTATTATTTTGCGAAAAAATATCTTGATTTAAGTTAACAGGCGTAAATATTTTCATCAAAAGTTTAAAAGTAGGTACTATATCATGCTGAACAAACTACAGGCTTTAGAGAGCCGTTTTAGAAAAATTGAACAGGAAATGAGTGATCCCGATATTATTAAAGATCAGAACCGGTTTCGCGATTTGAATCGTGAACACTCGCGCTTATCACCGATTATGAGCTCTTTTCTTGAATATAAGAAGATGCGTCAGGAGTTTTTAGACACTAAAACAATGCTAGAGGAAGAGCATGATACTGATATGCGCGAAATGCTCTCAGCTGAAAAGCGTGAACTTGAAGCAAAGATTAAATCTATGGAAGAGCAATTAACCATTATGCTGCTTCCTAAAGATCCACACTCCGGTAAGAATGTTATAATGGAAATTCGTGCTGGAACCGGTGGTGATGAGGCTGCGCTTTTCGTCTCTGATCTTTATCGTATGTACACAAGGTATGCTGATCTGAAAAAGTGGAAAGTAGAGCTTCTTGATCAGAATCAGACTGAGATTGGCGGTCTTAAAGAGGTAACCTTCCTTATATCCGGTATTGATGTTTATGATGATCTTAAGTACGAGTCAGGGGCTCATCGAGTTCAGCGTGTTCCTGAGACAGAGTCCGGAGGGCGAATACATACATCCGCGGTTACAGTTGCTGTGATGCCCGAAGCCGAAGAGGCCGATGTCGATATTCGGCAGGAGGATCTTCGGGTGGATGTTTACAGAGCGTCAGGGCATGGAGGCCAATCTGTTAACACAACCGATTCGGCTGTACGGATAACACATATTCCAACCGGTGTTATTGTCACCTGTCAGGACGAGAAATCACAGCTTAAAAATAAGCTTAAGGCAATGAAGGTTCTGCGTGCCCGCCTTTTTGAGGTGGAGGAGCAGAAACACCATAGTGAACAGTCCCAGCTGCGTAAACTTCAGGTGGGGTCAGGTGATCGAAGTGAGCGGATACGAACCTATAATTTCCCGCAATCACGCCTGACTGATCACCGTATAGGCCTCACTCTCTATTCACTCGAAACGGTTCTTCAGGGTGAACTTGAGTCTGTTGTCGGGCCCTTAAAAGAGTTTGAAATTGAGCAGCTTTTGAAAAGTCAAAACGCCATATGACACTCAGTTCGTTAGAGCGAGAGTGCACTAACCGGTTAAATAGTGCATCGGTTACCAGCAGCTCTCTTGATGCGCAGCTGTTACTCTGTTATGTGCTGAATATTTCCCGAGAAAGGCTCCTTGCAGATGGTCAGGAGCCGGTTTCTGCTGATGTCACGCAAAACGTTCTTCAGCTGTGCGAACGTCGACAGAAGCGTGAACCACTGGCTTATATCGTTGGAGTCCGTGATTTTTACACACTTTCCTTCAATGTCACCCCCGATGTTCTGATACCTCGGCCAGAAACTGAAATGCTGGTAGACTATATTATTTCCAGTGCTGCCCACGGGGCTTCGGTTCTTGATTTATGCACTGGAAGCGGTGCGATTGCCATATCCATAAAACATGAACGACCGGATTTATCAGTATCAGCAACAGATATCTGTGAAAAAGCTCTCGATATTGCGCGTCAAAACAGTAAAAAAAACGATACAGACTCAATACATTTTTACAAAAGCGACCTTTTTGATGCAGTTACCGGTCTGTATGACATAGTAGTGACTAATCCGCCCTATGTTCCAGAGGCTTCAGCCGCAACACTTAGTCCCGAGCTCTCATATGAGCCTTCAATCGCGCTATTTTCTGGAAACGACGGATTAAATGCGCCACGTGCTATAATTGAATTGGCATCCCTTTTTATTGTTGCGGGAGGTGAGCTTGTTATGGAGATAGATAGCATGTCGGCAACAGCAATAACTGAACTTGCAGAGATGAAAGGTCTATCCTGCAGTATTTTTAAAGACCTTGCCGGCCTGGACCGAATGGCCGTCATCAGATATGGAGAGTAAAATGAGTCTTAATAGTCGACCGCATTTCCTTGTAATGCACTATATCTTGCGCATTATGACTCCCTATATAGTTATTCTCTCTATTTTGTTGGGGATAAATTATGTGTTTAATTTTTATTCGACCTGGGATGGTGTAAATCTTGTTGTTAGAATATATCTTTATGCTTTTGCGTTTCTTCTGATATATACCATATCCATTTCCTTACCCTCAGAATTGAGGGATCAATACAGCAGGTATGGACTCTTTACCAAGTTTATCTATGTCGTAGAGAGCCGGATATTCCCGTTTTTTATAATATATCTGATTACCGCTATTTTTTCGATTGTAGAAAACATGAACAGCCCATACTGGCCATATGACTCATTCGCCGGTATTTTTGACGATTCAATGTCCAACTTGGTTATCTATTCTGTTGTACTTATGTATGTTCTGAAGATCAGAAAGAGACCCTATGTTACTGTTCCAGTCTATCTCGTACTTATCTACATCTACTACATGATCAATCATGAGTTTCACAATAATTATTCAGCAGGGTACATGATGGTTGGCTTTAAAATATTAAAAGCCTCTTTCCTCTTTTTCCTAATTACATGGAGTACTAAACTAACTGTCTCCCGATTTTTCCTTAATGCCTTTTTCTCTATTTTCCTGGCAGTAATTTTAAATACTGCAATTCTTGGAGTGTATCATTTTGAGTACCGATTGCTGGATAATCGTATTGCCAAAAACAGTGTAGCTTTAAAACTTGCTAAATTCGGGCAGACAGGCGTTCTTTCAAATCTTGTAGACGATGCAATACAACATAATGATATCGATCTGCTCGATCAGGTTTATCCTTATATGCAGTTTTATCGAAAATCTTTTAAGATAAGCGAAACCGAGTGGAAAGATTTTCTGTTCCATGATGATATCCCCTTTGCGAATCGAGTTGCCTCATATATGCTGAAGGAGGGCGTGTCGGCGCCTCCAGAAGAGATCATCAATTTTGTTAAGCAAAAGCATGCGGTATCTCCTAGAGACCTTAAAAATTCCGAGTTTTTAACACGATTGATTGCTGTTACCCTTAATGAATATGGAAGCAGTTCGGTTCTTACAGATACAATAAAAAACGCTGATGAAAATTACCTTATATGGGTTATCCGAGTCTTAGGCGAGACAGGTGATTGCCACATGATGTCTCATATATTAATCTATCTAAGTCATGTTGATTCAGATATATCGGCTGCTGTTTATGATTCTCTTAAAACTCTTTCAGGGCTCGATCCGAATCAACAGAGCAAACTTCCGCATAATTCTGTATCCAGTATAAAGATGTTTATTGATTATCTGAATAATAGCTGCAAATAGAGCCTGCTGGACATTTGCTGCACTCCGGTTTACGAGCCATACATAGTTTGCGTCCATGATTGATAAGCAACAGATGAAAATCGAGCCATAATTCGGGATCAAGCATACTCTTTAACTCTTTTTCAATAATATCAGGTTTTAAAGAAGAGGTAAGACCAATGCGGTGGGCGATTCTGCCTACATGAGTATCCACCGCCAGGCCGGGTATTCCAAAACCCTGCGAAATAATAACATTTGCGCTTTTGCGTCCAATACCGGGAAAAGCTGTTAATTCTGTAATTGTTCGAGGGAGGGTTCCGCCAGCAGCAGTAACAGCACGAGCAAGAGCAGTTATGTTCTTGGCCTTGCTGTGATAAAAGCCGGTACTGCGAATTATCTCTTCTACTTCTGAAATATCCGCCTTTGCCAGGGACTTGAAATCTGTAAACTCCGAAAAGAGCCTTTTGGTTACCCTGTTAACCTGTTTATCTGTGGTCTGTGCTGATAGAACCACTGCGATCGTCAATTCGTATATGTTGCTGTATTCAAGCTCGGCGTCTACTAATCCGTAGTGGTTTTTCAGTATTTTATACAAAGATAAAGCTTTTTCTTCCATATATATCAATGATTCAAAAAATTATGAAATTTGTCCAGTGCAAGAGCCCTGTGGCTGATTCTGTTTTTCTCTTCGGGAAGAATGTCTGCCATTGTTGTTCTGTATTCCGGAAGATAAAAAATTGGATCGTATCCGAATCCGTTTGAACCATCAAGCGTGGTGTGTATTAAGCCTGCGCAAATACCGGTAAAAGTATGAAGGTTCCAGTCGGTATCCAGGTATGCTAAAACGCAGATAAAATGAGCGGTTCGTTTTTCATCGGGAACGTCTGTCATTGCATCAAGGATTATTCGGTTCTTTTCAGTATCATCTTTGCATCCTTTGTATCGTGCTGAATAGATTCCGGGTTCACCGTTCAAGGCATCAACGACAAGGCCCGAATCGTCGGCAATTATGGCTTTGTCTGTAAAGGGAAGAATGGCTTGTGCCTTGATAATGGCATTTTCTTCAAAAGTGGTGCCGTTCTCGATAATGTCTTTAGGATAATCTGGTAGCTTGTTCATTGGCAGAAAGAATATCCCGTTGGACGACCCGAATTTGGCACTCATTTCATCAATTTTATGGCTGTTTTGACTGGCTACAATAATTTCCATAGTTTCCTCTTCTTAAAACCAGAGTCATGCCCTGCAAAGGAGTGTCAATTTATAATTTGTCTCAGCTTTCGGCGATCAGGGATTCAGTATTATCACGAAGTCGCCTAATGATAATTTTTGAAAATAAAGCCCTGAAAATATGTTGAAAAAAAAGATGGATAAGTTATATTTCCAATTATGAAAATAAAAAAAGCCCTACTTCATCTGTCTATCTATATTCCGGATATTGTGCTTTTCGCAGTTTTAATTAAGCATGGTGTTTTTGATTTTTCACGTTCGGATCACCGCTTTTTGGGCATTGTTTTTTTTCTGGTCAAAATATTAATTCATAATCTTGTTTATCTCCTCTGCTTTGTCCGCCCCTTTACCGTAATTAAGGATGTTCTTATGCAGTTTCAGCGGGGACGTTACAGTATGGCCGATAATTTTCACGTAATGAAGTCTTCGGTCTGCTTTGGAGAAATTCTTGAACTGCTTCGTTCAACCGGGCGCTATCTTGACAACCTGATTGGTTCCCAGAATGATGAGATAGAAAAATTCCGTGAATTATATAATAATGTAATTCTTGCTTCAAACAGTTACTTTGTTGTCTTAAACTCGCGTGACGAGATAATATTCTCTAACAAGAGTTTTTCTGCCAATTTCAGATACATAGACGATGAGATACTTGGTTTAAAACTTGAAGATGTCTTTTACATAATTCCGGGACGTCTATCCGATGCAATTGAAAACGTAAAAAAACGGGGTGAATCGGCTGTTCTCAGAAAGATTAAACTCATATCAAAACGTAAAATTTCACTCATTGCAGATATTAAAATTTCGCGAGTGACTATTCAGGGAGAAAAACAGTATATTGTTGTTCTAGATGATATTACTTCTCAGTGGCGTAAAGATTACCAGATCTCGCTTATCAGTCAGATATCCGAGTCGATCCAGCGTGATGATGAGGTAGAGCGAATTCTTCATGCAATTCTGACTGCAGTCACATCGGGATCGGGGCTTGGATTTAACCGCGCAATGCTCTTTTTATATAATGATCAGAAGAAGGCCTTAACCGGCAAAATGGCTGTCGGGCCAGACTCAATGGAGGAGGCGGTTCAGATATGGGGTGCAGTTCAAAATGAAGAACTAAACCTTATGGGCAGCGACAACGAATCTGTACCCTCAGCATCTGCCGGCAATGCATTCTATAAGCAGGTGATTACCAGCAGTTTCCCTATTAACAGTGATTCCCTGCTGGTTAATGTCTTTAACGGCCGTTCACCAGTTCATATCTATGATGCGTCGGCCGACCCAAGAGTTGATCCTGAAACACGTGAATTTACTGATGTCTCTGAATTTGTTGTTGTTCCACTCTGTTCGGCAAATAAATCGTTAGGTGTTATTGTGGCGGATAACAAATTTAATGGTGCTCCCATATATGAAGATCATGTAGAGCTTCTTTCAATTTTTGCATCGCAGGCTTCATTATCAATTGACAGTTATAATTCACTCTCTTTAGTAAAAGAGCGTATGGAGCATATACAGGCAAAACAGGAGGCCATTATTGAAAGTGAGAAGATGGCTGCAGTTGGCCGAATAGCCGCTCATATTGCCCATGAGATACGTAATCCGCTCGTAACTGTCGGCGGATATGCGCGACGAATACTGCAAACAGTAAAAAAAGCTCCAAAGGGGACAGAAGATATCGGGAAGGCAGCTTCAATAATACTGCATGAATCAGAACGCCTAGAAAAGATACTCTCGAATGTGATGGATTTTTCGCGCCCATCTCCGCTGATCCGGGAGTATAATAATCTTAATGATGTTGTGAAGGATACCTATTATCTGTTGAAAAATGTTTTTCAGGAGCGGAAGATTACACCAGTTCTTGAATTAGAACAGAAACTTCCACTTGTAAAATCTGATTTTAATCAATTAAAACAGGTTGTTCTTAACTTGCTTCAGAATGCGATGGATGCAACACCGACAGGTGGAAAAATAACTCTTAAAACTGGTCTTACCGAGACGCATATTTTTATACGCATCCGTGATACCGGGTCCGGAATCAGTGACGAGGTAATGGATAAAATTTTTGATCCCTTTTTTACCTCAAAAATTACCGGAGTAGGGCTGGGACTTGCTGTTGTAAAGAAAATTGTTAACGATCATAACGGTGAAATAGTAATAACAAACAATCCTGAAGGCGGATGCCAATTTTCTATTGAACTATTGCGTCCTTCATAATATATTGTTTAGGTAGTTAGTGTTTGTAACGACAGTGCGTTGCACTGAAAAAGGTTTTCCGAAATGCCCTTTTGGGGCTTACCAATAGACATCACGGAGGAGTTATGAGTAAGATTTTGTTAGTTGAAGATGAAAAAAACCAGCGTGAGCTTTATGCAGCCGAGTTGATTGATGAGGGATATGAGATTGATGAAGCCTCGGATGGCAAAATGGCTGTAGAAAAGGTTAAATCGAACAAGTATGACCTTGTTGTCTTGGATATTCGCATGCCCGAGATGGATGGCATTGAAGCGCTTGGGAAAATTCTTTCACGGGATAAAAAGATTCCCATCGTAATACATACAGCATATTCCAACTATAAGAGCAATTTTATGACATGGACGGCTGATGCTTATGTTACGAAGTCGTCAAACCTCGATGAGTTAAAGTCAAAGATCGCAGAGATACTCTCGACTCGTAATAAGGTATAAACAGTCCTGGCGTGGAAGTTCCTGTTTTATCAGGGACTTCCGCATCTATTTTTTATAGCGGCATCGAGATGTTTCTGATTCGAAAACCGTTACACTTTCCATTTCAACTTCATTTTTATCTGCTAAATGCCTTTCCATCTCATTATAGATAAACCTGGCAAGATGTTCAGAACTTGGGTTTATCTCCTTAAAATAGTCTGTTTCATTTATATTACAGTGATCAATTTGCGAAAGGGTCTCTTTCAGGCTTTTTTTTAGTTCATGAAAGTCGATGAGGAGTCCGATTTGGTTAAGTTTCTCGCCCTTTACGGTTACCATTACATGCCAATTATGACCATGCAGATTTTCGCACTTTCCTTTATACCCCCGCAGTTGGTGGGCTGAAGAGAAGTGATCTTCAACTGTTAGCTGGTACACAATAACTCCTGAGGGTTCAGGTAAACCCTTAAATAAATTTTGCTACGGTTCTGCCGATCTTTTCAATCTCGTTTTTTGTCAATGTCGGATAGATCGGTAGGGAAAACATCTTCTTGCTCATCCGGTCAGAGTTCGGAAAATCCATCGGTTTCATATTCATGTAAGTATGAAGAGGTTTAGCAACCGGTGAATAGAGCTCTATGCCGTTTTTCTTGAAGAATTTCACTATTTTGTCGTGTGTTGCGTCAAAAATAACAGGGAAAGACTGATAGATGTAGTCTTCACTGAAAGGAAGCAGTACTGAATGCTGAGTTAAGCGTACTCTCTCATAGTAAATTCTGGCAATTTCGGTTCTTCTTTTGATAAAGTCCTGAATACGGGTTATCTGGGAAATCCCCATGGCTGCCTGAAAATCGGTCATAAGATACTCAAAGTGCAGTGAGTCCTCGTTGAACCGCATTTCTCTGATAGTCGAGTAGAATCTGGTATTATTGGTAAAAACTGCTGCTCCGTTACCCGTTGTTATCATGTCGTTGGGTGAGAAGGAGGCAATAGCGATTGAACCGAAATACCCTTCGTTGCCCTCCCTCGACTCAATTCCCAGGCAGTGTGAAATATCCTCAATAACGGGAACTGAAAGTTCTTTATATGCGGCTGAATCGATGTAGATACCACCGGTGTGGCCGATAATGATAGCTTTTGTTTTATCTGTAATTTTTTCGGAATAATGTTCCGGTGAGGCCGAAAGGGAGTTTTCTTCGATATCGATCAATACCGGATTTGCTCCGCATAAGGATATGGCATTAAGAGTATTTGCAGAAAAGTAGGATGGTACAATAACCTCGTCCCCATCCTGTACTCCCAGGGCTGTAAATGCAAGATGATATGCAGAGGTGGCAGAATTTACAGCGATGCTGTTTTTGTAACCGGTCAATTCACAAAGAGACTTTTCAAATAACTTTACAGCCTCACCTGATGTAAGTTCTTCGCTAATAAGGCAGTCGAGTACACCTTCAAGCTCTTTGCGGGTGATTGTTGGCTTATTTGATACAATGCTCATCTGATTCTCCCTTAATATAAGTGCGATTACAGTTCGTGAATACATTATTCGTTTAGACAGTGATTCAATACAAAAAAAGTGGATCGTTCCTGCGGTCAAGAATGTTTTAAGGTAGTTTGCGGTTTTAACCATGCTACTGGTTTGTTGTATCAAAATCAGATCTTTAGTGCTTTTGAAAATTCAGATTTAAAACAGAAGGGAAATAGTCTGATTTTTAAAACTAATCTAAAGCAATTTCATTATCTGGCCGAACATTAAATAGCGATGCTTTTTAGAAAATAGAGGTTTATAAAGGGCATATGCTTAAAAGCCAGTATAATGAATGATGCGGCAAAAAGCGTCTGTTAAGATAGGGTTTTTAAAAGTGAACTTATGTATTATTCATTATCATAAACATAATAATATTGCATTTATTTGAAGTTGTTGATTTCCGGGAGGTTTGTATGAAAGCATATGGAGTTTTAAATAAGGTTGTTTTAATATTTTTCGTTTTAATATTTTCGGTCAGTTGTGCTCAGAGCAAAAATATGACCAGAAACGACACCGTTGTTGAAGAAATGCCCTACGAGGCTGAAGGCGAGACGGTTTCATTTGAGGGTGACGGTGTTGATGGCCTTGGCAGTGATGGAGCCCTTGCCGATGGATCCGGGTTGGATGATGGATATATAGTACCTGCCGGTGGAGGTTCGGAATTTGATCAGTCTGGGAACGCTTCATGGTATGGACGCGCCTTTCATGGTCGAAAAACAGCTTCAGGAGAGCCTTTCGATATGTATGAACTCTCCGCTGCTCATAAAAATTATCCGTTTGGAACAGTTCTACAGGTTAAGAACCTTGATAATGGTAAAAGCGTGCAGGTTCGTGTTAATGATCGTGGTCCCTATGTAGATGGAAGAATCATTGATGTTTCCTACGCGGCCGGTCGTGACCTGGGTATGCTGACAACCGGAACGGCCAGGGTGGGATTAAAGGTCGTATCGTCGCCTGGTGCAACGGCTGTGGGCGGCGTACCAGGTGGTCCGACATTTCATGATTCTGATGAATACGGTTCTCCTGCGCCATATGCTTCGGTTGGGGCCTATACGCTTCAGTGCGGAGCCTTTTATTCGAAAAAAAATGCTGATTCTCTTCGCGACAAATTATCGGGAATGTTCGAGAACAGGGTGGAGGTTATCCGTGAGGATGACTTGTACAAGGTTCGTATACTTGATATTCCATCGAAAGAAGAGGGAACCAGGTTTAAAAATCTTCTTGCCGGTGAGAACATACCGGGTTATTTGATCAAAAACTGATTATCTGGGGTGTCTGCTTCTTTTGCACGGTCACCCCGATCGTTTTTACAGGGATTATAATCTCTACAGGTAATATTGATATATAGGTATGGCTGCTTTTCGAAGCTCTCTGAATTCCAAATAGTGTTTTGAACGTGCTATTCCTCTATCCATGGCATACTTTTGCCTATTTCCCTCCTTTCTGATAAAAAAGTCTTGATATTTACTAAATAATAAAAAAATATTGACAGAAAATGGCACTATTGGCTATATCGGACAGACTATGCCCGCGTAGCTCAGTAGGTAGAGCACATCCATGGTAAGGATGGGGTCACCAGTTCGAATCTGGTCGTGGGCTCGGTAGTTTGCTGGTTATCCTGCGAAAAATATATAAAATAATAACATACGGAAGGCGTATTATGAGACAGATTGTTTTACTTCAGTGTTCTGAATGTAAGCGTAAAAACTATGCTACAATGAAAAATAAAAGAAACACACAGGGTAAACTGCATTTGAAAAAATATTGTAAGTTTGACCGAAGACATACTGAGCATAAAGAAACTAAGGCGTAGGGATTAAGCGTGAAACAGATAATTGAATATTTAAAGGGATCCCACGAAGAGATGAAAAAGATTTCGTGGCCGAATCGTGACGAGGTCTCCAGATTTACTTTTGTTACAATAGTAACTGTATTCATCGTAGCTATGATTTTGTGGGTGATGGATACGGTTTTAATGCAACTAATCAGTCTGGTGATGAAATAATGGAGATGCAGTGGTATGTAATACATACATACTCAGGTCATGAAAACAAGGTCAAGATTGCAGTAGAGAATAAAATACGCAATTTGGGGCTTGAAGACCGGGTAGGCGAGATCAAAATCCCTACTTATGATGATCCATATCTCGATAAAAAAGGCAAAAAAAGAACACGTTCCAAAAAAACCCTTCCGGGGTACATATTAATCAATATGTATTTGGATAATGAAACCTGGGGTATTGTTAAAAGCACTCCGGGTGTCACTAATTTTGTCGGTGGTTTTGGTGATGGTAAACCCAAACCGCTTCGAGATGATGAGGTAAGTGCGCTTCTTTTCGAAAGTACCGGTACAAAGGCAACGAAAGAGCGGATAACAGTTGGTTTGGATTTTTCGGTCGGCGAGCATGTTAAGGTTGTCGAAGGGCCGTTTAATACTTTCACCGGCGTAATAGAAGAAATTTTTCCTGAAAAAGGACGGCTTCGCATTAAGGTCGAGATTTTCGGTCGAGGCACTCCCGTCGAGCTTGATTTCCTTCAGGTAAATAAAATATAAGTTCAGAAAAAATCAGATAAGCAGAAAGGTAATATACGATGGCACCAAAACAAAAAAAACTGGCAACCCAGATAAAACTTCAGATTCCAGGAGGACAGGCGAATCCGGCTCCTCCGGTTGGACCTGCTCTTGGTCAGCATGGTCTTAATATTATGGACTTCTGTAAGGCTTTTAATGACAGAAGTAAAGATCAAATGGGAACTACGCTTCCTGTAGTTATTAATGTTTACGAAGATCGGAGCTATGATTTTATCATTAAGACTCCACCGGCAGCTGTTTTGATTAAGAAGCTTTTGAGTCTTAAGTCGGGTTCAGGCGAACCTAATAAAACAAAGGTTGGAACCATTACCCGTGCGCAGCTTGAAGAGATCGCGGAATGGAAGAAGCCTGACCTTAATTCGAACGATATGGATGCAGCTTGCAAAATTATTGCAGGTACCGCTCGTTCAATGGGCGTAGATGTCGCAGATTAAGTTTTACAAGGTTTTACTAAGCTTTACTAAGCTTTACTAGGTTTACTAGGTTTACTATGCGGTATGATTGTGGTTGTTTCGGATATTTTGGGTTTAATTTGTACTAATTAACAAAACTCCTATTTTTATGGATTCTAACCATATGGGGGAATGACAGCCTGGTTGCTGGGCGTTTCCATCTTATCGCTGTATTTAATAAATTTTGGCAATGAGGATAAAATGAAGCGAGGAAAACAAATCAGCAGTGCGAGACTGAAAGTCGACAAAACGACTCTTCTTACAACGGAAGAGGCAATAGCACTGATGAAGGAACTCAAGTTCGCTAAATTTGACGAGTCCGTAGAGATTGCTGTTAAAGTTGTACACAAGAGTTATCAGAACATTCGTGGTTTTGTAACTCTGCCTGCCGGAAACGGAAAGGATGTTCGTGTACTTGTACTTTGTACAGGCGATAAACAGGATGAGGCAAAAGCGGCCGGAGCAGAATTTGTCGGTGCAGATGATCTGATTGAAAAAATTCAGGGCGGTTGGACCGATTTTGATGCAGTAGTTGCAACTCCGGATCTTATGCCGAAGGTTGGAAAGCTGGGTCCTATACTTGGCCGGAAGGGTTTAATGCCTAAGCCGAAAGCAGGTACGGTTACAACCGATATTAAAGGAATTGTTGGTGAATTAAAGAGCGGTAAGCTGGAATACCGTGCGGATAAAACCGGTGTAATTCATCTTGGAATTGGTAAGGCGTCATTCGAAGATAGTAAAATAGCTTCAAATGTCGTAGCCGTTTTTAAGCAGATAATGCGTGATAAGCCGTCAGATGCGAAAGGAACATACATTCGTTCACTATGTCTCTCTTCAACCATGGGTCCTGGTATAAAAATTAATCATAAGGGGATCGATAGATAATGGTAAAACAAAATAAAGTAGATTTCGTTAATGAGATAAAAAACACTCTTGATGAAAATAGAAACTTCATCCTTACAAAGTATTCAGGTATTAAGGTCTCTGAACTGACCTCTCTTCGTGCTCAGATACGAGAGAAGGGAGCATCCTTCAAGGTTGTTAAAAACAACCTTTTTAAGCGAGCTCTTGATGATAAAGGTTATACTTCTATTGAAGAACACCTTAAAGGGCCTATCGGCGTTGCTTTTGCCGGAGACCAGATCGGTGATGTTGCCCAGGTTCTAAAAAAGTTTAAAAAAGATCAGAAGCTCTTTGACTTCTTTCTTGGAGTTATAGATGGAGCTGTTTATGACAGTACTTCAATAACAAAAATAGCTGATCTTCCTTCTAAGGAAGTTCTGATTTCTCAAATCATGTCTCTTATCAATGGCCCTGCAACAGGAATTGCCGTTGGTTCAAAAGAGATAATGAGTTCTCTTGCACGTGCTATCAATGCTACTGCGGAGAAAAACAACGCGTAATTATGTTCTTTATTACATAATATAGGGTCGAAAAGGTTGGTTTTTAATTAAGCTGATTTTCAGCCCCTTATAGGTTTTCACTCTTTAAGTGTGTTAACTTGAAGAAATTCACTAAGTATAAGGAGTTTACAATGGCTAAACTTACAACAGAAGAATTGCTTGAAGCAATTGGCGGACTTACTCTTCTTGAGGCGTCTGAGCTTGTTTCTGCAATGGAAGAAAAATTTGGTATTTCAGCTGCTGCACCGGTTGCGGTTGCTGCAGCCCCTGCTGCCGGCGGTGATGCTGATGAAGCTGAGGAAAAAACTGATTTTGATGTAATTCTTACGAGCTTTGGTGCGAATAAAATTTCAGTCATTAAAGAAGTGCGTGCGATTACAGGACTTGGTCTTAAAGAAGCTAAATCTCTTGTTGAAGAGGGTGGTGCTGTTAAGGAAGGAGCTTCTAAAGATGAAGCTGCTGACATTAAGACTAAGCTTGAAGCAACTGGCGCTACTATTGAACTTAAATAGTATCAGTTTCTGTGCTCATTAGTTTTAAAACGGGTGCTTTAAAAATTCAGGGTTAAAAACCAGTTTTTCAAGCTCTTTTACAGAAAATGAAAAATCGGTTTTTAACTAATAAGTTTTAGAAGTACCCTGAAATAGGTTGGTTTGCGTATGCATTCCGACCTATTTTGCTCTTTCAATACTAAAATCTCTTGAGGTCAAAAATGCAAAAAACCAAAAAGGTTGTCAATTTTGGTAAGATTAACCCCAATGTTGAGCTTCCAAACCTTGTTGAAGTCCAGCTTAATTCATTTGAATGGTTTTTACAAGCCGGACTGCCTCAAAAAAAACGATTAAATCAGGGACTGAATTCAGTTTTTGGCAATATATTTCCAATTGAAAGCCCGCATGAAGATCTTGTTCTGGAATTTATTGATTACGAAGTCGGTGACCCAAAATATTCTGAGGCTGAATGTAAAGAACGGGATGTTACTTATGCTACTCCTCTGAAATCGACAATACGACTAATTAAAAAAGATAGCATGGAGGTACGTGAACAGTCTGTATATATGGGGGATATCCCTCTTATGACTGAACGCGGAACTTTTATTATAAATGGAGCAGAGCGTGTTGTAGTAAATCAGCTGCACCGTTCTCCCGGTATTTTCTTCGCATTTGATGATTCAAATCGTGTCTACAGTTCGCGTGTTATTCCCGATAAGGGATCCTGGCTTGAGATAGAGATGGATTCAAAAGGATTTCTTATCGCAAGAATTGACCGTAAGAAGAAATTTCCTGTTTCCATCATTGTAAAAGCTCTTGGTTATGAGACAAACGAAGAGATAATCAAACTGTTTTATGATACATCAGACGTTGCACTCTCTGATGAAGAGGCCTTTGAGCAGATTCTTGGTCGGCGTGTTGCTGCTGATGTTGTCAGTGCAGAGACCGGTGAAGTGATCATCGACGCTGGTAATCGTATTAATATTGATACGGTTGATATATTTAAAGAAGAAAACGTTAAGACTGTAGAGCTGATCAACTTTCCTAATAACAAGGATGATATATATCTGATCACAACGCTTCAGAAAGATGCTGATCTTCTGGCAAAACAGAATGTTGTTGATGCTGAGAATCTTACTCAGAGTCAGATTGCTCTTCTTACAATTCATGAGTTGATGAGACCGGGGGAACCGTCCACACTTGAGAATGCTGAAAATGAGTTTTTCAGACTTTTCTTTAACCCAAAAACCTATACTCTTGGAAATGTGGGTCGTTATAAGATTAATAAAAAATTCGGTTATGATGACGATGATGATTCATCAACGTTAACTAAACGCGATATTCTTCAAACGATTAAATATGTCTTCTATCTTATTGCTGAAGCTAATGGCTTTTTGGTTGATGACATTGACCACTTAGGTAATCGTCGTGTTCGTTCGGTTGGAGAGCTGCTTACAAACCAGATCAAGGTTGGTTTTCAGCGGATGGAACGTGTTATAAAAGAGAGAATGACAATTCAGGATCTTGATCTTGTAACACCCCAAGCATTAATTAGTATAAAACCGATCAGTGCTGTTATAAATGAATTTTTTGGTTCCAGCCAGCTTTCTCAGTTTATGGATCAGACAAACCCACTTTCTGAATTGACGCATAAGCGTCGTTTGAACGCGCTTGGTCCTGGTGGACTTTCTCGTGACAGAGCCGGTTTTGAAGTTCGTGATGTTCACCATACTCACTATGGCCGAATGTGTCCTATTGAGACTCCTGAGGGTCCGAATATCGGTCTTATTCTTTCTATGAGTACTTATTCAAGAATTAATGATTATGGATTTCTTGAAACTCCTTATAAAATTGTAAAAGACGGTATTGTTACTTCGTCTGTTAAATTTTTAACAGCAACTGAAGAGGACCGTTATAATGTAGCACAGGCAAATGCATCTATTGACGATGAGGGTAAGTTTACAGAAAATCTTATTCCGTGTCGTTCTCGTGGAGACTTTCCTTACCGTAAGGGTGAGGAGATTCAGTACATGGATGTTTCGCCTCAACAGATATTTTCTGTTTCAACCTGTCTGATTCCGTTTCTGGAGCACGATGATGCGAACCGGGCGCTGATGGGCTCTAACATGCAGCGTCAGGCAGTACCTCTTCTTGTCGAAGAGGCTCCGCTTGTAGGAACCGGTATTGAGACATATGCTGCTATGGATTCGGGTGTTATGCTTCGTTCGAAACATGCAGGTGAAGTAGAATATGCAGATGCACAGGTTATTAAAGTTCGTCGTAAAGATACTGGCGAGCTGGATCTTTATCCACTTGTAAAATTTAAACGAACAAATCAGGGAACCTGTTTTAACCAGAAACCTGCTGTTCGAACCGGTGATAAAGTTAAAAAGGGCGGTATTCTTGCTGATGGTCCTTCGACCGATAATGGTCGTCTTGCACTTGGTAAAAACATTCTGGTAGCATTTATGCCATGGATGGGTTACAACTTTGAAGACGCGATACTCCTGTCCGAAAGACTTGTTAAGGATGATGTTTACACATCGCTTCATATCGAGCAGTTTGAGGTAGAGGCCCGCGAAACAAAACTTGGACCTGAGACAATTACCCGTGATATACCGAACCTTAGCGAAAAGGCCTTCAAGGACCTTGATGTTGATGGTGTTGTTCGTCCCGGAGCCTATGTTAAACCTAATGATATTCTGGTTGGTAAAGTAACTCCGAAAGGTGAGCAAGATATTACACCTGAGTACAAACTTCTTCATTCTATCTTCGGAGAGAAGGCGCGTGAAGTACGTGACACATCTCTACGTGTACCAAATGGCATGGAAGGTGTTGTTATCGATATTAAGCGATTTTCCCGTGAAAATGGTGATGAGCTTTCTGCCGGTGTAGAGGAATTGGTTAAGGTCTTTATAGCAAAAAAACGTAAAATTTCTGTCGGTGACAAGATGGCAGGTCGTCACGGTAACAAGGGTGTTATCTCGCGGATCATGGCCGAGTATGACATGCCTCACCTTGAAGACGGTACTCCTATTGATATCGTACTTAATCCTCTTGGTGTACCTTCGCGAATGAATCTTGGTCAGCTTCTTGAGACTGAACTTGGTTGGGCCGCTCATGAGCTTAACCTTTATATGGAAACTCCTATTTTTGACGGTGCTAAGCCTGCAGAAATTAAGGAATACCTTAAAAAGGCTGGTCTTCCTGAAGACTCCAAAGCGACTCTTTACGATGGTAGAACCGGTATTCCGTTCGAAAATCGTGTAATGACTGGCTATGTTTACATCCTTAAACTTGCACACATGGTTGATGACAAAATTCATGCACGTTCGACAGGCCCTTACTCACTGGTTACTCAGCAGCCACTTGGCGGAAAGGCTCAGTTCGGAGGTCAGCGTCTTGGAGAGATGGAGGTTTGGGCTCTTGAAGCATATGGAGCTGCGTACACTTTACAGGAACTTTTGACTGTTAAATCGGACGACATGCTTGGTCGTGCTAAAATGTACGAAGCAATCGTTAAAGGACACCATACAACCTCACCGGGTGTTCCTGAATCGTTTAACGTACTTGTACAGGAGCTTCGTGGTCTTGCCCTTGATGTAAGAATTTATGATGTCAGAGGTAAAGAGGCGGTAATAACCGAATGGGGCGACATGTTCGGAAAGAACCGAAAAAAGATAAAGCTCGATACAATCAAAAATGATTAATGTATAATTTCAAACGCCGGGATATCGGCGTTTGTCGAAATAACTGTAGATGATCAGCATTATCCTAAAAAAAGATTAAGGATAGAAAATGAAAGATTTTAATAACTTTGATTCAATTAAGATACAGCTCGCCTCTCCCGAAATAATCCGTGAATGGTCGTATGGTGAAGTTAAAAAGCCAGAGACCATTAACTACAGAACTCTCAAACCTGAGCGTGATGGTCTCTTTTGTGAAAAGATATTCGGAACAACTAAAGAGTGGGAGTGTTATTGCGGAAAGTTTAAGTCTATCCGTTATGCCGGTGTAATTTGTGACCGGTGCGGTGTAGAGGTGACACACTATAAAGTTCGTCGGGAACGTAGCGGTCATATTGAACTGGCAACGCCTGTTGCTCATATATGGTACTATCGATCGGTACCTTCGCGACTTGGTCTTCTTCTGAGCATGGCGGTTAGTGATCTTAAGAAAGTCCTCTATTATGAAAAATTCGTAGTTACTGACCCAGGTGAAGCTGAGGCCGAAAACATAAGCCGCGGTTCTTTACTTGAAGAAGATGAGTACTACGAGATGTATGAAAAATATGGTGACACCATGATCGCCGATATGGGAGCCTCTGCAATTAAGGAGCTGCTTCTTGATCTTGATCTTGATACGGAGTCACGTAATTTACGAGCACTTATTCTGGATCTTCAGGCAAGCGGTAAAGCTATTGATAAGAAATTAGTTAAACGTGTCGAGGTGATCGAGGCGTTCCGTGATTCAGAAAACAAACCAGAATGGATGATTCTGGATGTAGTTCCTGTTATACCGCCGGAATTACGCCCTATGGTTCAGCTTGATGGTGGTCGTTTTGCAACATCGGATCTGAACGACCTTTATCGCCGCGTAATTAACCGTAATAACCGACTGAAGCGTCTTTTGGCTCTTCGCGCTCCGGATATTATTGTTAAAAATGAGAAGCGTATGTTACAGGAGGCTGTAGATGCTCTTTTTGATAACAGTCGTCGTAAGCGTGTTGTTAAAGGTAAGGGAAATCGTCCTTTAAAATCACTCTCTGACATGCTTAAAGGTAAGCAGGGACGTTTCCGACAGAATCTGCTGGGTAAGCGTGTTGACTATTCCGGACGTTCTGTTATTGTAATCGGTCCTGATCTTAAACTTCATCAGTGTGGTCTTCCGAAGCGAATGGCTATTGAACTATTTAAACCATTTATCATGAGACGTCTTGTTGATAAGGGGTTTGTTCCAAATATTAAGTCTGCTAAACGAATGGTGGAAAATGAAAAACTGGAAGTCTGGGAGGTTCTTGAGGAGGTTGTCTCTGAACATCCTGTTCTTTTAAATCGTGCTCCAACTCTGCACCGTCTTGGTATTCAGGCTTTCGAACCGGTAATTGTTGAGGGTAAAGCAATTAAGCTTCATCCTCTGGTTTGTCTTGCATATAACGCCGACTTTGACGGAGATCAGATGGCAGTACATCTTCCTCTTTCTCCGCGTGCTCAGCTTGAGTGCTGGACTCTTATGCTGTCTACAAATAATCTGCTTTCGCCTGCAAACGGAGAACCGATTGTAACTCCGTCACAGGACATTGTACTTGGGCTCTATTATCTTACTGCAATTTTCGAAGATAATGAAGAACGCGTAAAGGTATATGATGATTATGACGAGGTAATGCTGGCTGTTGACCGTAGAGTATTGAAACTGAGAACAAAAATCGCATTCTATTTCGGTGATGAACTTATAGAGACAACAGCCGGACGTCTGCTTTTTAACCGTTCACTTCCTGAAGGGTATAAATATGTCAACTATACTGTTGGTAAGAGTGAAATTGCCGAGATAATTGCTGAAGTAGTTCGTCAGTTCGGTTCAACCGAAACTGTAAAATTACTGGATGTTGTTAAATCTCTTGGTTACAAATACGGTACCCATTTTGCACCTACGATTGCTATTTCAGATATCATTGTTCCTGATGAGAAAAAGGCAATGATTGAAGCTGCAAACAAAGAGATTGAAAATATTGAAAATAACTACCGAATTGGTATGCGTACAAATGGTGAACGATTTAACCTGGTTGTTAATAAATGGACCGGTGTTATTGATGAAGTAACCAATGTTATGATGAAGAATTTTGAAAACGCGGAAGGCGGATTCAATAATGTTTATGTAATGGCAAAGTCCGGTGCTCGAGGTAGCCGTCAGCAGATCAAACAGCTTGCCGGTCTTCGTGGGCTTATGGCTAAACCGAGTGGAGAGATTATTGATGTTCCTATCCGGTCTAACTTTAAAGAGGGCTTGAACGTTCTTGAGTATTTTATCTCTACAAACGGAGCCCGAAAAGGTCTTGCCGATACAGCGTTAAAGACTGCTGATGCCGGTTACCTTACCCGACGTCTTGTGGATATTTCGCAGGATGTTGTTATCAACGAGATTGACTGTGGTACTACAATCGGTATCGATGTTTCAGCAATCAAAGAGGGTGATGAGATTATTGAATCGCTGGGAAGTCGAGTTGTAGGTCGAAACTTGTTATATGATTTGTATCATCCTGTTACTAATGAGATTATTGCCGAAGCTGATCATATTATTGATGAAGAGACCGCTAAAAAAATTGATGAACTAAAAATAGATACTATTGAAATCCGTTCAGTTCTTACTTGTGAATCGCGCCATGGTGTTTGTGCTAAATGTTATGGTCGTAATCTGGCTTCAACACGGGAAGTCGAGATTGGTGAAGCAGTTGGTATTATTGCGGCCCAGTCTATCGGACAGCCGGGAACACAGCTTACAATGCGTACTTTTCACATCGGTGGTATTGCAACAGGCTCTGTTAATGAAACTGACATACGTTTTCCGTATCCTCTATTCTTAAAAAATATTACCTTCAGAACAATTGAGACTGATGAGGGTAAAACTATCTCTGTACGACGTGGTTACATGGAAGTGCAGCGTAACGTTTATGAATTAGATGTTTCAAAGGGAGACAAGGTACTCGTCGTTGAAGGTGAGAAGGTCTATCCCGGTACAAAAATTGCACAGCTTGCTGATGGAAGTGAAGAGACTTCAAAGTTTTCAGGTTTCATCAAACTTCATGGCACTAAGGTTACTATTCTTGGAGATGTTCACTCCGTTCCAATCAACGTTGGAGCAGTGATTTACGCAAATATTGGCGATTTCTTTGACCGTAATGAGGTATTGGCTACTATCGACCCAATGATGGAGCCGATTATTACCGAGATTGACGGAACAGTCGAGTTCTATGATATCGAAAAGAACAAGAGTATGGTAGAGGATACTGATCCGGTCAGTAACTCTAAAAAACGAATAATTGTAGAGTTCAAGACCGAAAAGTTGCAGCCACGTATTGATGTTCAGGGTAAATCGGGTGAACCTACAACCTATCTGTTACCAAAGGGAGCATATCTTGAGACTGAACATGGTGCATCAGTTCGTGCAGGTGCAGTACTTGCGAAGATACCTAAGGAAGCCGAGAGAACCAAAGATATTACCGGTGGTCTTCCGCGTGTAGCTGAGTTGTTTGAAGCTCGTGTTCCGAAAGACAAGGCTACTCTTGCAGAGATTGACGGTACGGTAATCATTGGAGATACAGTAAAAAATAAGCGTAAGATAAAAATAGAGAACGACGAAGAGAGTCGCGAATATTCAATACCATCATCTAAATTCTTGCGAGTGCAGGATAAGGATTTTATCCGTAAGGGTGAAAAGCTTGATGATGGATCTATAGACCCTCACGACATATTAAGAGTAAAAGGGCGTCCCGAACTTCAGAAGTTTCTGGTAAATGAAGTGCAGGAAGTCTATCGTCTTCAGGGTGTTGGAATTAATGATAAACATATCGAGGTTATTGTTCGTCAGATGTTGCGTAAGGTTAAGATTTCTGATCCGGGTGATACCAATTTTGTCATAGAACAGATTGTCGATAAGTTTGATTTTAAAGTTGAGAATGAAAAGGTTGTTGCTGAAGGTGGAAGTGCAGCTTCGGCTGAACCGGTTCTGATGGGTATAACAAAAGCGTCTTTGAATACTGAATCCTTTATTTCGGCTGCCTCTTTTCAAGAGACAACACGGGTTCTTACTGATGCGGCTATTAAGGCTAAGGTTGATAATCTTCGAGGGCTGAAAGAGAATGTCATTATCGGCCATTTAATACCGGCTGGTACTGGAATGCCAGAATACAGCGGTATGGAGGTCTATCAGGATGAGCCTGGAGATCTTGATATAACTGTTGAGGAGAGCCTTGAACAGGAAAAGGTTGAAAAAGAAGTCGTGCTTGCTGCTGTGGGTGCGGATGCTGCAATAATTCAGGAACAGGCTTCAGAAGAGAAACAACCGTCAAAAGAGGAGCTTTTTAAAGCGGCGGTTGTTGACTCACTTGAAGAGGAAGATGTAGTACCTGAAGAGAGTAAAAAAGAAGAAGATATTAAAAAAGAAGAAGATAGTAAAAAAGAAGAGTAGTACACTTATGAAATAATCAGGTGAAAGTTAATCGTCTGATTCGAGAACGGGGCGTTTTAAAGCGCCCTCTCTTAAATGAAAAACATGTTATTAATTCTCTTGACAATTAACAGCCGTTTGGAGATATAGTCTTATGTTATAATCACCCCCATGGTGGATTCAAACATGTCAGGGAAATTAAACTCTTTCTGTTCCCGCCTTAATTGAGCTGGGATGAATAAACTGTTTTGTAAAAGGAATTTGTTAAGTTCCTACATAAAGATCTGATTTACATGAATTTTCGTAGGTTAGTTCTATATAATTTGTATGAGGATATAAAATGCCAACAATTAATCAGCTGATTAAAAATGGACGTCAGAGCAAAGGAAAGCGCTATAAGTCGCCTGCACTTAAGTCCTGTCCGCAAAAACGCGGTGTGTGTACACGTGTAATGACAGTAACTCCTAAAAAACCAAACTCGGCTCTTCGAAAGGTTGCGCGTGTTCGTTTGACCAATGGAATTGAGGTTACAGCATATATACCGGGTATCGGTCATAATTTGCAGGAACACTCTGCAGTGCTTGTTCGAGGAGGACGTGTAAAGGATATTCCTGGTGTGCGTTATCACATTGTTCGCGGTGCTCTTGATACTCTTGGTGTAAATGATCGTAAATGCGGTCGTTCGAAGTACGGTACAAAACGCCCTAAGGCGTAATAAGTTTGATGTTCAGCGATATACTCTGCTCATGCTGATGAAAATACCGTATAGAGTTGCGTCATTACGGTAACAGTGTATATTGATACATAACTTCAATATTTGAAAGAGGATTACTATGTCGAGAAGAAGAAGACCGGTTCGCAGGGAAGTTCTGCCCGATCCTAAATTTAGCTCTCAGCTTGTTACAAAATTCATCAACGTTATGATGTATGATGGAAAGAAAGGTGTATCAGAAAGTATTTTTTATGATGCAATGGATATAATTAAGTCTAAAGTTGATCAGAACCCAGTAGAGGTTTTTGAGAAGGCTTTGGAGAATGTAAAACCTCTTCTTGAGGTTAAGTCGCGTCGTGTTGGTGGTGCAACTTACCAGGTTCCAGTCGAAGTCAGACCTGAGCGACGTCAGGCTTTGGGTATGCGTTGGCTTATTATTGCTTCCCGGGCGCGAGCAGAGAAGACAATGTCACAGCGTCTTGCTGCCGAGCTTGTTGGTGCGTTTAATAACACTGGTGCATCAATTAAAAAGAAAGAAGATACCCACAAAATGGCTGATGCTAATAAGGCTTTTGCCCATTATAAGTGGTAAGAGTACCTTTTTTCTGTTAAAATATTATCATTAATCCGCATAATTGCGGATTAATGTTTAAGGTTGCCTCGTGGTAGCCAGGGTTTTATAAAAAACCCGGTTATAATCACACCCGGTTTCAGTCAGTATAGAAGCGGGTGTTTTTTTGTCATAAGAGGAAATATGGGACGTGATCTTCCACTACATAGAACGAGAAATATTGGTATTATGGCACATATTGATGCCGGCAAGACAACTCTTACTGAGCGGATTTTGTTTTTTACCGGTAAAACTCATAAGATCGGAGAGGTTCATGAAGGTGCAGCCGAAATGGACTGGATGGATCAGGAAAAAGAGCGAGGCATAACCATAACGGCTGCCGCGACTAGTTGTATGTGGAATAATACACGGATAAATATAATAGATACTCCGGGGCATGTCGATTTTACTGTAGAAGTGGAGCGCTCTTTACGTGTTCTTGATTCGGCTATTGCCGTATTTGATGGTGTTGCAGGTGTAGAACCTCAATCTGAAACAGTTTGGCGTCAGGCCGACCGTTATCATATACCTCGAATATGTTTTGTAAACAAAATGGATCGTGTTGGTGCTGATTACTCCTACTGCCTGAAAATGATTGAAAAAAGGCTTCATGCAACTCCCGTTCCGTTACAGATACCAATGGGTGCTGAAGATAATTTCAAAGGTTCAATTGACCTTGTCACTATGAAGGCGCGCTATAATGAGGGCAACCATGGAGAGCGTGTTGTTGAAGCGGATATCCCTGAAGAATATATAGCTGAAGCCGGGGCCGCACGAGATTTGATGCTTGAGCTTATTGCGGAAAATGATGATTTATTAATGGAGAAGTATCTTGAAGGTGAGAAGCTCTCCGTGGAAGAGATAAGGGAGTCGGTAAAAAAATCAGTTTTGGCTCAGAACTATTTCCCTGTGTTCTGTGGTTCTGCTCTTAAAGATAAGGGTGTACAGGCTATATTGGATGCCATTAACTGGTATCTGCCATCTCCAAAAGAGGTTCCGGCAATGAGCGGCCATGCACCAGATTCTGAAGAGATAATTCATCGTGATGCTTCAGATAAGGAGCCCTTTGCAGCTCTTATTTTCAAAGTTCGGTCCGATTCATATGTGGGTCGCTTGACATATTTGCGTATATATTCCGGAGTACTTAAGGTCGGAGATCAACTGTTTAATGCAACGCAGAATAAGAAAGAGCGTATTGGAAAGATTATGCGTATGCATGCAAACAACAGGGAAGAGATGCAAGAGGCCTATGCTGGAGATATTGTCGCCATTGTTGGTCTAAAAATAGCCAAGACAGGTGATACAGTTTGTGACGCCTCTCACCCTATTCTTCTTGAAAAAATGGATTTTGCTGAGCCGGTAATTTCTATAGTTATAGAACCTAAGACTGCTGCCGATAAAGATAAGATGGCGCAGGCTCTTGCACGGCTTGAGGATGAGGATCCGACTTTCCGTGTTGTGCAGGATGAAGACACAGGCCAGAATCTGATAGCCGGAATGGGCGAGTTACACCTTGATATTATTGTAGATCGTTTAACCCGAGAGTTTAACGTGAATGCTAACGTTGGCCAACCACAGGTGTCGTATAAAGAGACAATAACTGAAACGGCATCTTTTGAAAAAACATATGAAAGCGGTATCAGTGGGAAAAATCTGAAAGCGATTGTATCCCTTGAAGTAGAGCCTCTTGAGTCCGGGACGGGGGTGGTCGTTGATTCCCGTCTTGACAAGACGATTGTTCCTGCTGATGTTTGTGAGGCGGTCGAGGCTGGTGTTCTTGATGGTACTCAGGCGGGTTCCCTTGCAATGTTTAAGGTTGATGATATAAAAATAACAATTAAATCGTGTCAGTTCGACGACAGTGAGGGCAATGTTTTTGCCTGTCGTGCGGCTGCCGGTATGGCTGTTCGCGAGTGTCTTGAAAAGGCCTCTCCGGTTCTACTTGAGCCGATCATGCATGTTGAAATAATGTCTCCTGAAGACTACACCGGAGAAATTATTAATGATGTCAATACCCGTTCGGGTCGTATTGAAAGCATGGATATGGAGAAGAGTATAAAGGTCCTCCATGCTGTTGCGCCCATGTCTGGCATGTTCGGTTATGCAACAACTCTGCGTTCTATGAGTCAGGGGAGAGCTAACTACACTATGCAGTTTTATCGTTATGAGCCCGTTCCGAAACAGAAGGCTGAGGCAATAATCAACCGCATTATGGGGCGTATATGACCGTTTGTATAAATATTTTCAAATTTTATTGTAATTATCTGATTAATTAGCATTAATAAATTAATTTTGTTGACACAGAAAGCATATAATTTTTAATTTTGATACTTTCAGTCAATTTGCTATTAAATAAATTAATAATAGATTTCTATTCAAGTAATAAAAGAGGTGAATTCACATGGCAAAGGAAAAATTTGACAGATCCAAGCCACACTTAAACATTGGAACGATTGGCCACATTGACCACGGCAAGACTACTCTTACTTCGGCAATCACTAACTGTATGGCTCTTCAATTCGGCGGACGTAACAAAGCTGTTGCATTTGAAAATATTGATAATGCTCCAGAAGAGAGAGATCGTGGTATTACTATTGCGACTTCTCACCAGGAATACGAGACTGATGTGCGTCACTATGCACACGTTGACTGTCCGGGACACGCTGACTATGTAAAAAACATGATTACAGGTGCTGCTCAGATGGATGCAGCTATTCTTGTGGTTGCAGCAACTGATGGCCCTATGCCACAGACTAAGGAGCACGTTCTTCTTGCTCGTCAGGTAAACGTTCCTTACATCGTTGTATTTCTTAACAAAGTTGATATGCTTGATGCTGATGAGCGCGATGAGCTGGTTGAACTTGTTGAAATGGAGATTCGTGAGCTTTTAAGCAGGTATGAATTCCCTGGAGACGACACTCCGATCATTGCTGGTTCTGCGTTGAAGGCTCTTGAAGATTCTGCAGCTGGAAGCAAGGATTCAGAATGGGTTCAGGGTGTTGTTAAGCTTATTAAAACAATTGATGAGTATGTACCAGAACCAGAGCGTGATACTGATAAGCCTTTTCTTATGCCGGTTGAGGATGTTTTCTCAATTACTGGACGTGGAACTGTTGCCACTGGTCGTATTGAGCGTGGTATAATTCATACTGGTGATAACATTGAGATCGTTGGTTTCAAAGAGACTGCTTCATCTGTTGTTACTGGTGTTGAGATGTTTCGTAAGCTTCTTGATGAGGGTCGTGCAGGTGATAACGTAGGTTGTCTGCTTCGCGGTACTGCTAAAGAGGCTATTGAGCGTGGACAGGTTCTTGCTAAGCCGGGTTCTATTACTCCACACACTGATTTTGAATGTGATGTTTTCATTCTTTCAAAAGATGAGGGTGGTCGTCATACTCCTTTCTTTGCAAACTATCGTCCTCAGTTCTATTTTAGAACTACAGATGTTACCGGTGTTATCGTTCTTCCTGAGGGAGTAGAGATGGTTATGCCTGGTGATCATGTTAAAAAGATGGTAGTTCAGTTGATTACTCCTGTAGCGATGGACGAAACTTTGCGTTTTGCGATTCGTGAGGGTGGTCGAACAGTTGGTGCAGGTGTTGTTTCAAAAATAACCAAATAATTTTTAAAAAATATTTGACGAATAATTGGCGTATAATAATAGTTGTCAGGCCTGAGGATTGGGCCTGACAATTTACAATAATTTTATATAGTTTGGGGAATAAAGTGGCTAAGTTAGCGGAACAAAGAATCAGGGTTAAATTAAAGTCGTTTGATGTTAAGTTGCTTGATAAGTCAGCAGCAAAAATTGTTGCTACAACAAATAGAAGTGGAGCTAAGGTTGCTGGTCCTATTCCGCTACCGACTAAGATTGAGAAGTTCTGTGTATTGCGTTCACCGCATGTTAACAAGACTTCCCGAGAGCAGTTTGAAATTAGAACTCACAAACGTTTGGTTGATATTGTTAATCCGAACTCAGATACAGTTGAGGCTCTGATGAAGCTTGAACTTCCTGCTGGTGTTTCTGTAGACATTAAATCGTAGTATTTGCTTTAGTAACTCAAAATCAGATTTAAAAGATAGTGTTGATATCGTTACCCGGGTTTAGTGACTAATACCGGCGTATAATCAATTATATATGGGAAAAATATGATGAAAAAGGCGTTAGTTGGGAAAAAAATAAGCATGACTCAGGTCTATGATGAGAATGGCGTGGTTGTGCCTGTAACTGTAATTGAACTAGGTCCCAATGTTGTATTGCAGAAGAAAACGGTCGAAAAAGATGGTTATTCCGCTTTGAAGGTCGGGTTCGGTTCAATTAAAGAAAAGAATTGTCCTGGTCCTATTCTAAAAGATTTTAAAAAGAAGAGTATTGATCCAAAGCGTACTCTTCGTGAGATAGATGCTTTTGATGATTCTCTGGATGTAGGTTCTGTTATTGACTGTAGTGTTCTGGAGGGCATCGAAAATGTAAATATTGTTTCAACTTCTAAAGGTAAAGGTTTTGCCGGAAGTATTAAGCGTCACGGATTTGGTGGAGGACGCGCTACTCACGGTTCTCACTTTCATCGTGCTCCCGGTTCAATTGGAGCTTGTGCTTTTCCCGGTGAAGTTTGGAAGGGGCAAAAGATGCCTGGTCGTAAAGGGTCGGATCGAGTTACTGTTAAAAATTTGAAAGTAGTAAAAGTTATCAAGGATAAGAATCTTGTGCTTGTTTCCGGATCGGTTCCGGGACGTAAGGATTCCATTGTTCTTGTTTGTGAAAGCTGACAAGGTGGTGTACAGAAATGATTGTAGATAAATATTCCGTAAAAGGCGAAAAGGTCGGCCAGGTTGAACTCTCCGATAAAGTTTTCGCAGATAAAGTAAGTGATGTTGTTGTGTATGAATATATTAAGGCTGCTAACGCGAATCTGCGTCAGGGTACACATAAGACTAAAGAACGTGCCGAAGTAAGGGGTGGTGGTATAAAGCCATGGCGTCAGAAAGGTACTGGTCGTGCTCGCTCTGGAACTAACCGTTCTCCGATATGGGTTGGTGGCGGAACCGTTTTCGGGCCCCGTGTTCGCTCTTATCGTATTGAGTTGCCGAAAAAAGTTAAGAAGAAGGCTTTTCGCTCTATTCTTTCTCTTAAGGCTTTGCAGGGTGATATTATGGTTGTTGAGGATTTCAATGTGGAATCTGGAAAAACAAAAGAGATGCATTCGCTTCTGTCAAAGTTGAATTTGAATCGTGGCATTCTGGTAACATCCGGCGATGATACACAGATAAAACGTTCTATTAAAAATATTGCAGATGTTAAGTATAATAATGCATCTAGACTTTCCGGACGGGATCTTTTTTATTCAAAGAAGCTTCTATTGACCGAAGGTGCTGTAAACGCAATAAATCAGAATTTTGCATAGGGTATAACGATGAATTTAAAAGATGTTCTAATACGACCGGTTATTACTGAGAAAACAACTTCGCTTCAGGAAGATAATAAGTATGTTTTCAAAATTGATCGCCGTGCGAACAAGATTTTAGTTAAACAGGCGGTTAAGAGTCTTTTTGCTGTTGACGCTAAGAGTGTCAATATACAGATTGTTCGTGGAAAGAAAAAAAGAAACAAGTTTACAATAGGTCAAAAGCCTTCCTGGAAACGGGCAATAGTTACTCTTAAACTGGGTGACAAGATCGAATTGTTTGAAAAATAATGAGTCATTACAGGTATAACAATGGGAATTAAAAATTATAGACCAATTACTCCTATCCAGCGTTATAAATCAACCCTGGATTTTGAAGAGATCACGATTGACAGACCTCGCAAGAGTCTGACAAAAGGTAAGTCACAGAAAGCCGGTCGTGGTTCAGGGAATCAGATTTCGGTTCGTCGTAAGGGCGGTGGTCATAAAAGAAAGTATAGAATTATCGATTTTAAACGTAATAAGTTAGAGATTCCTGGAAAGGTTGAATCGATCGAATATGATCCAAATCGTTCAGCAAATATTGCTCTTATCCTTTACAAAGATGGTGAACGACGTTATATAATTGCGCCTAACAATCTTTCTGTCGGTGATGATATTATGGCTGGCGAAAAAGTTGACATTAAAATTGGTAATGCTATGCCTCTTAAAAATATTCCTGTTGGCACGAGTATCTGCAATGTTGAACTTAGCCTGGGAAAAGGCGGACAACTTGCTCGTTCAGCCGGTGGTGCTGCTCAAATAACAGGTCGTGAAGGAAAGTACTGTATGGTTAAGCTTCCGTCCGGAGAGATGAGACGGGTTCTCCGTGAGTGTATGGCGACTATTGGTGAGATTGGTAATAAGGATCACATGAATATAACAATCGGTAAAGCCGGTCGTTCTCGTTGGATGAATAAGAGGCCAAAGGTTCGTGGCTGTGCAATGAACCCGGTCGATCACCCTCTTGGTGGTGGTGAGGGTAAAAGTGCAGGTAAGCGTCATCCTGTTTCTCCAACTGGTGTTCCTGCAAAAGGTTATAAGACTCGTAAGAAAAATAAATATAGTAATAATATGATTATTAACAAAAGGAAATAAATATGGCTAGATCGGTAAAAAAAGGACCATATATTGACATCAAATTGTACAAGAAGGTTGAAGAATTAAACTCTTCAAGTGCAAAAAAGACTATTAAGACATGGTCGCGAAGATCGACAATTTTCCCGGAAATGATTGGTCATACATTAATGGTTCATAATGGAAAAAGTTTTATACCGGTATATGTAACCGAGAATATGGTCGGACACAAGCTTGGTGAGTTTTCTCCAACCAGAAATTACCGTGGCCATACCAGTAAAAACGATAAAGCGGCTAAAAAAAGATAGATTGGGATTATAGGCGATGGAAACAAAAGCAATTACTAAAACAGTACGTATGTCTCCCCTGAAAGCTCGAATGGTAGCAGATAATGTTCGTGGTATGTCTTATCAGGTTGCGATTGACATGTTATCGTATATGCCGAACAGTTCGGCAGCAATTATACTTAAGACAATTAAGTCGGCAGGTGCCAATGCCAAGGGTATAGATCCTGAACTTCAGGAGGGTTCTCTTTTTGTAAAAAAGATTACTGTCGATGAGGGTGTTCGGCTTAAAAGATTCAGACCTCGAGCTCGAGGTCGTGCTTCAAAAATCAGTAAAAAAACCAGTCATGTTACTGTAGTTTTATCAGACGAATAAAGGAATAATTCATGGGACAAAAAGTTAATCCAGTCGGTCTTCGATTAGGTATTGTTAAAACCTGGAATGGAATTTGGTACGATGAGAAAGAACAGTATCGAAAGAATCTTCACGAAGACCTTAAAATCGAATCTTATATTAAAACTAAGCATAAAAATGCTGGTATTGCCAAGGTTGTAATTGAACGTCTTGCTGATAAGGTAAATGTTCATATTCATGCTGCCCGCCCCGGTATTCTTATTGGAAAAAAGGGTGCTTTTCATGAAATTATTCGTGAAAATATTCAGAAGCTTGTTTCTAAAAAGGTTTATGTTTATATAGTAGAAGTGAAAAAAGTTGAACGAAATTCACAGATCGTTGCTCTTCAGATCGCTCAACAGCTTGAAGGTCGTTTCCCTTACAGACGTGCTGTTAAACAAGCTATTACCGCTGCCACCCGTTCAGGATGCAAGGGTATTAAGGTTATGGTTTCTGGCCGGTTAAATGGTGCAGAGATGGCTCGTAGTGAATCGTATAAAGAAGGTAGAATTCCTCTTCATACTTTGCGTGCGGATATCGATTATGGATTTGCAGAAGCTCTGACTACTTTCGGTCTTATCGGAGTTAAGGTCTGGATTTATAATGGTGATATACTTTCAAAGAACGAAGCAGAACAGAATCAGGAAGACAAGTATTCAGTAAAACGAAAGACTAAGTAGCGGGGAACTTCGAAAGATAACGGGTCAAAATGAAATTTCATTTAAATACCTGTTTTATTGAGATTTTTATTATTAGAGATTACCAATGGTTAGGGTTATAAATAATGTTAATGCCTAAAAAAGTTAAACATAGAAAAATTCACCGAGGTCGCTTAAAAGGTACTGCCCAGAAAGGTTCCTCAATTTCTTTTGGTGAAATTGCGATTAAGGCGCTTGAGCGTGGCAAGCTTAATAGTCGTCAGATTGAAGCTGCGCGTATTTCTATTACTCGTAAGGTTAAGCGTGGTGGAAAGCTTTGGATCAGAGTGTTTCCTGATCAGCCATTCACTAAAAAACCTGCTGAAACCCGTCAGGGTAAAGGTAAGGGAAATCCTGAGGGATTTGAGGCTCGTGTATTGCCTGGAAGAATTCTTTTTGAACTTGCCGGAGTCAATAATGAGGTTGGTATAGCTGCACTTAAGGCTGCTGCTTCGAAACTGCCAATTAAAACAAAAGTTATCACAATTGAAGATTAATAGGTTTTAACATGAAAGGACATCTTGAAGAATTAACGCATGATGAGCTCATTAAAGAATTATCTGATTCTAAGTCAAAGATTCAGGAAGCTCGATTTAAGGTAGTTACCGGTAATATGGAAAACACCAAGCTTATTCGTGAAGAGAAAAAAAAGATTGCTCGGATTATGACTCTGCAAAAAGAGTACTCTCTGGGAATTCGTAAAAAGTAATAGAGTAGGTAAATGTCGATGGAAAACAAAAAGCCACGAAGACAGATGGTGGGCAAAGTCACCAGTAATAAAATGGATAAGACTGCGGTTATTATAACAGAAAAAATGGCAATGCATCCACTTTATAAAAAGTATGTTAAGCAAAGCAAAAAAATTAAGTGTCATGATGAAGAGAATACTCTTTCAATTGGTGACACTGTAAGAATAGAAGAGACCAGACCTTTATCTAAAGATAAGCGTTTTACTCTTATCGAAATAATTGAAAAAGTTAAGTAGGGATTAATCATGATACAGATGCAGACATATCTCAATGTTGCTGATAACAGCGGTGTTAAAAAGGTTCAGTGTATCAAGGTTCTTGGCGGTTCAAATCGTCGATATGCGGCTGTTGGCGACGTTATTGTTGTTGCGGTTAAAGACTCTCACCCATCTTATGGTCTTAAAGATGGAATTGGTAAAAAAGTTCACACAAAATCGGTTCTTAAGGCTGTTATTGTTCGAACTACAAAGCCTGTTCGTCGGCCGGATGGATCATATATAAGATTTGATGATAATGCCGTTGCAATAATTGACGCAAAAAACGAACCAAAGGGTACTCGTATTTTCGGACCGGTTGCCCGTGAGCTTCGTGAAAAGAATTTCATGAAAATAGTTTCATTAGCACCAGAAGTTTTGTAAGAGGATTATAACAATGTTTAAAAATAAGATAAAAAAAGAAGATCAGGTAGTTGTTATCTCCGGATCTGATAAAGGTAAGCGCGGAAAAGTTCTTTTTGTTGATGGAGAAAAGGGTCGCGTTCTTGTTGAGGGTGTAAACAAGAAAAAAAAGCATGTAAAAAAAGGTCAATCAGCTGACGGTAAAGGCGGAATTATTACAATGGAGTTTCCTCTTAAGGCTTCAAAGGTAATGTTTTTCTGTGATAAATGTAAAAAGGGTGTCCGGGTTGGCAGAGATGTTTCCGGCGATAATAAACACCGTGTTTGTAAAAAATGCGGAAAAAGATTGGATTAAAGGGTAATCAGATGGCAGCAAGATTATATGAACTATATAAAAAAGATGTTAAAAAGCAGTTAGCCGATGCGTTTAAGTACAAATCTTCAATGCAGATTCCTAAAATTGAGAAAGTTGTGTTGAATATTGGTATGGGTGATGCTCATGCAAATTCAAAGCGATTGACTGCAACATTGGATGAGTTATCTGCTATAACAGGTCAGAAGCCTGTTAAGACTGTAGCTAAAAAGTCAATAGCTAACTTTAAAATTCGTGATGGTTATGATGTTGGTTGTAAGGTAACCCTGAGAGGAACCGTTATGTACGAGTTTCTTGACCGCTTGATTAATTTTTCACTTCCGCGTGTTCGTGACTTTAGAGGAATATCTCCAAAATCTTTTGATAACTTTGGCAATTATAACTTCTCCGTAAAGGAACAGATAATTTTTCCTGAGATAGATTTTGATAAAGCTGAACATATTTATGGTATAAATATAACTGTTGTTACTACTGGTAAATCTAAAGAAGAAGCTAAGGCATTGCTTGAAGGTTTTGGCATGCCGTTTTGGGAGTAGGGGTTGACTAATGGCTAAAGAAAGTTTAAAGGCAAAGCATCGTATTGGTGCCAAGTTTAATGTTAGAAATCATAACAGATGTGCTGTATGTGGAAGACCACGCGGTTTTCTGAGACGTTTTGATATGTGCCGTATTTGTTTTAGAAAGTTTGCCGCACAAGGTAAAATTCCGGGTGTAACAAAGTCATCCTGGTAAAATAAGAGGAAAATTATGAGTTCTATTTCAGATCCAATTGCGGATATGCTGACTCGCATCAGAAATGCGGTTATGGCTAATAAAAATAAGGTGTTAATACCTCATTCAAATATGAAAGAGTCTATAGCAAAGATTCTTAAAGATGAGGGATTTATTCGTAATTATAAGGTTGTAGAGGAAGCGGTTCAGAATTCCATTTCCATTCAATTAAAATATACTGAAAGTGGTGAGTCTGTTTTACAGCATCTTACACGTAAAAGTTCACCCGGTCGTCGCCTTTACATTCAGGCTGAAGATCTTAAGCCTGTATTGAATAATATTGGTATTTGGATCCTTTCAACATCAAAGGGTATAATTACCAACAAAGCTGCTAAAGTTGAGAACGTTGGTGGCGAGCTATTGTGTGAAATAGCCTAAAATTTAAAGTTTGAGTGTAATATTATGTCACGTATTGGAAAAAAACCGATTAATATACCTGAAAAGGTTTCTTATGAAATTTCAGGTAATAAAATCTCTGTAAAGGGTCCTCTTGGTGAAGATACCTGTGAGTATTGCGATGGACTGATTATTAAAGAAGAATCAGGTTCTTTATGGATAACCAAGTCTGAAAATCCAGCTGATGAAAAAGATCTTAATGCAAAATATGGCTTATACCGGTCTTTGATAGCAAATGTTTTTGAGGGTGTCTCAAAAGGATTTGAGAAAAAGCTTGAAATAAACGGTGTTGGTTATCGTGCTCAACAACAGGAAAATGATGTTCAATTTAACCTTGGGTATTCACATCCTGTAGTTTTCAAAGCACCTTCCGGTATAAAGATTGAAGTAAATGATCAGACTCATTTAACAATTACTGGATATAATAAACAGCAGGTTGGTCAGGTTGCAGCAAATATCCGGGAATTACGTCCTCCTGAACCGTATAAAGGCAAGGGTATTAAATACAGTACAGAGTTTATTAGAAGAAAAGCTGGTAAGGCAGGTAAGTAAAATATGAAAAATGTAAGTGCTAAGGGGCGTCGTTATATAAAGCGTCGACTCCGTGTTAAAAATAAAATTAAAACTGATGATTCTTCGCGTAAACGACTTTGTTTATATCGATCAAACAAGTCACTTTATGCTCAGATTATAGATGATGCTGAAAAAGTTACCCTGGTTGGAATTTCGACCTTATCCAAAGAATTTTCCGGTAAGAAAGGCCTTTGTAATATTGAAAATGCTAAACTTCTTGGAAAAATGATCGCGGATCTGGCAAAAGAAAAAGGTATCTCACGACTTTTCTTCGATAGAAACGGTTATTTGTATCATGGTAAAGTTAAGGCTTTTGCCGATTCAGTACGAGAAAATGGAATTGAACTATAAGGATGACTATGATGAATAAAAGTATGTCTAAAAAAAGAAGAGTTAACGGTACAGGCATGGAGCTCGAAGAGAAGATTGTTCTTATCAACCGTGTTGCTAAAGTTGTTAAGGGTGGACGAAGATTCTCTTTTAGCGCTCTTGCTGTTGTTGGGGACGGTAATGGACATGTTGGTGTTGGTTTTGGTAAGGCCAATGAAGTTCCTGATGCTATTCGAAAAAGCGTTGAATGTGGAAAGAAAGAGGTTTTCAAAGTCAATCTTCGCAATTCTACTATTCCTCACCAGGTTATTGGTGAATATAAATCAGCTCGGGTTATCCTTAAACCCGCAACACCTGGTACCGGAATCATAGCGGGTGGTAGTGTTCGCGCTGTACTCGAAAAGGCCGGAGTTTCTGATATACTGGCTAAATCAAATGGGTCACGTAATCCGATCAATATTGTCAAAGCTACGCTCAACGGACTTTTGAAGCTTAGAAGTCTTAAAGAAGTAGCAGATATGAGAGAAATTACTCTTAATAAACTTTGGGAAGCGTAGGTTATAATCATGTCTAAATTGAAAATTAAACAGGTTAAGAGTGGAATTGGCCGAAAACCTCTGCAGCGCAAAACGCTTCGTGCTCTTGGTTTACGAAAAATTAGTGCTGAACGTTTACATGATGACAATGCCGTTATTCGCGGAATGGTGGATAAGGTTAAGCATCTGGTTGAAGTTTCAGCAGAATAAATGTAAGTGAGTGTTATAATGGAATCATATACCTTAAAAAAACCTGATTCAGTCAAAAGCAGAAAGCGAGTTGGACGTGGTATGTCCAGTGGTTGTGGTAAAACATCAAGTCGTGGAATGAACGGACAGATGTGTCGTTCGGGTTCGACTCACCGTGCCTGGTTTGAGGGTGGTCAGCTACCTTTGATGCGTCGTATTCCAAAACGGGGATTCAACAACTCTAATTTCACAACAAATTATCAGCTTGTTAATCTTGAACGATTGAATAAACTATCTGAAACAGATATTACTCCTGAACTCCTTGAATCTAAAGGTCTTATTCGTGATAAAGACCAACTAATCAAAATTCTTGGTAAAGGTAACTGTGATAAATCATTTACTGTTTTAGCAGATGCCTTCTCTGAAACTGTAAAAGAAAAAATAGAAAAAGCCGGTGGCAAAATTTCGGTAAGATAAGGGAATCTTCATGTCAAATGTACTTGTAAATATCTTTAAAGTTGCTGAAATACGTAAAAAGATTCTTTTTACTCTTTTTATTCTGCTTATTTTTAGAGTTGGTGCTCACATACCGATTCCAGGAATAAACGTTGAGGCTTTGGCTGCTTTTTTCGAGAAAGCTTCTCAAAGCGGAGCGGGTGGACTTCTTAAGTTTTTTGATCTCTTTTCCGGTGGAGCGTTAACACGTTTTACCGTTTTTGCATTGGGAATTATGCCCTATATTACAGCTTCGATCGTTTTTCAGCTGCTTCAGGTTATCGTCCCATCTATAGAAAAGATTGCAAAAGAGGGGCCCGAAGGCAGAAAAAAGATTCAGAAATGGACAAAATACCTAACTGTTTTTCTCTGTTTTGTTCAATCTACAAGTATTTCTGTATTTCTTAAAGCTCAGGTTGTCCCTGGGTATGGGAATATAGTTGATATGCAGTCTGATTTTGCTTTTTATACCTTAACTGCGTTAACTATTACTACTGGAACAATTATTCTGGTGTGGATGGGCGAGCTTATCACTGAACATGGAATCGGTAATGGAATTTCTCTTCTAATATTTGCCGGTATCATTGTCCGATTTCCATCAGCAATTGTTGATACATCACGACGCATTATTAACCGTTCTGAACCTATAGTATTCATTATGCTACTTGTTGTTTTTCTGGCAATTGTTGCCGGTGCAATACTTCTGACGCTCGGTCGTCGCAATATTCCGCTTCAGTTTGGTAAGCGTCAGATGGGTGGACGTGTTAGTTCTCAGACACTCCCTATACCTATAAATGCTGGTAATGTAATGCCTATTATCTTTGGTGTTGCAATAATGCAGTTTCCACAGGTTTTAACAAGCCTGCCAATATTTAAAGATAGTCATCCGATTCTGGATAAGATCCAGTATTTTCTTTCACCGGGTCAAATCCCTTATCTTATAGTATATTCTGTACTGATTCTCTTTTTCGCCTTCTTTTATGCTTCAATAGCCTTTAATACAGAGGATGTTGCGAAAAATCTTAAAAGAAACCAGGGGTTTATTCCAGGCATTCGCCCCGGTTCAGCAACAGCTGAATATTTAACAAAAATTCTTAACCGAATTACATTAACCGGTGCGCTTTTTCTGGCCTTTATTGCTATTACGCCTGATTTGATTTTACGACTTTTCCCGAATGAGGTTTCTCCTTCAATGGCTTATATGTTTGGTGGAACTTCACTCATGATTATCGTTGGTGTTGCTCTTGATACTTTGAAGCAGGTCGAATCTCAATTGAAAATGCGTCATTATGATGGATTCTTTAAGAAAGGCCGGATGAAGGGACGTCGTTAAGGTATTGAGAAGAATTTAGTGAGTATTTATATATATACAAAAGATCAATTGAAAAAAATTGAAAACGCTGCTCTTATAACTGCAAATATTCTTGACGAATTAGAGAGCAAAATTGTAGAAGGTATCTCTACCTTTGAAATCGATCAACATGCTCGAAAGTTCATTAAAGCTCATAAGGTAAAGTCGGCTTTCCTGAATTACGGTGGTTTTCCCGCAACAGTGTGTACTTCTGTTAATGACGAAGTTATTCACGGTATTCCACGTAAAGATTGTATTTTAAAGGCGGGGGATATAGTTGGTATGGACTTTGGAGTAATTGTAGACGGTTTTTTTGGTGATTCTGCAAGAACAGTTTCTGTCGGGCTGATTGATGCTTCTGTTCAGAAGCTTTTAGATGTAACAAAAGAGTCACTATATAAAGCGATTGCTTCTGTTACAATAGATAACCGTGTTTCTGATATTTCTCATGCGGTTGAGTCGTATGTTACTAAGTTTGGTTTTAAACCAGTCCGGGAGTTCAGCGGACATGGAATAGGCTTGAATCTTCACGAGGAGCCTTCGATTCCCAATTATGGTAAAGCAGGTCGCGGACCTCGTATTTCTGAAGGGATGGTTTTTGCTATTGAGCCTATGATAAATGCCGGTACCTCTGATATTGATGTTTTGGATGATAATTGGACTGTTGTAACTGCCGATTCAAGGTATTCGGCACATTTCGAACATACAGTTGCTGTTATTGATGGAAAAGCAAAAATACTAACACGAGGAATTAATTTTAATTAGGTAGGAATTGTACATGGCAAAAGAAGAACCAATAGAAATAGAGGGTATAGTAGTAGAGACACTTCCAAACGCGATGTTTCGCGTGAAATTAGAGAATGACCATGTTGTTCTCGCTCATATTTCTGGGAAAATGAGAATGCACTATATTCGTATTCTTCCCGGTGATAAAGTAACTGTTGAGTTGTCCCCATATGATTTAACTCGCGGAAGAATAACTTATAGATCAAAATAGATGAGGCAGAAAAGATGAAAGTTCGGGTTTCTGTAAAAAAAGTATGCAGTGATTGTCAGGTAATAAAGCGACATGGGATTGTACGTGTAATATGTAAAAATCCTCGTCACAAACAAAGACAAAAAATAAGAACTGTTAAAAAATAAGGATTGGTGAATAAATATGGCACGTATTTCCGGAGTTGATTTGCCGAATAATAAGCGCATTGAAATTGCTTTAACATATATTTTCGGCATCGGTTTAACTACTTCAAAGCTAATATTATCTAAAACCGGTATTAATCCAAATACACGCGCGAAAGATTTAACTGATGATGAGATTAACTCTTTACGTCAGACAATAAATGAGACAAAGAAAGTTGAAGGTGAACTTCGTTCTGAAGTTGCGATTAATATTAAGCGTTTGATGGATATTGGCTGTTACCGTGGACTTCGTCACAGAAGAGGTCTTCCAGTACGTGGACAAAACACTAAAAATAACGCGCGTACACGAAAGAATAACCGAAAAGGATCATTTAAGAAATAAGGAGAACTTCCGTGAAACAAAAAAGTAAAAAACGGGAAAAGAAAAACGTACCTATAGGTCGTTGTTATATTAAAGCTACTTATAATAATACAATTATATCTATTACCGACATGGTTGGTAATATTATCTCATGGGCATCCTCTGGTGGAGAAGGTTTTAAGGGCTCACGTAAATCTACTCCATACGCTGCTCAGATGGCGGCTAAAAATGCGGCTCAAAAAGCTATTGATGGCGCAGGAATGAAAACTATTGATGTTTATGTTAAGGGACCGGGTATTGGTCGCGAATCAGCTATTCGTTCGCTTGCTCAAACGGGTCTTGATATTGTAAAAATTATTGATAAAACAACCGTTCCGCATAATGGTTGCAGACCGCGGAAAAAACGAAGAGTATAATACGGAGTACAATTATGGCTAAATATACTGGACCATCCTGTAAAATTTGCAGACGAGAGGGAATGCCTCTTTTACTTAAGGGACAGAGATGTCTTACAGAAAAATGTTCAATAAAAAAGAAAAAATATCCACCAGGGCCGCAGAAGAAACGTAGAACCAAGTTGTCGGAATATGGTATTCAGCTTCGCGAGAAGCAGAAAATTCGTAAAACTTATGGTGTATTAGAAAAACAGTTTCGTCTTGTTTTCCAGGAAGCTAATCGTATGAAGGGTGTTACCGGTGAAAACATGCTCTCATTACTTGAGCGTAGACTTGATAATGTAATATATCGTATGGGTCTCGCTTCTTCAAGAAACATGGCTCGTCAGCTTGTTCAACATGGTCATATTCTTGTTAATGGCAAACGTGTTGATATCGCTTCTTATCGTGTTAAAGAAGGTTCGGCAATCAGTCTTGATGATAAGTTTTTAGAAAATGTTACTGTTACAGAAGCAATTAAGCTTTCCAAGGCTATTAGCTCTAAACCTGAATGGCTTGATGTTGATTATGATAATAAAAAAGGCAGTGTGACAAGATTGCCAAAGCGTGATGATATTAAGATGAGTTTCAACGAGCAGTTGGTAGTTGAACTTTATTCTAAGTAAAAAACAATCGCCATTGTCCTGGAGGTTTATTGATGGCTCCCAAAAATTTGTTAAAGGGTTTTAAAAGGCCAAGTAAGATAGCTTTTGAACATAACGAACTTACCAGTAATTATGGAAAGTTTGTTGCCGAGCCTTTTGAACGGGGATATGGCACAACTGTCGGTAATTCTTTGCGTCGTGTACTTCTTTCTTCTATCGAAGGAGCGGCTATTACCGCTGTGAAAATCGATGGCATCAGTCATGAGTTTTCTACTATTGATGGTGTTTTCGAGGATGTTACCCGTATTATCCTGAATTTAAAGAAATTACGTTTTAAGTTTAATGAGGATATTCGTAAGGTTTTGCATGTAGTAAAAGAGGGGCCGGGTACATTCACCGGTGCAGATTTTGATATTGATTCTGATATTGAGATAATGAACCCCGAACATCATATTGCTTCTCTTGAAGAAAATGGCAAAATTGATATTGAGGTTCAGATTGAAAAAGGTCGTGGATATGTACCTGCAGAAATGGATAATGTAGATATAATAGGTGTTATTCCTGTTGATGCTATTTTCACACCAGTTGTAAAGGTTAATTCTACTGTTTCTGATACGCGTGTGGGTCAAAGAACTGACTATGATCGTCTTGAGCTCGAGATCTGGACTGATGGCTCAATAAAGCCTGATGATGCACTTGCCCAGGCTGCAAAAATTATTAAAGATCATATGACAATTTTCATTAATTTTGAAGAAGAGTTGGATGATGAAGTCGAAGTAGTTGACGAGAATCTTGAAAAGATGAAGACTCTTCTTTCGAAATCTATTGACGAGATGGAATTTTCGGTTCGAACCTACAATACTTTGCGTAGTTTAGAAATTTCTAATCTTGAACAGTTAGTTCGCAAAACTGAGGACGAACTGTATAAATCGAAACATATAAGTGATCAGGTTTTTGATGAAATTAAGGTTAAACTTGATGAGAAGAATCTTAATTTAGGCCTGAAGGACTGACGGGAGAACTGACATGAGAAAGTTAAATAATGTAAAGCAATTGGGACGAACATCAGCCCACCGTAAGGCAATGATTGCCAATATGATTACATCTTTGATTCAGCATGAAAGGATTGTAACAACAAAGCAAAAGGCTAAGATTCTTCAATCTTATTCTGAAAAGATGATTACACGTGCAAAGAAGAATCTTACTGCAACTGATGCAGCTGCGCTTCATAATAAGCGTGAAGTTATGAAAACAATTAAAGATCGTGATGTAGTTGCTAAACTTTTTGATGATATTGCAAAACGTGTTAAAGACCGTAAGGGTGGATATACGCGAATATATCTTCTTGGTAATAAGCGTGCCGGTGATGCGGCTGATAAAGCTATAATAGAACTGGTTGATTCAAAAGTCGAAGAAGCATAGAAATATTTTAAAATTTTTAATATAAGAAAAGCTCCTAATTTAAGGAGCTTTTCTTATATATTTCTTATTTTTATCTGCAGTTAACGACTCATAATCACATTGTCCTATTCCTGGTTCTACTCCGTCTCCAATTCTTCTTCTGCAATTTCGTCGGTTTCAACTTTCTTATCGGGCCTATTTTGGTTATTCGGATCTGTCTCTTCTGCTGACTTGGGGTTAAGATCGTCGTAATTTCCTATTCTTTGCTTTTCTACACTAAATAGCAATTTTCGATTATCTGTAGCATCAACTTTATACTGTTCAGGAATTCTATCATCATATATAGGAAATTGAAGAATCTTTTGGTTAGAAACATCATACTTTCCAAGTATTTCGGTCATTTTATGTACATTTAAAGTCCGATATATTTCTATTCCGGACTCTTTTGACTGACGAGCAAGAATTATTGCTGCCCGGTGCTTTTCAATAATATAGCTGAGTTCCCGATTTGTTTTTCTCTCTTTGCTCATAATATATATATAGTCGACATCGTCAAAGACTCTTCGTGCATCGTTAAGATATCTATAACCGCTATCGAGATACTGTTCTATAGAAGATCTTACCCTGAAATAGTGAAATTTGTCGGCATCATAAGGCTTAACATCTGTTAGAGGGTCGATGGGGCGTGAAAAAAAGTATTTTGATTTACCTCCACCTCGACCATATTCAATTATTATATCAGTAGATTCTTTAGCAATACTATCCAGTAACTCCTGAGTTCTGAAGATGTAAAATTCAGAGAGAGTGCTATAAAGATCAATAAGCTGTAATTTTAGGTCATAAAAGAGATCAATCGAAGTCTCTCTCTCTTCAGCTTTTTCTTTTTTGTAGGTAAGAGATGTCACATTTACAAAATGACGACCATAGTGGCGTTCGGCGGCAACTTGAAAGTTAGAGCGAATCTTAAGAAACTCTTCCTTTTCGCTGTCTGTCCCAAAGTTACTTATAATAATATTCAGATCTCTAAGAATTTCCAGGGAATAACGGTAATCCTGGTTTGATATAACTGCATTTGATACGGAATATAAAGATACTGGAATCATTAAAAGAAGAATAAAAATCAAATGTTTTATATGCATGTTATCTACCCTGTTTTCAAGTCATAATAAAAGTATAGTTATTTAGATTGTCGACCCTAACAAAAAATATATTTAGCAGGTAATTTCAATTATCTAAACATATTTTGAAAAATAGCTTGAATTAATATAGTCTAAATCAAAAATGCAAAAAGTAGAGGAGCAGTATGGAAAAAACCAAACGTATTTCATTTCATCAAAAAAATAGTACTAAATGTCCTATTTGTAAGTACGAATTTTTTCGAGAAGACCTTCTATCCGGTGGTGGTCGCCTTATTGCGGGTAATCTTACGGATGAATTACGTCGAAAATATGAAAAAAATTCTAAGTATGGTGTTATTTATCCAATGGCCTACGTCTTGAACGTGTGTCCACGCTGTTTGTACACTGCTTTTCAGCGTGATTTTGATAAACTTGAGCCTGATGAAATAACCCGTATTAGAAACAGTGCACAATCACGTGTAAATACAATAAAAAAATTTTTTGGCTCTTTGAATTTTGAAGATGATCGAAATCTTGAACTTGGAGCTGCATCTTACCTTTTGGCTGTCGATGTATACGGAATGAGAAATAAGTCCTGTGCTCCTACATTTAAAAATTCAATTTGTTCTATAAGGGCTGCTTGGCTTTTTGGAGATCTGGCATTGAAGTATCCTGAAAGAAATTATAAAAAAATCTCAATATTCTTTTATGGTAAGGCTTATACCTTCTATGATCGGGCGCTCGAGTTTGCTCAAAATGGGAAAGAGCCGGCATCGGCTGCACCTCATTTGGGTCCGGATACCGATAAAAACTGGGGCTATGATGGTATGCTTTATATGTACGCCATGCTAACTGTTAAAATAGGTTCTAAAAACCCTGACTTAATCAAAAGAATAGAAAACTTTGAACACACCAAAAGATACCTCTCCAGAATTTTTGGTATGGGAAAATCTTCAAAAAACAAGCCAAGCCTTATTTTGGATATGACGCGCGACTTGTACGATAAAATGAATGAAATGTTGGAAAAATGGTATCAGGAACGCGATCAGCAGGAAATTGCCGGCGATTAGCTCTTCTCGTTGAATATGATGGTTCACACTTTAAGGGAATGCAGTATCAAAAAAACGCTGTTTCAGTACAGGGTGAACTTGAGTCGGCTTTGTCTGTCGTTTATGGTTATAATATACGGATCCATCCTTCGGGACGTACCGATACCGGTGTTCATGCCCTTGCACAGGTTGTCCACTATGATGATAATTCTGAAATACTATTACGGCGTCTTCTTTATGCCTTGAATGGAATTACCCCCCATTCGTTGTCAGTGAAGAATATCTATAATGTACCTGCTGATTTTCACTCCCGCTTTCACGCTGTTTCTAGAGAGTATCTTTATAAAATTTATAACAACCCTGCTCCATCTCCATTTGTTATAGATCGTGCTATGTGGATGCCAAAAGAATGTGATTTGAATTATATACGTGAGATATGCAGCTATTTAATTGGTGAACACGATTTTATGAGCTTTTGTAAAACTATTTCTTCAGACAAGCCGACAGTTCGAACTATTTCAAATATAGATGTAACAAAGGAGGGTGATTATATTCTGTTAAGGATAACAGGTAAATCTTTCCTTCATAATATGATTCGCATAATTATAGGAACTATTGATTTTTTTAATAAAAATTCTATTGAACCGTCTGCAATAAAAGAAATATTAAAGGCTTGTAATCGTAGATCAGCAGGGCCAACCGCACCACCCGAAGGACTCTATCTGAACCGAATTGATTATGATCCACCGCTTAAGACATATGAATCAGCATATAATTTAGATAAGGCTGAAACCATATGACTAGGAAATATGAGAAGGGTTATAATTAGCGCTTTGATTGTCAAGGTTGAATTTTGAACTCGTTCATGAATTCGGGATTGCACTTGGGGCAGGGGGTAGCAAATAAAATTTAGTTGAATTATTATTATAAATTAACAATGTGTCTATAGAATAGAATAGGGTGGATATGAAAAAAGTAATTTTAACAATAATAGTGCTATTTATGTTTCAAAGTGTTTATGGTCAACGTGTTCGTGGAGATTATTTTAACCGGCCTCAAGCAGGAATATGGTTTGGACCGGCAGCGCCTCTTTTTGAAACGGCTGAGGAGGTTGACAGCGCACTTTCGGGTGGGGCATATGCTAAAGTCTCTACCTTTTATAGACCTGTAAAGATTGGTCTTGATCTTTCTTATCAGCATCATAAATCGGCCTCTTTGACATCGGTTAAGATGGTGCCTGTCTACAGCTCTCTTCAGTATCGTCTGCCTATTAAGACTCCTATTAATTTTGTTCTTAAAGCTGGTGGTGGAGTGACGAGAATCTGGATGGAACCTGACATGGTTTCTCAATGGGATCCGACCTTTATGGGAGGATTTGAGATTTCTTTTCCGCTTGGAAAGTGGATAAATGTCGGATTACGTACTGATTATCTTATGTTATATGAAAAACATTTAGAGGGTGCGGATATAAATGGCCATTTCTTCAATGTTGGTTTATCCCTTTTCTTTAATTTATAAACATGTCTGTAATAAAGTAATATTGAGAGCAAAATTATGAGATTTTTACTGATAGCCGTTTTATTATTCTGTTTTTCCTGTGATGGGGATCCTATCTTTTCCAATCTTGATCAGTCTGATATAATAATAGTTTTCAAGGCCTCCTATGCTTCTAATGATCCGCGGTCATGGTGGGATGGTGCCTCTCCTTCTGCTAATTCTTTCATTGATGATTCGGCTGTTAACAGTGTTCCTGAAAACCTTCCCGATAAGGTTCTGATAGACATCGGAGAAGTTAGAGCTAATAATGATAGATTCTCTATCGAACGATTTTATCGAAATGCTGATATGACAGATGATAACGAACTGTTTTCAGGAAAGGGGATTACTGTTCCAACGAGTGATCTGTTCCCTGATAAAAACTATGACACTATAAAAGTCTTCTTTAGAAAATTAATTTATAACCAGGCATCATATTATAATCATTCGTGGGAATATATTGACGATAATGAAGAAAAATTTGGAAACAGTGACCTTCCTGGATATGATTCAATCCATCGTTTAAAGTATGAACAAGCTGATTATGATGAAGATGAGGATGAGGTCAATAATATTGTGTACCCTTTTGTAATCGATCTGCCAATTCCCTTTGAATACAAGGTTGGTACAAAAACTATTATTGAAATAAGAATTAATTTTAAAAATAGTCTTAAGTATTATGAGTATGGAGATTCTGATAATGAATATTATTATGGCTATTATTCTCTTGCGGATTCGTTTGTAAATGTCGTGGAGGGTGATTTCTATATAGGTGGTAATATTCAGGCCGGTGTAAATATATATGAAACGGAAAAGACTTTAATTGTAAAGGGGAGTGCACCTGCAGGTCGTTATGTTGTGGCAATACATGAGGATGATGATATTAGCAATTATATCGGTACTACTTTAATTCCCCCACTTGCAACCTGGTGTGATGATGGTTCATATAAACTTAATAATATAGAGTCGGGCAAAAGGTATAAGTTTTATTACTCTTCCACTACTCCTCCGGTTAATGGAGTAAATATTGATGGGTTTTCCGGCGAAAAGATTGTTGAATTTGAAGAGAGTGACATCAATACAGAAGTTGAACTGAATTTGTAAAAAGATCGGCTCCTTCTTGGGGGAAGTTTGTGTTACCCGTGGGGTTTTTATCTTGCGCTAAAAACTTATTGTTCTGATAAGAACAACCTGCAAGGGCAATTTTCTTTGCTGGGCTGCTCGCACATGCAGCCTGTGCTGGTCGCAAGATGACTCTTGCTGCTCGCACATGCAGCCTTGTTAAAAAGTTAATTATTAGAGATTCCTTATAAAGGTTTAAATGATATTTAGTCGTTCTCCATTTTGATATAATGAGCAGGCAATTTTTATGTTACGAATTGGAATTATTTTCGGTGGTCGTTCTGGTGAGCATGATGTTTCACGCTGTAGTGCTGCATCTGTATTGCAAAATCTTGATAAAACTAAGTACGAGATAGTCGCTATAGGTATTGATAGGGACGGTCGGTGGTATCCTGACGATTCGCCATCTGTAAATGATGATACGGTTTTTGGATCTGTATTGAATATTAAAAAGAATGGAGACTGGTATTTCAATGTCTATCCGGATGAAAATCAGTTGAAGTTCTTTGATAGAAAGTCAGATAAAACAGTTGTCATTGATGTTGCTTTTCCAGTTATTCACGGGACAGGGTGTGAAGATGGAAAATTGCAGGGTATATTAGAGAGTGCTGGAGTAGCCTATGTTGGTGCCGATGTGCTGGGTTCTGCTATGGGGATGGATAAAGATGTTACAAAACGCATTCTTGATCAGGCTGGAATACCTGTTGTTCCCTGGCTTACTGTCCATAAAGAAGCATGGGAGGACTCATGCGATTTTGTAATAGAAGAGATCAAGATGGATTTTGGTTTTCCCTGTTTTGTTAAACCTGCAAATGCTGGATCTTCCGTTGGAATATATAAGATAGCTGAGCCTTCGGATTTAGACAAAAATATTAGATCTGCTTTTGAGTTTGATACAAAGGTACTGATTGAAAAAGCTGTTAGCTGTAAGGAAATAGAATTTGCAGTTCTTGGTAACGACAAACCCCGTTGCACTGTGGGTGGAGAAGTAATTCCGAATCATGAGTTTTATTCTTTTGAGGCTAAATATGTCGATAAAGATGGAGCCCTTCTTAGAATTCCTGCTGATATAGGTCAGACTCAAATGAAAGAGATGCGTCAGTGTGCATTGGAGGCTTATCAGCTTTTATGTCTTAAAGGAATGTGTCGGATAGATTTCTTCATTGATAAAGAAAGTGGTTCTTTTTATTTGAATGAAGTTAATACTTTGCCCGGATTTACTTCAATTAGTATGTATCCTAAACTATGGATGGAAGAGGGTATCGAATATCCGCAATTACTCGATTTTCTTATCGATCTTGCTTTACAAGCATTTGCCGAAAAATCGTCTATAAAACGTGAATTTTAATTATTAGAGATACTTTAATAGTGTAAATTGCCGGATTTGCCGGTATCTATGATTATTGGGATTATAACTATATCAGGAGGACTCAATGAATGTAATATTGCTTGGCGCACCGGGTGCAGGAAAGGGAACAATATCAAAGCATCTGGTTGATAATTATTCCATGGTACAAATATCGACCGGGGATATACTGAGAAATGAAGTAAAAAACAAAACAGATCTTGGTGTTAAAGCTAAGTCATTTATGGATTCAGGAGAACTTGTTCCTGATGATGTAATTCTTGGAATTATTGAGAATCGAATTAAAGAGGATGATTGTAGCCAGGGTTTTATAATGGACGGCTTTCCGCGGACAATTGCCCAGGCCGAAGGATTTGATCAGTTACTCAAACGTAATGATCTTGTAATTGATGCCATTATTGAACTTGATGCTCCCGATGAGCTTTTAATAAAGCGTTTAACAAGCAGAAGAACCTGTTCTAATACTAAATGTCAGGCTATTTATAATATATTGTATCAACCACCGAAGAAAGAGGGTGTTTGTGACAAGTGTAGTTCAGAACTTATTCAGAGAAGCGATGAAACTGAAGAAACAATAAAACATCGGTTGAAAACCTATTACGAAAAAACTCAGCCTTTGATTGACTATTATAACAGCGGTTCTAATTACCACAAAGTTAAAGCTGATCTTCCGTTAGCCGAAATAAATGCAAGTGTGGACTCTATTTTAAAATAGTCTGTTTTTGTTTGTTATTTTTCAAAAACGAATGAAACTATTATATTGACCCTAATATTGGATTTTCTTATAATAAGAATTTAAGAGCTTCTAAAAATCTTGATTAGATAAGTTATTATCTTTTTGAGTTTTTTGGAAGCTCGCTTGTTTGAATTCCCATTAGTGAGCATATCGCAAAAAGAGCAGTAATAAATAGAATCGTAATGCTGTTTATTGCGTATGCTTCCCCTAATAACCGTTGTGCAGAAACGCCATAATGAACTACCGAAAGTAATGGAAAATCCCCTCCACTTTGAAATATATAGCTTATTGTAAATTCTCCAAAAATGATGGCAAAAATCTGAATAAAATTTCTAAACAGTACAGGCATAAGTAGTGGTATTTCGACATAGCGTATTGTTTGTAAAATGGTTGCTCCATCAGAGATTGCAGTTTCGCGCAAAGTTGCGTTGAATCCCTGAACATGTGCTTGCATAAAAGAGTATGAAATTGGTAACGAAATAAATGCATAACCGAATAACAGAACAATGAATGATGGAATATGATAATAGATATAAAAAGTTAATAGTGCGATAGAGAGTATAGCAGATGAAAACCCGAATAAGGAAGTTATAATAATATCAAGGATGCGGGAATTCTTTCTTAAGATTAGATAGGTTATTATCGTAATAGTAACAGATGTTAAAACTGCTAACAGTGATGTGTTTCTTAAGGCTTCGATTAATGGAAAGCGTTCATTGAAGGAATCAGAGAATAAATTTATAAAATAGTTTGTTCTTTTACTTATTGAAAAAATAATTGAGTGAAATACTGAAATCAAAATTACAGAAAACTCCATTGCTATAAAAAGCAAAGAAAAAATTAGTGATGCTATAAAGCCTTTACGTTTTTTGTAGGTCTGAATCTCGAGTTTTTGAGTGGAGGATTTAGAAATTAATAGATTCATACCAAGAAGTATTACCAATTGAATAAGAGCATAAGCCAGTCCGGCTGGAATATTAAGGCTGGTATTAAGTGAAGTGAATATTGCAATTTCGAAGTTAGTTAACGATACATTTCCCAGAGCCAGTATGATTCCGAAACTGGTAAAACAGAAAAGGAAAACTAAAAAAAAGGATCTCAAAAGGGCATTCATAACCGATGGCAGTATAATATGTTTCGTTAAAGAAATACCCGAATTAGTTTCGAGAGAAGCGCTTTCGATTCTGTTGATAGGGATATTGCGTATGGCTGATGATAGAAACATGACATAAATTGGAGTATTGTAAAAAGCATGAGCAGCCAAAACAGTCGGTAATGAGTAGTGAAACTGAACAGGAAGATATTTCATTATTGAAGAAAAGGCGATTACAGTAGATATTACCGGAAAGAAAAAGGGAATAAAATAGGTAGATTCAATTATTGTGTTAAGCAGTGACTTTTTTGTGCACAAATATATTACAGGACCAATTGAGAGTATGAGTGCAATTAGGGAAGAGAGGGCAGCCTGTATAGTAGTGTTGACAAGAATTCTTAATGTTCGTGGTTCGAAAACAAGAGCCAGGTCATTGAATGAAAAGAAGTGGTAAAAAAGAGGTGTAAATAGTGCTATTACAAGTGTAGGTATACCAAGCACTATTATTATGATCTGTACTCGTATTCGTTTAGAAAATTCTCGGTATGAGAATTTTATGAATCGGGTCACCGCGAAGCCATAATATCTTCCCACTCTTTCAGCCATTTTTCAAGATTGGCTGAAATTTCAGCCGTTGGTATTGATACCGTCTTATCAGGCACAAGGGCATGAGAAAATACTTCGGGAAGTTCCATGTCAATTACAGGAAACATCCACTGGTTAAGAGGTATTTCTTTCTGAAACTGATCAGAAAGCATGAAGTCTATGAATGCCTTTCCTGGTTTAAAATTCTGTGAGCCTTTAACTAAAGATACTCCTTCAATTTGAACATATGCCTTTTGACCTGGGATAACCGTTTTGTAGGTTGATGAACCATAGTTGTGAATGGAATAGGCCGTATCTGTAGCATAGCTTACCATCATTGGAGCCTCACCTGCTTCGAATTTTGCAAATGACTCGCTCCAACCTGCCGGAGCCGTGAGCACTGTATGGCGGAAATCTCTCCAGAAGTCTTTCCATTCGTTGCCGTAAATAGCAATTGTCCATAAGAGAAAGTCGGTTCCTGTGGATGATGTTCGTGGATCTTGAATTATTAATGACTTAGGTTGGTCTAAAAAGTCTGAAAAGTTATTCGGTATAGTTTTAACTGTTTCAGGGTTATATACAACAGCCAAAGCTCCATAGTCGTAGGGAGTTGTGTAAAATTCTGAATCGAAAATTAGCGACCTATTTTTGATAGAATTTACAGCGGGACTTTTGTATTTCTCGAAAAGATCTTCTGAAATTGCCTGTGCAAGCATTGTTGGTGTGATACCAATTGCGATGTCGGCCTTAGGGTTATTCTTTTCAAGGATAAGGCGCGTGATGATCTTAGAAGTCGATTCAAAAAGAATTACTTTAACTGTGCAGTTATGCTCTCTTTCGAATTCGGGAACCATTTTTTCAGTAAACCAGGAAAAACTATCATATGTGTAAATGGTAAGGGAGTTTGATGTACTGTTTTTCGAGCAAGCGGTTGTTGCTAAAAAAATAAGTAAAATAAGAATAAGAGTCATAAGCCTTTTCATTATTTGGCTTCCTTTGGCGTCTGTTTTATTAGAGCTAGTGTTTCAACTATTCTTTGTGCAAGTGAATCATATGTAGCCAATGAGTCGGGATCGTTTTCATAACCACCCGGAACACGAGCCCAGCCGGTTCCCCCAAAGTGGGCAGTCGGCGCACTGTCTCCAATTACAAGCATTCCATGGATAAGCATGGCTGCATGCATAGCCTGGATCGTCAGTTCTTGACCTCCATTGCGGCTTGCACCAACTGCGATACAGCATCCGATAACATTTTTGAAGGCAAAGTTATTTCTTCGGAACAGCACTGTGCGGTCAAAAAAAGCTTTTGCCTGGGCACTCATCGATCCCATGTAAACTGGTGACCCCATTATGAGTACATCGGGCCGTGACTCTTTAAGGTTATCGATTATTGGTTCCATGTCATCATTAATAGAACAGGAGAAGTTTTTGTTACAATATCCGCATGCTGTACAAGGAGATATTACTTTGTCTGCGAGTGAAATTAGTTCGGTTGTGACTGACGGATTTATCTCCCGGATCTTGTCGAGGGTGTAGTTAAGAACGGTGTGGGTCATTTGGCCGGAACGAGGGCTTGCTGCAATTGCGGTTACTTTCATAACTGGTCTCCTTGATTATAAAATATAGGCCTACTTTTGAAAGAAAGCATGTATCCACCATAAAAAAAAAGGTCTGAATATCAAGCTGTTTACAGTGAATAATCCAAAGGTTTTTCAGCATTATTATCAAACCTCATACGTATTTCGTCAGTAAGAGTCGGAAACCTTGCAATATATATCGAAACAGAGACTCCACAAAGAGATATTACAATACGAATTGGTATACTGCTAATAAAAAAGATCATGGAGATGGTCATCATGGCCCACATGGTTACTATAGACATTACTTTCCCTTTAAGCGAGATAGCCTTGTAAGTAGTGAATGGCTTGATGTATTGAGCTGTAATTCTATTGCTATGAAGTCTAACATAGAGTGAGTGAGAACTCCTTAAAAAACAGTAGGATGCCAGCAATAGAAATGGGGTTGTAGGAAGCCCCGGAATAATAATTCCGATAAGACCTAATAATACCGAGAAGGCTCCAATTGTAATTAGGAATATCCTTTTCATTGTTTAAGAAAAGTCCCTCTTGAGTGGATGTCCTTCAAGAGAGGTAGAGCCTTCATCGAATGAGCACAGGGCTTCAATAAATTGATTACGATCATACACTCCTGATAGGGTTACTGGTACGTAGTAGTTGTTAAATCCTTTCGTTCTGTCATTCTTTGACTGTTCGGTTAAAATTGTCGACTCTCTTCCGTGAAACTTTTGTAAGTAGCTTCTGTTGTGTTCTGAAGATATCTTCATAATTTCTTTACTACGCTCTTTTTTTATCTCTTCTGCGATCTGGTTCTGCATTTTTGCTGCGGCGGTTCCCTCTCTTTGTGAATAGCGGAAGGTGTGAATATGAGAGAACCGAGCACTATTTATAAACTGAACTGTTTCATCGAAGTTCAGGTCTGTTTCGCCCGGAAAACCTACTATAAGGTCAGTTGTGAGATTATAGAGAGGATCTTCTTTGCGGATCTGTTCTAAAATATTAAGATAATGATCAGGTGTGTAATGTCGATTCATAGCCTTTAGAATGGCACCCGAACCACTCTGCAGAGAGAGATGCAGGTGGCGTACAACGCGATCACTGAGTATTGTATCTATTAACCGAGGGGTAACTGATTGCGGAGACAAAGATGAGAGATGAAGTCGGTAATCACCTTTGATGCTCAAAAGTCTGGTAATTAAATCATTCAGGTCTGTTCCGTTGTCATTGTAGTTGCTTATCATGACACCGGTAAGCAGAAATTCGTGATAATCCATTGTAAGTAATGTTCTGAACTCATTGATTATGTCAGTAACAGAGCGACTTACGGGTAAACCACGAACAGACGGAATAATGCAGTATGAGCAGTAGTTGTCACATCCGTCCTGAATTTTAAGGTTTATTCGTGTTCGTGTTGATCCGGTTGCCGGAATAAATTCAAAGCGTGATGAATTAAGCATCTCTTCAGGCAGAATGAAGTTGTACTCTATAAGGTCCGGAATTAGGTGTTTATAATCGTTAGACAGGTGAATTACATTGCCATCTACAGAGTAGGAGTCTGCAAAACATCCGGTGATAATGACATGACCGGCAGAAGAGGCCATGCGTTTGGCTGAATTAATAAGGGTTCGGGTTTTCCGTTCACTCGTGTGGGTAACTACACAGCTGTTGATGATGAAAAGCTGAGCCTCCTCGGGCTTAACAATACAGTGTCCATTTTGTTTCAGACATGTAATAACAGATTGAATTTCCGCCTGGTTAAGACGACATCCCAGAGACGCTATATGTATTTTCATTAAGCATTATCCATTATAAATGTGTGGTTTTTACAATTTTAAAGGTAAGTATCTCTTTTGGGCATCAATTTGGTCAAGGGTGATCTTTTGGGAGGATTAACTTCGGTTTATGCTTTAAAATAGAGATAATCGATTTTCTGCTTTTTAGAATTAGTTATCAGATACGTGTTGACAGGTATTGCTTTTTTTGTATTGTTGAATTATGAATAGTATATATTATACTTCGTTGCTCCTGATTTCGGTTTTCCTTCTGTTTATTCTATTGGCGACAGTGTGGCCCAAACGCAGACTGGCCGAATCCAGGTATCTTCTGGGAATAATTATTGGAAGCATAGTCTGGTCCTGCAGTGTTGCAATAGAAAATTCTGTTTCCGGGATGAATGGCAAGATTTTCTGGTCTACTATAGCCTATCTTGGAATTATTTCGAACCCGGTCTTCCTTTTCTTTTTTATATTAGAGTACTGCAATGTAGATCATAATATTAAAAATAGGTATTTGCCACTTTTTTGGGTAATTCCAGTTTTCACGATTGTGGCTGTATGCACGAATAGTTTTCATAACCTTGTTTGGAGCCGGTTTTCATGGTCTAATGATATATTAGTGTACTGGTATGGTCCTCTTTTCTGGCTAATAGTTATCTACTCTTATATGCTACTCGTTGCAGCGATATTGATATTATGCAATGCACTTTTACGAATGCAGGGAGTCTATAAACGTCAACTATTAATGCTTCTTGTTGCCTCAGTTTTCCCATTTCTGGCAAATGCGATGTATGTGACGAAATTGGAACCTTTTGTTGGGTTCGACTTTACACCCATTGCATTTATGCTCAGTTCGGCAATGCTGATTTTTGTTTTTTTGCGTTTCAATTTCCTCGATCTTATTCCAGTAGCACATCATCAGGTTTTTTCGCATATAAAAGCAGGCATTATGATTCTTGATGGTCAGAATCGAATTATAGAATTTAATGAGAACATGCAGAAACAATTAAACGCTGTTAAGCTGTTGATTGGTTTTGAGATTTCTGATTTACCCGAGGACTATTCTATGATCCGGGATGTCTGTTTGCAAAACAGTTTTTATGAAAACGAAATTATGATAAGATCGACTGTTCCTGAATATTACGACATGAGTATTAATGAAATTTTCAATGCTAACCACGTTCTTTCTGGAAAGATTGTTATGTTGTATGATATTACTCATCAGAAAAGTGCTGAGAAACAACTTAAGCGGAGTAATAATCTACTTAAGGATCGTCTTTTTGAAATTGAACGATTGCAGGAGAAATTAAGGGAACAGGCGTTGAAGGATCCTTTGACAGGACTGTATAATCGTCGCTTTTTATATGATGGTATAGACAAAGAGATTTCACGTGCAAAGCGAGAAAAGGATATCTTTGCTGTTGCGATGTTTGATATTGATAATTTCAAAAAGATTAATGATTTATATGGCCATAATGCCGGGGATAAAGTACTCGTCGCAATTGCATCTTTGATAGAGATTAGTATTCGTAAAACAGACTACGTCTGTCGTTTTAATGGTGATACTCTTGTGATTATTTTAACAAAAATATCTGCAGAAGATATTAATCGAAAAATCAATATAGTGAAGGACGAAATCCGAAAGATGGAGTTTCCCTCTATTACTGATGGTCTTCGGGTTGTAGTGGCTACCGGTTATGCCTTTTATCCGGAGAATGGTATGACTTATGATGAGCTTTTTGTATCGCTGGAACAGGCTGTAGGCAGATCCAAGTCTGAAAATAGTGAAAAGAGTTTTATCCCAGATCGTAATTTGTAGTATGGGAAATAATTTTTCGGAAGTTCCTTTGAGGGACTGCTCGCATATACAAGATAGTAAAAGATTGTAACAGAAATCCTTAAAATTCTAATTATGAAGGTTAGATGGGTGCACAATGAAATTAATTGATATAATGCCGGGTGTAAAAACATTAGAGACAGAAAGATTTTCCGTGATGTTCGGTTGCCCTCCTGAAATAATTAAACTCTTACAAATAATGAACGCTCCTTTCCCGGACTATATTGTGATTCCTGATGTAATATACAAATATGGAGTAGTTCAGAACAGTACCGAGTTTCCTTTATATAAGTTTCTTTTTGAACTGAATAACTGTTATAAAAAAAAGCTGGGAATAGTCGGTGATGCCGAGAATGTAGAGAATAATGTTAAGTTGTTATCGCTATCACTGTTAGGCCCTACTCAGGAAAATTATAAGGAAATTGGATCAAGTCGTTTCTTTGCTCAACTATATAAGGAGTCTCGCTATTTAGCTCTTAAAGATGCGGACGGAAATGAAAGTACAATTGAAGATTTTGTTTGTCCGAGAGTCTTTGATGCTAACGGAAAGGTTGATTTAGATGGATTAACTATCGTTCATGAAAATGATAATGTCTATTCTGTTAATGATATAAAGATTGATATTAATTTTTATGAACCACAGCGTCCACCATATACGCTTCGTACAAATTACACACCCAATGTTCCTTTCAAATTCGGAGTAGATATTCTTGGTGGCGGATCGGGCTTTACTCCTAACCAGCCCTGTTCGGCACTTCTGTTGAATTATAATTCTGAATTTATGCTGATTGATTCTGTTCCCTATCTGGATCATTCCCTGAATGCTCGTGGTATTTCTAAGCAGCAGGTTAAGGCGATATTTCTTTCGCATATTCATGATGATCATTGTAATATGTATCCACTTCTTGAATCAAATGATCGGGTGAAGTTTTTAGGTACGAAAGAGATTTTCTGGATGGCTATTCAGAAACTGGCCCTTCAGACAAACGGAAACCCTGGATATTTTCATTCTTTTTTTGATTTTATTGAATTGGAGCCATATGAAGAAAATGAATATTATGGAATGACAATTATTCCTCATTATACTGTTCATTCAATCCCGACTATTGGTGCTATTTTTAAGATGAAGGATCGCGAAATAATCAAGCGACTCTGTTTCGTAGGTGATAATAAGTCTCTGGTTAACATCCGGGAGATGGTAAATGAAGGTGTTGTCTCTGAAAAAAAGGCAAAATATCTGGAAAGGCTCTACTCCCGCCGGTTTAATGTTCTTTTCCCTGATGGAGGGATGGGTATTCTGCATGGTGATCCAGAAGATTCCTCACATTCTAAATCTGATTCTGTTGTTTTTATGCATCTTGAAAAACTGCCTGCAGAATTTGACGCGGCCTTCTCTTTAGCTCAGGTTGGCAAGAGGTATAATCTGATCGAAAGTAACCAGCATATGTATCATGCTTTTACTGTTCAGACGATTCAGATGCTTGAAAATGCTTTTCCGAAAATATCGTATGACTGGATTATTGCGATTATGAATGATGTTCGTTTCGTGGGCTACAACATTGATGATATAATCCTCAAACAGGGTGAAGAGCGCAAAGGGGCGATTTACATAATTCTTTCGGGAAGGTGTCGTGTTAAGAAGCATGACGGAAAGGTACTTCGAGATCTTGCTATCAAAGAGGTTGGAGACTTTATCGGAGAGATGGCCATAGTTAAAAATAATAATCAACGTACAGCATCGGTAGTGGCCGAGACACCAGTCATTTTATGTCAGTTTGACGAGAAACTTTTTTATCAGTTTCTTGAAGAGAATAATATTGTAGAGGTAACCAAGAGTATGTGGAGCCAGCGTAGTGAGCTGGATACCTTTTTGCCATTTGCTGATTTTTCAGATTCTTTGAATGAAGAAATTGCACGAGCCTCAGTTCGACGAAAAATTGAAGCGGGGTATGTGGTAATTACAGAAGGAGATGATTCGACAAGTTTTTATATAGTTGTTAGCGGCCTTTTCTCTGTGGAAATTTCTGGCAAGAAAATCAATGTTCTTAAGAAGGGTGATATTTTTGGTGAATTTGGCAGTATTTCTGATCTTATGCGTACCGCAACTGTAACCGCAGTTGAAGAGAGCGTGGTTCTTGAGATTCCAAAGGATGAAATTATGCGGATAATCGATTCGACACCCGCATTAAATTTTTTCATTCACCGTTTACTCAAAAGAAGATCTGATTCAATTCGCTGGAATCATCAGACTTAATAAACTATTTCATTACTCATCGCAAAATAGCTCAACAATTTCATCCGCACTCTGTGATGCGAGAAGTAGTCGACGGAATGCGCTGCTCTTTGTAGCTCGTGATATTTCAGAGAGAGCCTCAATATGAGGTCCGGATTGATCTGGTGGAGCCAGCAGTAAAAAGAAAATATGTGATAATTCTCCATCATGAGAAGAGCACTCAATTCCTGCCGGAGAGATTCCAACCGCAAGAACCAGTCTGTCGACTTCTGTTGTTTTGGCGTGGGGAAGTGCGATTCCGTTTTCTATAGCGGTACTCAGCTGATCGTCTCGTTCGATTATAGCATGGAAGACTACCTCTGAGTTTGAAATTTTGCCCGCGTTTTTTAGAACTTCAAGCAATTCACGAAATGCATCGTGTTTAGTTTTTGATTTTAAAGGAACCTTGACTACGTCTTCGCGTATTAATTCAATCAACGTCATTATATCACCTCACCTTACTCCATACTTTCATATATATTTTCAGTTCTCTCTTCATCTTTTACTATCAGGACTGAACAGGGAACATTGCGCATTGCCCGTTCGCTTTCATTATAAAATTCATCACGTCGGCTACGTATACGTGAGAGTTCACCGATTACAAGAAGATCAATATTGAAGCTTCGAACCATCTCTTTGAGTTTGATATGAACCAGGCCACTCTCTTTTATACATTCAGGAGCCACACCTTTATCAACTGCTATTTCTTCAAAGTTACGAAGATACTTGTCGGCGTCTTCCTCTAGATCGCGTTGGTATTCTTTTTGTTCAGATTCGATGAAAATACGACTCTTCACCAGATCATTAAGAGCATGGGTGTTAACAATAAAGGTTCCGTATAGCTGAGAATTTAATGTGCGGCACAGACTAACGGCATATTGAGCTGCGATTATAGATTCTTCTGATCCATCAAGATAAACCAGAACACGTTCAATGATGTTACTCATAGTTGCTCCTCCCTTCGACTCAGGCGTGCTTTGACCCGTTTCATCAAGATGTATCGGTCGCGTTCATCCTCTTCGAGTCGGTTTTGAATGTATCGTATCGAGTCGGTTAAATTTGGAATGGCTATTTTTTCAAGGGCATTAACCTTGCGTATGGTTTTTCTTACTTCACGAGAAAGTCGCATTATAGATATTTTCAATTCGGCGAGCTCACCCATCAGGTTTAAGACCTGTTTAAAGTCGTTTATTGCCTCATCAATCCAGGGGCTTGTTTCATTAGGAGAATAGTAGGGGCCGTGCTCTGAAAACTCGGTATTGACAACTGGAAGAGCAACCCCCATCACACGACGCTGTGTAATTGTGATTTTTGATTCAATATTGATGGATGAAGCAAGATCAGCAACTTTGAGCTTGCCACCATCAAGTACTGCTCGCCGTAGGGATGTGTGCGCATCTTTTAACATACAGTCCGATCGATCTTCGAAGTCTACAGCCTGATCTACAAGATTCAGAAGTTCAAGAATCAGAATATTTCTTTTCTGGTCAAGAAGGTCATAACCTTGAGTAGCAAACTCAAGTTGATGTTTTAACTGAATAAAATTAGTTCGTGTTGGCGCCGGGTGATTACCTGCCATAGTACTCATCCAGCTCATCTTCGGTTAAGCGTGTAAGCTCTTCTGCAGGTAACAGACTGAGGCATTCCCAGGCGATGGTCAGGCTCTCTTCTATATCACGGTTTTCATCGCTACGCTGGTTAACAAAGCGACGTTCGAATTCTTCTCCGAATTCCATATACTGCTTATCCAATGCGGTCAGCTCTTCTTCTCCGATTACGGATGCCAGGTTGCGTACATCCTTTACATAACTGTATGATGCAAATAACTGGCTTGCAAGATGCGGGTGGTCGACTCGTGTCATGCCTTCTCCGATACCGTCTTTCATCAGTCGAGATAAAGAGGGAAGTCCGGCTACCGGAGGATAGATGCTGCGACTGTTCATATCCCGGTCGAAAACTATCTGACCTTCAGTAATATAGCCTGTTAAATCTGGAATGGGATGAGATATGTCATCATTAGGCATTGTTAAAATTGGAAGTTGTGTGATTGATCCGGGACAGCCTTTTATCATTCCAGAGCGTTCGTATAGTTCGGCAAGATCGGAATAAAGGTATCCCGGATAACCCTTGCGTGAAGGAATTTCACCACGTATTGTTGATATTTCGCGTAACGACTCGCAGTAGTTTGAGATATCGGTCATGATGACCAGAACATGTTTTCCACATTCGTAGGCAAGGTGTTCGGCCAGTGTCAGGGCAGTTCTTGGTGTAATTATCCGTTCTATGGATGGAGCATCAGCAAGCGAGAGAAAAAGCGCGACCTTGTCAAGCACACCGGATGACTCGAACGAGTCGATAAAGTATCGGGCAATGTCGTGTTTGATACCCATAGCAGCAAAAACTACAGCGAATTCGGTGTTCTCTCCACGAAGGGTTGCCTGACGAGCGATTTGTGCTGCAAGCTGATTGTGCGGAAGTCCGTTACCTGAAAAGATAGGAAGTTTTTGCCCCCGTATCAGGGTATTCATTGCATCAATAACAGAGATTCCGGTTTGAATAAAATCGCGAGGATATTCACGTGCAGTGGGATTAACTGGCAGGCCGTTAACATCACGACTGACCAAGGCTGCAGGTGGAGGCCCACCATCAATGGGTTGGCCAAGACCATTGAAGACCCGCCCGAGCATAGCTTCGGTTACAGAGACAGTAAGCGGTTTGCCTCGGAAACGCATATGCGTACCAGGCAGAGTTAATCCGCTTGTTCCTTCAAAGACCTGCACGGCAACGGCCGTAGATGATGTATCAAGAACCATACCAAGCCGGGTGTGTCCATTTGTATCGATGCACTCTACCAGTTCACGATAACCAACGGGATGAGTATTTTTAATTATAATAATCGGGCCGTCAATTTCGTGAACACCGATGTATTCGCGACCTTCAAGTAGTTCTTTGTCCAGAAGATTTAGTGTATTTGGATTTGTCATTGGCGGCCTATAGTTTTTCTATGGAGCGTATTAAACGTGCTTCAAGTCGATCGAGTTGTGCTATATCATCGTTTGCCACAGTCAGTTTCATTTTTACGATATCCTGTAAAACCTTAATTCTGCGAAGGTTAACCAGTGTTACTCCCCTGCGAATTGCTGTTTCACCCATGTCAGCATACAGCAGAATAATATCCATCATTCGTAACTGTTTCTCGATTGTAGAGTAACAATCATTTTTGTCAAATGCATTCTGTTGAAGAAAGGCGTTTTTAAACAGGCTACACACTTCGATAATAAATCGTTGGCTGTCGGGAAGAGCATCGGGACCAACGAGTTTGACAACCTGCTGTAGTTTTACCTCTCGTTGTAAAAGTTCCATTATGCGCTTACGGTTGCGTGCCCAGCTGTCTCCAGCACGTGTTGACCACCATGGAGAGACCTCATCAAGATATTCTGAATAGCTGTCAAGCCAGGAGATTGCCGGATAGTGGCGGGCATTCGCAAGCTGACGGTCAAGCCCCCAGAAGCAACGGACAAAACGCTTTGTGTGCTGGGTTACCGGTTCAGAGAAGTCTCCACCCGGAGGCGATACAGCACCGATCAGCGAAACGGAGCCTTCAGTACCGTTCAGATTTTGCATGTAACCGGCACGTTCATAGAATTCGGCTATTCGTGTGGGAAGATAGGCCGGGAAACCCTCTTCGGCGGGCATCTCTTCCATGCGACCGGAAAGTTCGCGCAAAGCCTCGGCCCATCGGGATGTGGAATCGGCCATAACGGCAACATGGTAACCCTGATCTCGATAGTACTCGGCCAGTGTTGCGCCGGTATAAATGCTGGCTTCACGAGCCGACACCGGCATGTTGGAGGTGTTAGCAATCAGGAGGGTTCGCTCCATCAGACTGCTTCCAGTGCGAGGATCAATCAGTTTGGGAAATTCGTTAAGAACATCGGTCATCTCGTTGCCACGTTCTCCGCAGCCTATATAGACGATAATATCGGCGTCACACCATTTTGCGATGGCGTGCTGTGTCATGGTTTTTCCGGTTCCGAATCCTCCCGGAATTGCAACAGTTCCTCCCTTTGCCAAGGGAAACAGGGTGTCGATGACACGTTGCCCGGTGATTAGCGGAATTCGGAGTGGAATACGGTCGGTAACCGGACGTGGTTTTCGTATAGGCCATCTATGCATCATTGTCAGATTATGGTTTCCGCTTGAAGTCTTAATAGTCGCTATGGTTTCATCAACGGTATAGGCGCCAGAATCCACGATTGAGATAATTTCACCAAGTACATCGGGCGGACATAGAACACGATGTTCTATGCGCTCACTCTCTTGTACGCGTCCAAGAATTGTGCCGGGTGTTACAAAATCGCCCGTTTTTAACGCCGGGATAAAGTCCCACTGATGATCACGACTTAAGGGTGGCGCCTGGATTCCACGTTGTATGGTGGTTCCGGATATTTCGGCCAGCCGTTCAAGAGGACGTTGAATTCCATCGTAGATGGTTCCGATAAGACCTGGCCCCAGCTCGACTGAAAGGGGCATGCCAGAACCATAGATAATATTTCCAGGAGCCACACCCGTGGTATCTTCATACACCTGGATAATGGCACAAGCCCCGGACAATTTTATTATCTCTCCGATAAGACGTGCTTCTGAGACCCGAACAAGCTCCATCATCATTCCATTGGTTATACCCTCAGCTTCAATTACCGGTCCGTTAACACGCTTAACACGTCCTATAATCTGTTCTTCCATTTATTCCCCTTTAAATAGCAGCTCGTAGATAATATGCCGAATTTGAGCCTGATAGCGTTCGATTCTCACTGGAACCTGATTGCTGAATGCAATTGATCCGTCGGGTGATGTGAGTACGACACCCTGAGCGGGAAGGGGATGCTCTTGGTCGGCATTGAGCCTGATTTTGGTTCCCCTGATTGCCATAATGCGCGTTTCGGCATTACGAAGGAGTGAGTCGTTAATAAGATGCTGTTCAGCTGCTGACATCTGAACTTTAGCTTCAGGCATCCCCAGTCCGATTGCCGCTTCGATAATCATATTTGTAATAATGCTTATGTATTCCGGTGTATCTATTGTATGAACCATGTCGGCTCGCACATCAGCAATTAATTTGAGTATCAGCTCTTCCTGCGCACGCAGACGCTCTCTTCGTTCTTTGACTGTTATACGCGATTTAACAGCCACTGCAGTTTCGGCGGCCCGCTTTTCGGCTTCGGTTTCGGCTGCTTTTAGTAGTTGTTTTTCCTGGTTGGCCCAGGATGAATATCTTTGAGCTATTTGACGTTCGGTTGTAGAAATAATTTCGGAAGCCCTGTTTTCGGCTTCAATCCGTATGCCGTTAATAATGGCTAGCTGTCCTTCCTTATCCATGCGTCCTCTCTATAAGTTGATACCGATTGCCTCATTTACCATCTCACGTAATCCGGGGCGTCCCGGATCTCGACCTGAACTCCCTGGAATTTCAATAATTAACGGAAAATCGTGTGAAAATGTGTAAAGACTTACCTTTTCCGATATCATTGCTGAAACGGATTCGGTAATGATAATAATGCCGGTTTCGGGATGAGAAAGCGCCTCGTCAAAGGCAGCATGAGCTTGATCGTCATTCTCGACTGTTCTTCCCTTGACTCCTACCATCCCGAATCCCAGGACAGTGTCTTCATCTGCGATTATAAAATAGTTCAAAATTTGCCCAGAATCATCAGGGCGGCAATAAAACCGAAGACAGCAATGCCTTCAGCCATGGCTACGAAGATAAGAGCCTGGCTGCCAACTTCAGGTTTCTCACTCATTGCCCCCATTGCTGCTGCACCAACTTTTGCAATGGCCATTCCCGCACCAAGTGCTCCCATGCCGAATGCAATAGCCGCAGATATTACGTCCCACTTCAGTACTATGGCCTGATGTTCATTGGTTATTGATTCTGCTCCGCTGGCTGCTGCGTCGGCAGCAAAAGCCGGTGTGATTATAATCAGAGACAGAAATATCATTGCACCTGCTGTAAAAAGCATGCTTATGATTATTCTTTTCTTTAAACGTAATTGATGTGAATTCATGTTTACCTTCCTTAATTATAAGTGAAAATTTTCGCAGATCATTTTCTGCGTAGCGAAACGGGTTGATACACTTTTCCTGATCCGCGAAAATATTTTGAGAAAAATTCATAATAATTTAATCGTAAAGATTGAATTCCGGCTGATAATCCTTCCAGAACGATGACCAGAATGTTACCCAGAATAAGAATTACCAGTGAAATAAATCCAGATTCAATGGTTGCTGCTATTTGGAAAAAGGCGCTCATAAGACTTACATGAGCAATGCCCAGACCTGCAATACGCATAAATGAAAGAGTATTTGAAAGATATCCAGAGAAAAGTTCCAGAAGTTCTACTATCCAGTCCATGAACCAGTCGAGCAGGAGAGCGGGTTTGAAATCGTGTTCTTTTCTCTTTTCGAAAAAGAATTCAAGCGATGGTTTAAGTGCAAATAGCAGAGTAGGAATTCCAATAGCAATAGCAATAAGATGTGCCGGAGGGAAAGACTTGTAATTGCTGTTTACAAAAAAGAAAGCCGTGTACACGCCACCGGCATAAAACCAGCTTCCAAGAATACCACCCTTATCGAAAAGAAACCCAAGGTACTGGTGTGACCTTAAACGATTTATCATGTTTAAAATAAGGCCTGATCCGATTATTATGATTCCGAATCGTATGGTGATGCCTAGAATATCATAGACATCACTGATTAGACCGCTTCCCTTGTGTCCAAGTACGATGCCATGATAGTCGAACCAGAGAGGTGGAAAAAAAGCGAAGCCGAAGTATGAACCAAAAAGAATTCCTGTAATTATAGAGGCGCACCCGCACCAAAAAATTAGTCTTCCAAGCATAAAAGGGGTGTTTTGTTTTTTGCCATTGGCAAAAGCGATGGTGGCACCGGCCAGTGAAAGTACAAGTCCGTGACCTGCATCACCAAACATCAGTCCGAACATAGCAAGAAACGATATAGCGACAATAATTGTGGGGTCAATGCTCCCATACTGAGGGAGGGAGTAGTTCTCTACAATCCATTGAAAAGGTTTAAAGAAAGAGCCGTGATTGAGTTTTACAGGAATTGCATCAGGAAGAACCGATGAATCCTTTTCAGGCCTACTCCACTCAAGATAGCAGTTACCAGCAGTAGCCTTTTTTATCATTTTCTCAGTTTGACGTTGTTTGTTGCGTGGAATCCAGCCAGTAAAGAGGACGGTATCTGTTGTTTTACCGAAACTGTCCTGTATTTTGATGTAGTGTTTGGTTATAGTCAGGTTCTTCCAGGACTCCCTCAAAGACGGAGCGTTGTTTACGATTATGTTCTCGGCGCTCATGCGGAGCGACTTCTGCTTATCTTTAAGTTCACTGATTTCTGAGTTTAATTTATCAGCTATCTGATCTTTTTGACCGCTGAGTTCCGAAGGGAACTCTATTGTTTGCCAGCAGAAGCGGTCCAGTACTGGACTGATACGTTCTTCATCACGCTTCATATAGAGCAGTACGGCTGGAAATTCAGATTCAGTAGCATTTGCAAAATGAATCACAGCCGGATAGACCGATAGAGCCTTTGCTAGTCCCTCCTTTCTTGATTTAAGGATTATTCCGGTACGTATCTTTACACCGGAGTCGGCCGGAGGGCTCTCATCTATTTTCTCGAATAGTGATGTCTGGCGGAGTATCTCGTTTTTTCGGTTCAGTTTGTGCTGCAATTCTTTTTGTTTTATACGAATATCCCTGATTTGAGCGGTTATAGTTTCAATTTGAATAACGATCTGTTTAGCATCAACTGGTGACAGGCTATCAGCATCAAGAGTGCTTGTTAAGGGTAGGGTTATATTTGCCTGTTTTAATAACTGTTCAATGCGGTTTCGTAAATCGCATACATCTGAATTGCCAAGCTCCTGATCAATGGCCGTAAGATGGCCGGAAAGAGAAAACTCAGTTTTACGGATATCGATGAAGTCGATTACACCAGCATTAAGAAGAGCCCGTGTTACAGCGTCGGTCGATTTATGCAGAATGACTGCGGATAGTCTTATCATGGACTGGGGGAAAATCACTCGGAACCTCCTGGTATGCGTATCATGTAGTAGAGAGAGTTCAGAGCGGAGATTATCCGGTTTACTTCGTTTTCACACATTCGTATGTAAACAAAGGCGAGGCCTGCGTCAAACAAGGAGGTAACCTTTACCTGAACATAGCGGAGCTGTTTTTTGCGGTGCATATGTGCTGATATGTATGAAAGGATTTCTGAAGGATGTTCTTTTTCTAATCTGCTGTTAGGCTGTAAGGCTCCGAATCTTTTTAAAATCTCATCGGTTGCTGGGTGTGATGATGGATTAAAATCTTCAGCAGTAATACGGAAGCCTCCCTCGAGATAAAGTGATGCTTGTTTGTCATCTGCAAGAAGGTGCGAAATTCGCGTCAGGCGACTCAGGTTTACCTCGTCGATCTCGTCTGCGAATAGTGAAAGAAGTCTATCTTTCTCTTTTCCATAAAAGGTGTTTATAACTGTTGCAAGTTTATGGTAATAGCTGTTTTCGAGCGCAAGTTCGGATGCAAGCAGTGTCTGTGTATTTTTCAGATCATGTAAACCGGGTATAGCCGAACAGTATGGAGTGGTTTTTATTCGAGAAATGAGGGTTTCTGTGTCGGGCGAATTGATAATTGCGTCGTAGGTTATTCCTTTTAGAGGGATTTCGCGAGGGATGTATTCGGAATAGTCTGCAATTGTCCGTTTTCGAAAAGATTGATCGAACCAGAGGCGTAGTGCTGTTTTAAATGCGTTATATTCTGTTCGTTCGGCAAGAACAGAAATTAAGGGGTGAAGAGCAGGCGGGGCGTGTTTAGCAAGATGCCGGGTTTTATGGAAAAGGTGTATAGTCAGTGCCTGCTCGACAGATTTAAGATCACCCGTTTGTGTGTATATCTTTGATATGATATGATAGGGCGTTTTCTGAAACAGAAAAAGAGCCTCTTCGAGTGAAGGAGATCGGGATAAGCGTGTAAAAAAATCTTCAGTCAGAAGAGAGCTTATGAGGGCGTGAATGCGTGCATTTATGTATGCATAGTTTGAAACACTGCCCACAATCAGTTTTCTCCGTCTATGCGTGTTTCACAGATGAGCTTTTTTATCTGCTCTTTTACATGGTTGTACTGTTTTTGTGAAACATCGGAAAGTGCTTGGAATCCATTGGAGTCAGATAGTTCTTCCTTTGCGGTTTCACTATCCACACGGTCTTGAATTAATTTGCGGGTAGTCTCTTTGAGCTGTGTTTTGCGACTACTTATATCTATTTCCGTATCACGGGTCATTTGTGATGCTTTGGTTTGAGCGTCACGGATTATCTTTTCGGCCTCTTTTTCAGCAAGCAGAATATCCTGCAATATCTCTTTCATCAGCAGGCTCCTTAGCGATAGAGATTCGCCTCTGTAATGGCGAGTAGGTATCATTTTTTAGTGCTTATTGCATTAGTGTCAATATCTTTTCGCCGTTCACAAGTATAAATGCAGACTATGATGTTTAGAATAATTCAGTTGTGCAGGCTCATACTTTGTTTTATAATTCTGTCAATTATGCCGATAACAGAGAGAGGCCTTGAAATAGAGGGAGATGTTATGAAAAAAACTGTATTAACTGCGATACTCTTCTGTTCTTTTGGAATTCTGTTTGCGCAGGCAGCTGAAGATCCCCCGGCAGAGGGAGAAGCGGGTGCTGCTGCAGCTCCGGGAGGAGCAAGATGGGGCAGTACTTTTGACGAGGTGCGTGAAGTTGCACGGGGAACGTTGAAGTATTACCGCAAAAATCACTATATAATAACTAAAGATGGTGAGATTACCTATACATACGGATTCTTTTTTGAGGATCCTGAAATGCTCGGTGTGGATCCTGAAGCGGAACCGGAAGAGGTTCCGGTGGCTGATGCCGCTGAAGATGCAGCCGTGGAAGAACCCCGTTCGGGTGAAGCTCAGTACCTTTACGGTATAACCGCTTTTCCGTATTTGGCAATGGAAGATGTTAAAAAGAAGATAATAGAAAAATACGGGGAGCCTACGGCTGAGTCAGTTGTACGTAACAGCGGAGTCATCATATGGGATCTTGAAGCTACTCAGATAACGGCCTGGATAGATGCATACGAGAATAAGCCCTATTGTCGCAAGATTGTATATGTCAGTAAAGAGATTTCCAGGCAGCTTAAAGACTACAACTACAAGATTTTTAACCGTAAAGAGATTGATACGCTTAACAGGATTAATCCTTAACACATAGTACTAAGGATATGTGTAAGATGTATCCCTTTGCAAAGATATGTTCACAGAGATGCTAACTCTTCAAACAGTTGGTTTAATAACCAACTGTTTGAAATAATGTGTTAGTTAGATTGAAGTTATTAACTGCAGCAACTCTTTTACTGATGGGTCAGAAAAACTGGAATGACCCCGGTACCACTCTCAATACCCTCAAGAGCCTTGCCAATAACTGTACCAATTTTTTCGAATGAGTCAATAGTTCCCTTCATTGCGCACCCCGGTGTGTCAGATGTTACTATCAGGTCCCCCGGTACAATCGGGTGATTACGTGCGTCAACCTTGCACATAACCTTGCCGGCAAGTGCGATCGGATACAGTTTTGTTTCTTTTCCGGAATTATTTAGCGAGAGTGCGGGTTTGCCAGCGATGATTCCGATGGCGGCACGGTCGTAAGCCTTATGAGTTCTTTTCAAAAGACTGCCTCCGTTTTCTGAGGCTACAACAACGTCTCCGTGTGAAATAAAATCGTCATTTTCCAGTTCAAACATTTCGGCTATGTTTGTAGTTGTGTTTTCTTCACTATCGTTGCTAAGATGAATAATCCCGTGAAAATGAGATTCTCCTTTAACTTGTAGAGCCTTACCATTCCCGATCATCTTCAGTGATGAGTCGATCTCGTCTATAGAGGCAAAGCCGTCTACAAGGAGTGAAAAGTCGTGTTCGCTGATGAAGACGCCACCGGGTGCATTACGAGAAATTCCGAGGACACCGGCGCCACGCGGGCCCTTTTCGTGGCCGATAGCTTGACCGCGTACACCGATAAAATCTGAGTGCCCTACAACTCCGTAGCCTGATGAATCATTCTTTTTGTTAGTTGAACAGAGAGCTACACCGGATACACCTATGGCTCCGGTCTCGGATGAGGAGTTTTTGCCGTAAACAATAACCGAGTTATCTGAAGGTGGTGTTAAACCGCCGAAGACTTCTGCCTTTTCTCCTGATATTGAAAGAGTACCGGTGTGATCATTATGATCGTGATCTTTATTTGCATAGTGGTGTTCATGTGTCAGAGGCTCGCGCGCGTCTGAGAGACGTGAGTCGTTGCTTTGTACAGCAAAAAAGGCGCGGGATTCTTTGTCTTTTGAAAAGCGTACAATTCCCTTCTCTTCTTCGGTTCCGTCGCGCAGACGTGAGTCGTCGGCCTGAACTGCTATTCCAGCAATAACTTCTCCATCCTTTGCCAGCCGTACTATACCGGCTGAAACCGATGATGCAACCTGAACACGTGTGTCATCGCTCTGTATTGCTTTTAATGAAGCTGCTTCTCCGTTTTGTGCAAACTGTACTATACCCTTATGTTCTTCACTACCGTCACGCAGGCGGTAATCGTTTGCCTGAACACTCTTAAATGGAGCTATTTCACCGTTTTTAGCCAGCTGTACAGTTCCGGTATACTCTTCTGATGCTTTTCGCAGACGATCATCATTACTTTGTACGGCCTTAAGTGGAGAGGATTCCCCATTTTCAGAGAATTGAACTATGCCTGTAGTCTTCGCAGTTGCATCTTTAAGACGTCGATCATTACTCTGAACAACGCGATCGGCTGCGACTTCACCATCTTCAGCCAGCTCTACGATTCCCTTATAGGTTGTGGTTCCATCACGAAGGCGTTTGTCATTACTCTGTACAACTTTTTCTTCTACGATCTCACCGTCTTCAGCCAGCTCTACGATTCCTTTTGACACGGTGGTCGCGTCTTTAAGGCGTTTGTCGTTACCCTGAACGGCAGCAAGAGGGGCATCCTCTCCGTCATCAGCAAGCCGAACAATACCCTTATATTCAATTGATGAGTCTCGAAGGCGATTATCGTTTGATTGGACTACCGCGCCGGCTTTTGTTTCGCCGTTTTCGGCCAACTCTACAATTCCTTTGTTCTCGGTTGTAGCGTTTTTCAGACGACGGTCATTACCCTGAACTGCAGTAAGTGCAGAGTCTTCTCCATCTTCGGCTAGCTCTACAATACCTTTAGTTGTGGTTGTAGCGTTTTTCAGACGACGGTCATTGGATTGAACGGCCTTTCCTTCTGCTGATTCGCCATCCGGAGCAAAGGAGACGATACCCTTGGAGATCTCTGATGCGTCTTTTAAACGGGAGTCGTTTGATTGAACTACAGAGCTACTTTCTGCTTCTCCGTTTTTTGCAAGTCTAACAATTCCAAACGATGATTCTGTTGCATTTTTGAGGCGTGAGTCGTTGCCACGAACAACACCCAGTTCAGAGTAAGCACCATCGGGACACATTTTTACAATGCCCGGACTTTTCTCGCTGGCGTCGCGTAAGCGGGGGTCGGAGGCCTGTACAACGGTTCCAGGTTTGATTTCATATTCGTAGGCGAGTTGTACAATACCAGCAGAAAGTTCGGTTGCAGGTTTTAGTCGCGAGTCGGAAGCCGCTATTGCTGCGTTTGGTGTATTCTGGCCGTCTTCTGCGAACTGAACGATACCCTTGAAGAATGTAGTCGCATCGCGCAGGCGGCGGTCGCTTGCACGTATGGCTGCATCACGACTATCTTCACCATCTTTGGCGAAACGGACAAGACCAGGCTGAAAAACAGACGCGTATGATGGGCTTTCGCTGAAGGAGTGTGAGTGTGTTACGCCTTCAGGTAGAGCATGAATTTCGATGTCCTGTATTGATAGGAAAAAATTACCCTTTTTAATTTCGACCGGAGTAATTTCAAACCTTAAAAAGCGTGCGGGAATGGCGTCAAAATTCCAGACAAAGACCTTATCGCTATCTGGGAAAAAGTGACGCTGATCGACAACAGCACTCCAGATGCGCTTATCGGCACTTACTTCTACTATAATTTGGGTAGGAAAAGTTGCCAGATCTGCTGATGGCTTTATTCCCACAGCAGAGACGGGTGAAATTGTGTTGAGGTCTACAATCATCTCGAGTCGTTCGGATTTCGTTGACTGTATGCTGAATGGATTTTTTGATCCGTCGAAGAGAGCAGAGATGGTCATGTCTTTTGAATAGCTGTCATTGACCTCAATTGTTTGAATTCCGTTTATTCCTGAAGTGATTGATTTAAAGACCGGAACCGGATCGTTTGAATTGCCGTAGTGGACAAACAGTTTCAGATAGCGAAAGGTTTTGAGTGGAAAATGGAGGTTATAGCTATCATCATTAAGAACAAAGCCGTTTTCAGTCTGTAGTATCTGCCATGATTCGTTGTCGTGGCTTATTTCAATGCGGAAGTTTGTCGGGAAGTTTTCCTGAGCAGTTATTTCAATGAAATTTGCGTTTACTTCAGATGCATAATCGAGAATAACATAGTCGAAGGGGCTTGTTCCTTTTCTGGGTTTCCAAAGTCCGTTTTCAGTTACGAGGTTTGTAGCGCAGTTTGGAGCACTTTCTGAGGATACGGAGTGAAGTGTCGCCGAATAGAGCGATCTGCGGGCAATATTAAGAGGCATAGGATACTCCTGATCTGTATTTTAGTGGGGTACCCAAAAGCACCCTGTTTTAAATCGTGTTTTGCCAGACGCATCAGTAAAAAAGGGAACATATTCACTGGCGTTTGTTGTCAGATGGTTACCATTACTAAAATAACCAGTGTCTGTTTACGATAAAAAAAACAATTGTCAAATGTTTTATTTGCCAATTATAATGCTATTGGTGAGGGTCTACTTGAAGAATGAGCCTTGGCACGGTTGCCCGTGGTTTAAATAGCAGAAACGGATCGGTTGCGGATTGATGGTTATTTGTGGAGTTGTTTTGAAAAATCAGGATTTCAGGAGTAGTTGTGAATATTATAGAAGAAAAGACACCAAAGGGATACATCCTGAAGATTAACAGGCAGAAGATGACCTTTCTTGCCTTTGATCGGCTTGGCGGAACTGTGTATGCTGATAGTGAGCAGATCGAGCCGGTTCACCGTATTCCCCACGTTGTGTTTTACGGACCTACCTTCATTTTGAAACGACGTGTAGTGGGTGAATACAACCTGCTGAAGGTTTCGCGTGAAAAAATTCTGATTCCCTATCATATTAAGCGTAACAAGGATTTGCACTATCACCTGCTTCCATCAAATGAGCAGGCTGATATGATTCCGGTTAAGGTTGTAAAGATTGAAAAACCTCTGGAGTTTATTAGGTACATAGAGTCAGGAAAAAAACCCGACTATGTTTTTATAGAACAAACAATTGATGAGACAGATCATGCGGTACTACTCGACCGGTTTGCAGAGGGTGAATTTATTACTATTGATACTTCCAGAGATATGCTGGTTACCCGAGAAAATACTGAAGATGTAAATGAAGATTATCATAACGTAAACCTGAACATGATGTCGGCTAATCCGGTTTTTCTTTCGATTATTCATTTACAAAACTTTAATCTTTCGGGTGTTCGTCAGTTGCTACTCGATTTTGATCTGAATGAAGAGCAGGTTACCTATATGATCGCCTATATCAGTACCAGGATAGAAACCGATTCGAGCCAGACTCCCGATAAGAACAGCAGGAAGATGGAACATCTTCGTACTGAAATGCTCTTTTACAAAAATCTTATTTCACGTGACAAGGATGGCTGTTCTGAACTGATAGATAATATCAGCAATTCGACGATGCTCAGTTCTTTTTTGACTCTGCTTGCTAAGGTTTCTTCGATGCAAGACGAAGTGAGTGACCTTGATATGGTTGATATTCAGAATATGTTATACGAGAAGAAGGAGGCGCTGGCTAATGCTTAAGCATAGACTTTACTGTTTGCCTCTTCTGCTGGTTCTTGTTTTTTCGGTTCAGGCAGATAATAGTGACTCACGTCTGTATTCAGTTCATTTTACTACACCTGGTGTTTCTGATACAGAGTCGGCAGTTCGCGACTATTTTTGTCGTGTGGTGAAAAGTGCAAGAGTTTCTATAGATGGTGCCTTTTTCAAAATAGACTCGCCTGAAGTTATTGTTTCATTAGCCGAGCAGGCCGCTAAAGGAGTTCGTGTACGAATTGTGACCGATGACAGTCAGACATCGACTGAAGTAATTCGTCATCTGAAGAGCAAGGGCGTTGCTGTTGAGGTTGATGGCAGAAGCTCGTTCATGCATAATAAATTTATGATTGTCGATTCGGCCTATGTGTGGACAGGTTCCACCAATGTGACAACTAACGGTTTTACGAAAAACAATAATAATTCGATACTGATTAAGTCCCCCGAATTAGCTGTTATTTATGGATACGAGTTTCGCGAAATGTTTGAGTTTGGAGTATATTCGAACAGGAAAGAGCAGACCTTTTTCCCGCTGCCAGATAATCATTATTATGTTAAGATCGGAGAGACACATATAAATTGCTATTTTTCACCGGATGATGACATAGAGCGGATTCTGCTGAAACGAATTTTGAAGGCAAAAACGTCGGTAGCTGTTATGGCCTTCTCTTTTACAAGTGATTCGATTGGAGAGGCATTGCTGACTGTTCACAAAAAGGGAATCAAGGTTTCGGCTATTTTTGAGTCGCGTGGTGCAGGTAGTAAATATTCGGAGTATGCGAAGCTTAAAGCTGCCGGTGTTCGTGTTATGCGTGATAAAAATTCGATGGCGATGCATCATAAGGTAATTATTATTGACGGAGAGACTGTAATAGCAGGATCGTACAATTTTTCGAAGAATGCGGCGAAACGCAACGATGAGAATATTCTTATTATCAAAAATAAAAAAATTGCAGAACTTTATGAACAGGAATTTGTACGATTGTACGATTGAGCCACTATAAGACCGTATGCAGGGAGTGGTTTTTGTAAACTACTTCTCTTTACCGCTGGCGGGCGGGCTGTAGTAGCTTTAACGATGAGATTTTAACCCGGAGGAGTGATGAATAGTGTAGAGCCCAAGCAGATCGAAACCCTACTGAGACTTGCCTTTGAAGAGGACATCCACACAGGAGATGTAACGGGAATGGCCATTTTTTCTGAAAATGAGCGATCGAAGGCGGTTGTTCGTGCCAAAGAGAGCGGCATATTTTGCGGTGGATTTATGGCAGGCTATGTGTATTCGTTTCTGAATAGCTCTGTTGAGAGTCATGTTCGTTGTACGGAGGGGCAGTCTGTTGTTGCCGGTGATACTGTACTCGAACTTGAGGGGCCAACTATTCACCTTCTTGGCGGTGAGCGAATATTGCTGAATTTTATTCAGCGCATGTGCGGTATTGCAACACAGACATCTCGCATTGTTAAGCTGGTGGAGGGAAGTAGCATTAAAATACTGGACACTCGAAAAACATTGCCGGGTTTCAGATTGCTTGATAAGTATGCAGTTGCAGCTGGTGGGGGAACAAACCATAGGATGGGTCTGTACGATATGGTGATGATCAAGGATAACCATATTAAGTCGGCGGGTTCAATTGCAAGGGCTGTCGAGTTAGTGCGTGAACGCTGGGGAACGACATATCGTGTTGAAGTGGAGACGACAACCGAAGAAGAGGTGCGGGAAGCAGTAACAGCCGGTGCTGATATTATTATGTTGGATAACATGAACCGTCAAGAGATGGAGCAGGCACTGGAGCTTATTGACAGATCTGCCGAAGTCGAGGTGTCGGGTAATATGAGTGCGAAAAAAATAATGGAGATTCGTGACTTACAAGTTGACTATGTTTCAATCGGAGCGCTGACCCATTCTGTTGAGGCTTTCGATCTATCCATGAAGTTTTTGTAATAGAAACCATGTGCAAACTTTGAAAAATTGCGGGAGTTTGTTGACCCCCGCAAAGCATTACTCAATAATTCCTATATTCATTAAGCCGTTTTTCTCGATTTCATCTTCGTATTTATCGATGAAAAGCATTTCCCGATCTAAAAGCTCATCTTGAGCCATGCCTTTAAGTTCTTCTTCGCTGAACTGATTAACCAGATCTTTTCGTGCCAGACGAGTTAAAAGCTCTTCCCAGAAGCACTCGTCATCGTATTCTGTGATGAATTCCATAACAGTCTCTTCATAGTCGGGTGAGATGTCGTAGTCGTTATTATCGTCTTTAACAACGTTTTCAGAAAAACCGAACTCGTCAGCCTTAGACAAAAACTCGTTCTTTAAAGTTCTGAACTGTTTAATCTCGTTTTCCTGGTCGCGAACTCCATTTATCATAAATTCGCCTAAGTAAATAAGTTGAGCTAACGCTGCGTACTCTTCTTTTGTGCATTCGATTTTCATAAAATTCTCCAGTTTTTTATTCGGTTATTCATCAGGCAGCAGGGGATGCCGGTTTACAGTAGTTTTCTGTAAACCCCAATTAGTGCGCCCAGAAAAACCTTTTTTTAACGAGACTCTTCTTCTTTGTACTCCTTGTAAAATAAGGGCTTTTAAAGCAAGTGTCTCAGTAAAATAGTAGTTTTAAAGATTCCATGGTAAAAGATGGCTTTGATTTTGCAACACAAGTTCGTTAACAGAAATGTGAAAGTACACTTCTTGAAAATTGAGAGAATTGATAATTTAACGAAAAAATAGATGACGATTGAATTTTGTTGAGAATTGTGGTTTCATTGGTATACTTAAACCGAGAATGACTTTTGGTGATAGGTTTTTAAAACAGTTCGCTCATTTAATACTTGATTAACGAGTCGGTACCGGATGCAGGTGCTGAATAAAAAAAAGTCTATTTAGAATGAAGGTTTTGCGTCTGCCTTGGGAGATATTGTGGAAAAGATTTTAAATGGAGTTGTGCAGTTCCGTCAGAATGATTATGAGACACATAAGAAGCTGTTTTCGGATATCTGCTCCTGTCAAAAACCTCATACGCTATTCATTGGATGTTCAGATTCTCGGGTAGTACCCTCCATGATTATGCAAACTTTGCCCGGTGAACTCTTTATCGTTCGTAATATCGCTAACATTGTTCCTCCCTATCGCGATTCGGCTGAATACTTTTCGACAACATCGGCCATAGAGTATGCCGTGGAAGCATTAAATGTAGAGAATATTGTCGTATGCGGTCATTCTAACTGCGGCGGTTGCATGTCGCTGCATATGGATAGTGCGAAACTCGAAAAACTGCCTCATACCCGTAAATGGGTTGAGCTTGGTGCACCTGTCCGAGAGGCAGCCTTAAAAAGTGTAGGCAGTGAAGACCCGTCTGCACTTGAGTGGATGACCGAACAGATAAATATTGTACACCAGATGAAGAACCTACTCTCGTATCCTTTTATTAAAGAGCGATATCAAAATGGAACGATTCAGATTGCCGGGCTCTATTATATTATTCAAACAGGCGAGGTTCTTGCGTATAATAAGGAGACTGAATACTTTGAGGCAGTGAATTAAACCATCATTTCGATTTATATTTCTATTTCTATTTTAATTCTTTCTTGCGTCATCTGCATATTTAAAACAGGATCCTTTTAGGATGGGGAACTTCGAAAAATTACCTCTTTTTGATGGGTATCACCGTTTAAGTATCTATTCTATTGGAATTTTTCGCAAGTTCCTTGTTAAAAAGTTAATTAATAGAGGTTCCTGATTATAATATAAGGCGGTTCGAATGGACATTTACAGATATATTTCGGCAGAGCTTTCTGTTCGGGAAAACCAGGTAGCGGCTACGGTAAAGCTGCTTGAAGAGGGTGCTACAGTGCCCTTTGTTTCGAGGTACCGGAAAGAGGCAACAGGGTCACTTGATGAGGTTCAGATAACTGCAGTTCGTGATCTGTATCAAAAATTGCTAGAGCTGATTAAACGTAAGGAGACTGTCCTTAAAACAATTGAAGAGCTGGGTAAACTGACACCAACGCTGAAGAAGAAGATTGAAAGTTGTATGAGCCCAGTCGAACTCGAAGACATATATCTGCCTTATAAACCTAAACGGAAAACACGTGCCAGCCGCGCACGTGAATTCGGGCTGGAGCCCCTTGCACAGCTTATTTTATCACAACGGGGAAGCGACTGCGAGTCTGCGGCTCATGACTTTGTGAATGAAAATGTTCCAGATTGTGAAGCTGCAATAAACGGAGCTAAGGATATTATCGCGGAAGTAGTAAGTGAAGATGCTGCCGCGCGTAGTGCTGTTCGAGCCCTGTTTGCGAAAGAGGCCTGTTTAACAGCGTGTGTGATAAAGGGCAGAGAGGAGATTGGTGAAAAATACCGCGACTATTTTAATTTTTCAGAGAAGATAACTACTATTCCGTCGCACAGGGTTCTTGCACTATTCAGGGCCGAGAAAGAGAAGGTGATACGCCTTGACCTTGCCGCAGAAAGTGAAAAGGCCTATGTCATTCTTGACCGTAAATTTGTAACGGGAAAGGGCAGTGATTCACAGCTTGTGAAGGAGGCAGTGGCCGACAGTTATAGCCGGTTGATAAAGCCATCTATAGAGACCGAATTTCGAAAGAGTGTAAAGGAGCGTGCCGATAACGAAGCAATTTCAGTCTTTGCTTCAAACGTGCGCGAGCTTCTGTTGAGCTCGCCTCTGGGGCAAAAGAGAATCCTTTCTATTGATCCGGGGTACAGAACCGGTTGTAAGGTCGTCGTCCTCGATGAAAAGGGAGAGCTTTTGTACAACACGACTATCTACCCGCACCCTCCGCAGAAGCAAAGTGAAGAGGCTGCCCGTATTATATCTGAGGCTTTGAAAAAATATTCAGTGGACGCAGTCGCAGTAGGAAACGGAACTGCCGGTCGTGAGACCGAACAGTTTGTCCGTGAAATTGCTCAAAAGCTGCCGGTCTTTCTGGTTAGCGAGCAGGGGGCTTCTATCTATTCGGCTTCAAAGGTTGCTCGGGAGGAGTTTCCGGATTATGATGTTACAGTACGTGGAGCTGTATCTATCGGGAGGCGATTGGCCGACCCTTTGGCGGAGCTGGTGAAGATTGACCCGAAATCTGTAGGCGTGGGTCAGTATCAGCATGATGTGGATCAGAAAGAACTGAAAAAAAGTATTACCAGTGTGGTAGAGCAGTGTGTCAATTCGGTAGGTGTGAATATTAATACGGCAAGCCGGTATCTTCTTGAGTATGTTTCGGGTATTGGTTCGTCCCTTGCGGGTAATATTATTGAGTATCGCCGTTCAAACGGTATGTTTAAGAACCGTAGTGAATTGAAAAAGGTTCCCAAGATGGGAGAGAAGGCCTTTGAACAGTGTGCCGGTTTTTTGCGAATTGTTGGAGGAGATTCACTGCTTGATAATACGGCGGTACATCCTGAATCATATTCAATTGTAAAAAAGATGGCGGCCGATATGAAGATTGGCTTTGATAAACTGATTGCTGATACAAACCGTATTGACAGCATATCGGTTGAAAAGTATGTTACAGAGTCAACTGGTTTGCCAACATTGTATGATATTATTAATGAGCTGAAACAGCCGGGGCGAGACCCCCGTTCAGAGATTGTGACATTTTCGTTTGCACCCGGGATTAATACAATCGACGACGTTACTGATGGAATGCGGCTTCCCGGTATAGTAACCAATGTCACGAAATTTGGTGCGTTTGTAGATATCGGCATTAAAGAGAACGGATTGGTTCATATTTCGAATCTATCTGATTCGTTTGTGAGTGATCCGGCACAGGTTGTGAAGGTGAATCAGCAGGTCGAAGTTTTAGTGCTGCAGGTGGATCGTGAGCGCCATCGCATTGGGCTTTCGTTAAGGCGGGATGGTTGATGATGTTCACCGTCGCGAATGAAAACCGTATGACAGGACAAAAAGAACATAGATACTGATGAGTATCAGCGATGATTTTCGTGATATACCTACAATATGAAACAGGCTTCTTAGTTGGGGTGCAAGATCCTGCCTGGCCTGTGCGTGTTCGAGGGCTGTTGCGCGCAATCTGTTATGAATATCCTCAAGGTCGGGCGGAGTCTCTTCTTTTTCGTCTGATTCGTTCTGTAGTTTTAATATTTCGCGGCTTGACTGGATATTGTCATTCTCTGCGGCACTGTTTTCGACTACTGAAAGGTTGTTGAACTCGCGATAGTCATTAAGGTCGGAAGATATCTCTGAGAGAGTAATGAGCTGTGCTGTATGTGATTCAGAGAGCGCACGTAGGTCGGCAAGGGTACTTTTTCGCGAAAAAAATATATATAGTGACACAATCAGTGCCATTGAGAGTAAAAAAAGCAAAATGCGCAGTAATTCTTCCATTTTCATAGTATAGCCTCTATCTTTTTTATAAAAAGCAGTGCTATTTTTGGCAATAAAAAGTTTACTGGTGTGAAAAAAATAGTTTTGTAATAAGCTAAGATATTGAAACGTTTTTTCGAGTCTGAAACCCTGGAGTTAAACATGGAGCGTCGTTATAGTAATATATTGTCGCGGGCAAAATCGCAGCGACGTGAAACAAAACTTTTTCTGGAACAGTTAAAACGGAAAAAGATAAAAAATCTGGATAAGATATTCAAGAGGATAACTGAAGAGATTTTTTATGATATCAATTGCCTGGAATGCGGAAACTGTTGCATAACACTGGGCCCTCGTATTAATAATACAGATATTGATCGTTTGTCACATTTTCTGGGAATGAAGCGTGCCGGATTCAGAAACCATTATCTGAAGACTGATGAGGATGGCGACGCAGTATTTAAGACTATGCCATGCCCCTTCTTGATGAAGGATGATAACAGCTGCTCCGTTTATAAGGCTCGCCCTCGTGCCTGTATGGAGTATCCCCATACAGATGCTAAATATATGAGCAAGTCGTTGGACCTTGTGTATGAAAACAGCCTCTATTGCCCCGCCGTAATATTAGTTCTTGATCGATTGCGTCAGGAGATCACCTTGAGTTGAGTTTTAAGCTAGTTGCTGTTTTAAAAATTGTAGTGCGCAATGTGTTGAACTGAGAAAATGCGACAGGCATAGTGAATAGAATGGAGAGCGCACTTGAGAAGAATGACGCGGTGAATATTGCGATCATAATGAGTATTTGATATTTTATGGCAACCAGCGGAACTGAACCTCCAAGGATCTGTCCTGTCATCATCCCCGGAAGAGAAACAATCCCCATGGTGACCATTCGGCCTAAAGCTGGGTTGATACTTGCAAGTATGCTGCTTCGCAGGTAGGGTGCAATAGCCTCGTTTCGGTCGGCTCCATAGGAAAGCATGGAGAGAAATCGTTTCTCGTCTTTATTGATTGATTTGTAAAAAGATGAGAGGGTGATAATATTTCCTGTTAGACAGTTTCCCAGAATCATCCCCCCAATCGGAACCAGGTATTTGGCGTTAAAGAGTTCGGTAATTCCGACTGTGGTATAATTAAACAGTGTGAGTACGGAAATCTGTGGAATTACTATAGCCATGAATACCGGAAAGGCTGTTTTGGAAATTTTCAATGAGCTTGAACGGACAACAGAATAGGCGGCGACTGCGATCATGATAAAAATATAGCCAGCGTTCAGTAGCGCATTGTTGTAATTAAAGAGATATTTCAGATAGACACCAACCAGTGTTAGCTGAATAGTCATTCGAGCGGTTGAGTAAAGCACATTTCGGGTAATGCCAAGCTTCAAATAAAATGCTGCAAGAATCGGCAGTATCAGAATGGATGAGAAGAGAAGCATAGAGAGTGTTGATATGTCGGATGCGCCCATATTAAAGCTCCAGAATTTGAATGTTTGTAGAGTTCTGCCATTCGGGATCGTGTGATACAACGACTGCGGTTTTACCACTTTCTGTTATGGTTGAAACAAGAGTCTGTTTCATTGCGGCCTCTACACCTGAAGTTGGTTCGTCCAGTAACAGAACTGGTCGCTTGAGCAGAAAGGCTATAACAATTCCTGTTCTTTGACGCTCCCCGCCTGATAGCTGTGAGGTCTCTTTATTTAGAAGGTCGTGGGGCAGTTGCAGCTTTTCGATCATTGCATGCAGCAGAGATTTGTCAGGCTGCATGTGTTGATTTGCCTTAAGGCTGAAAATTGTATCAATAACATTTTGAACAGTGCCATCGGGAAGGTCTACGTCCTGGCTGACGTATGAACAGTTGCTACGAACCTTGTGTACGGTTTCAGCAGAAACAGGAATACCATTAAAGACGATTTGACCTGTGTATCTGTTTTCGAAACCTAGAATCATTCGCAAAAGAGTGCTCTTTCCGCTGCCGGATTTACCGTTAATAAGCAGGGTTTTACTTATAGGAACCGTATAATTGAAATCGTGAAAGAGTTGAGCCCCGTCCAGAGTTATTGAAACAGAATCGAACTTGATCATCTATTCTCCTAAAGTGAGGCTTTAGCCTATGAGGCTTTAGCCTGTTTGTAGAGCTCTCTGCTCACAGATGCGATTTTTCTTGTTCCTGGTCTTATTGCAAATGTTTTTTGTCGAACTCGATGAAATGACCGGTCGCGTTTGCTGGGAATAGTCTGGCGTAAAGACGTACTGGATCTGTACAATACCAAAGTTCGCAGCATGGAGCTAACAGGATCGTTTGCCGATATAATAAGCGGTAATGATGAGGAGGGGATGCAGGTGATGGAAATTACTCAATAGCCCAGATACATGTTCCTCCGGCCTTTGTTGGTAAAAGTATCAAGCAGTTGGATGTTCAACAGAAATATGGAATATTAATACTTGTGGTTTATAAAAGTGATTCGAAGAAAAAGCGAAAAAAGATGCCTGACGCAGATTATAATTTTATGTCTGATGATTACATTATCATAGCAGGAGACAGTGAACGAATTCAACGCGTGAGATTTTTGTAAAATAAAAAACAGACCATACCTTGATGTATGGTCTGTTTTTCTGAGAATTTTATTTTCCGATGTTAAAGTCGAGTGAGTTGTAGTTGCGGTTTAGAGCTACAGTCATTGGAATCTGACGTGAAGCCGGCCCCCATAATTGCCGTGGTCCCGGGGATGCAAAACAGTCTTCCTGAGCCCAGACATCACGACGTGATGTGAAAAATTTCATTGCTGGTGATTTTGTGTCGGCAAGAGCCTTTTCAATAACAAATTCATCCTTACCCTGGCGACGTTCAATGTTTAACAGACCTGGAAGCGGAATGCCAAGAGGTTGCCCCCCGCCATTAAGATCGGCAACGCTTGCCATGTAGCCGGTTTTGCCTGCAAGAATCAGTGAGCCAGCTGTAAGACCCAGGTTGTAGCAGTAGGCTGCGTCAAACAGTGTCGGCGCGCCGCAACGACCTTCGTATCCGAAGAAGTGGTTGAGTGTTGCGAATGGCACTGAAGCATCAAGCTCCTTGATTCTGATCGTTACCATGTCGATAAGCATGCGCTCTGTCGGGATAAGTGAAACCTGAAGATTCCCGTGGCTGTCGCGATCGGCCAGAAGCATGTCTTCGAGATAGTCTGGTAGTGAACTCATAAGCTGCGCATGAACCGGAGTGAGCTTAGTGTAGATGAAGTTGCGTTTCTCTTCGTTATTCTTTACAGAAAGTTCAGAGTTAAATTCAGCGACCTTGTCGTTAAGCTCGGCGATGAGCGAGTTCATTTCAGGAATAAACTCGATGACTCCTTCAGGAATAAGAACGACCCCGTAATTGATTCCTTTTTTTGAACGGTTAACAACGGCGTTTGCAATATGATCTACAATTTGAGCAAGTGATATTGAGTTCTCTGCAACCTCTTCAGAGATAAGAGTGACAGCAGGTTTTGTTTGTAGAGCGACCTCGAGAGCAACATGGGAAGCTGATCGCCCCATAACTTTTATAAAGTGCCAGTATTTGCGTGACGATGGTGTGTCCTGAAGAATATTGCCTACCATCTCGGCATATATTTTTGTAGCTGTGTCGAAGCCGAAAGAGATTGGCAGAATATCGCCTATCTGAAGATCTCCGTCAATGGTTTTCGGTACACCAATAACCTGTACTCCTGATCCGTCACTCTTTACATCTTTTGAGAGGTATTCGGCAAGGATTGCCGCATTGGTGTTTGAGTCGTCACCGCCGATAACGACAATGGCATCAAGTTTGTTGTTAACACAGGTGTTTTTAACACTTTGAAATTGCTCGTCGGTTTTTATCTTTGTACGGTCGCTTCCTAAAAAATCGAAACCACCGGTGTTTATAATTGGTGCGATGTTCTGGTCGGTTATTTCGAAGAGGTTACCTTGGATCAAGCCTTTGGGGCCTGCCTTGACACCGAAGAGTGTGTTTGAATTGCCAAGAATTTTTTTAAGACCATATACAACATTGTGACCACCGGCTGCTGGCCCGCCCGAAAACAAAACAGCGACCTGTTTGCCTGAAAGAGGCGCTTTATTTGTTCCAGCAGCTTTTAGAACCTCTTGTTCGAAAGAGTTTGCGAATGCTTCTTTTACCGCGGCGCTGTCTTTTGATTCAAGTTTTTCATCGGTTGCAGTGAATTCTATTGGTTCCGGTTTTTCTGGTGATCCGAAATCAGAACAGGTTGGAATAGGAAGCGAACGAATTTCGTTTTCGAAAATAGATTTATGCTTCTCCATGCCAATAAGAAGATCTGTTATTTTGCTCATTTATATCTCCATAATATACGGGGCTTCATTTGAATAGCTCATCGGATAAGCCTTTGATTTACCCAGATGAAAACAGTTGTGATGAAACCCCTGTTTTTTTTGATTGAAAAGGGGGTGGGGAGGGTGTCAAGAGAAAATTGGAGGTTCCATTTATAAAAAAGGTAATGAAGGGCTTGACCGTAGTACCTGCCGTGATGTAGTGGCATAAAATGGGCTGATATATTTTAAGGAGATTTTTGATCAGGCAACATCCAAAAATCCTGATTAGAGGGTTGTTGATCTAATATGGTTTTTGGAAGTTGCCTTATGTTTGGCTTAACTCCTTTTGTATATTTCCCATAATCTTTTTTATATAAGGTGAATTATGTTACAAGTTACAGATGTATCTCTCGCGTTCAACAAACAGCCGCTTTTTAAAAATGTAAGTCTTAAGTTTACTCCCGGTTTTTGTTATGGCCTTATCGGTGCAAACGGTGCTGGTAAATCAACATTTCTGAAAATTCTTTCTGGTGAAATAAAGGCCGATAACGGAACTATATCGCATGGACCTGATGAGCGGATAGCCATGTTAAAGCAGGATCAGTTTGCATTTGAAGAACACACCGTTCTTGATACTGTTTTTATGGGTTTCACAAAACTTTATGAGATTTATAAGGAACGCAATACGCTTTATGCTAAAAGCGAATTTAGCGAGGCCGATGGTATTCGTGCTGCGGAACTTGAGGAAATATTTGGTGAAATGGGTGGTTATGAGTCCGAATCGAATGCCGCCATTCTTTTGTCGGGTTTGGGTATAATGGATGAATTACATCAGAAAAAGATGAAGGAGCTGGAGGGCGGAGAGAAGGTGAGGGTTCTTCTTGCACAGGCTCTGTTTGGAAATCCTGATATTCTGCTTCTTGATGAGCCTACAAACAATCTTGACCTGGAGTCCATTACCTGGCTTGAGAATTTTTTATATAACTTTGATAATACAGTAATTGTTGTTTCTCACGATCGCCATTTTATGAATAGAGTATGTACACACATTGCCGATATCGACTTTCAGAAGATACAGCTTTTTGCCGGTAACTATGATTTCTGGGCCGAGGCAAGTCAGCTCTCTATGCGTCAGAAAAAAGATGAAAATCGAAAGAAAGAGGATAAAATCAAAGAGCTTCAGGCTTTTATTGAGAGATTCAGTTCGAACGCCTCAAAGGCTCGCCAGGCAACTTCGCGTAAGAAGATGCTTGATTCTTTGACCCTTGAAAATATTCCGGTGACTTCACGTCGTTTCCCATGGGTTGCCTTTAAGCCGGAACGTGAATGTGGAAAGGTTATACTCGAGGTTGAGGGTTTGTGCAAAAGCGTAGATGGTGTTGAGGTAATAAAAGATTTTGATCTGGTTATCAGTCCGAATGACAAGATCGCCTTTGTAGGGCAGAATAATATTGCAAAAAGTGTTCTGTTTGATATGCTTTGTGGTAAAACTGAACCCGATTCCGGAACAATAAAGTGGGGCGAAACTATAACGACTTCATACTTTCCGAAGGAACATGCAGAGTCTTTCGCGGGAGACCTTGATCTTATTAATTGGCTTCGTCAGTATTCCAAAGAGAAAGATGAAAATTTTGTACGCGGATTTTTAGGGCGTATGCTTTTTTCGGGCGAAGACGCATTAAAAAAAGTTTCAGTACTTTCGGGCGGAGAAAAGGTGCGTTGTATGCTGTCTAAAATGATGCTTAGCGGTGCAAACGCGCTTGTGCTGGACGAACCAACGAATCATCTGGACCTTGAGGCGATTACTGCTTTAAACAATGGCCTGATTGCCTTTTCGGAAGCTATTCTTTTTTCATCTCATGATCATCAGTTTATTGATTCAATTGCTAATCGTATTATTGAGCTTGGTCCGCTTGGTTATATTGATCGTATTATGAGATTTGACGATTACATCGAGAGTGATGATATTCGTGCTTTACGCGATTCACTTTATCATGGTCACGAGAGGCTTACGATATAATTGAATTAGTATTCAGAATAATCGTTGAACTGTTCTCTGACGATTGAATACTTGTTGTGAGGAGATTTTATGAAGAAGATATTGTGTTTCATTACAACTTTATTGATAACTACTACGGCATTTGCTGAATCGTTCGGGCTTATTACAGTGCTGGCCACTCTGTCTTCGACCGGGTTGACTGCTGCTTCTGTGTTTACGAATAACATTGCGGCACGAAGTGCGCAGCTGGCACGTATGCGTGAGTTTATTGAACAGAATGGAATGTATGTTGCTTCTGATGCTGCGGGTGGTGGAACAGAGTACCTTGGTTCGGTTGCTGATATAGCGATGGTTTCAGACGAGAAGAGGGATCTTTTTTATAAGCGAATGAGAAAGAATTATTCTGTAATTTTCCCCACCGATGAGTTGTTACCCATGTATTCAGCTGAAACCATACTTGAGATTTCAGAGAGTTTATAGCTCTTTTCCGTCGAAGAAAATGGCCAGCAGTTTTGTTACCTGTTCTTTGAGATTTGAGGTGTCGGACTGTATCGGGCCTATACAGCCCGGGCAGCCGTTTTCACATACACATTTAGTTACTGACTCGGCTGCAGCCTGAGCAACTAAAGGAATAATCTCGAAAACACGATGGGATATGCCCGATCCTCCGGCGAGACTGTCGTATATGAAGACTGCCGGCTTGCCGCTGTGGTTTGAGCGAGCCATCTGCATGGTGTGAATGTCGTGAACATCACAAAAGGTGAAGATTGGCGCAATATTGTTAAAGAGATATGCGAGTGCATGAAGAAGGTGTCCTGCGGTCTCTTTCCCGCCGAATTCGTAGAGAAACTCCTCTTCAAAGTCTATCCAGCAGCTTGATGTGTGCATCTCTTGTTCTGGAAGATCGATTTTTCCCCATCCAAGATTTTCATGTGTTTTGAACCTGATTTTTTTGAACATCATGGCCTTTTCGCGTACATTTAACTCACCCTTGTAGATTGCTGCATTAGAATATTGTGTCATCTGAAATTCTTCAATTACATGAATATCGACCTTTACGTTTGCATCGGTGTAGTACTCAGAATCTGTTTGGTGACAAAAGGCGGTATGGCGTTCCCAGTCCAGGTTGTCGATGTAGTATTGTTGCCCCTGATGAATGTAGATTGCATCATCATGAATCAGTGATGGTGCTGAATTATAATCTACCTCGCCAATAACGGTGTTTTTTTTAGTAGTGTCGATTATAACAAAATTCTCCTGTGCGCCACTACGCAGGCTGATTTCATTTGCTGGATAGATTTGGTTCATCCAGTGAAAGGTTCCGTTAACCTCTTTAAGTATATCAGACTCTTCAAGATATTTGAGCATCTCTTTTGTAGTGCTTAGATGTTTGGCAAAAACCTCGTCTTCCTTGAATGGAAGTTCGAAGGCCGCACATTTTATATGATCCATTAAAAGCAGAATATTGTCCGGGTTTATGACTGCGTTTTCCGGATTGGAGTGAAGCAGAAAAAGAGGGTTTGTTGCGAAATATTGATCAAGCGGTGACGATGTCGCGACCATTATAGCAAGTGATGGTTTGTCGCGTCGTCCAGCACGGCCAAACTGTTGATGCAAAGAAGATATGGAGCCTGGGTATCCGGTTGAGATAACTGCATCAAGCATGCCTATGTCGATACCCAGCTCTAAGGCGTTAGTGGAAACCACTCCATCAATTTTACCTTCACGTAAACCTCGTTCGATAGCGCGTCGTTCATTCGGAAGATACCCGCCGCGATAGCCCTTTATGGTTGCCCCTTTGCACCTTTCTTTCAGATAGGTCGAGATTATTTCTACCCGCATACGGCTACGTGCGAAAATAATAAGAGGGATTTTGTTGTTTAAAATTTCGGCTCCTATTTTTGCTGATTCGTTTACCGAGGAGGAGCGAATACCCAATTGTTTGTTGACTACCGGTGGATTATAGACTACATAATGACGCTCGCTTTGTGGTGCGCCACTTGTATTAATCAGGACGACCTCTTTCTCGAGCATTTTTTCTGCATGTTCTTTTGGATTATTGATCGTAGCCGAGCAGAGAACAAATTGTGGAGAGCTGTTATAGAATGCACAGATGCGTTTGAGCCGTCGCAGCAGGTTGGCCAGGTGACTTCCGAAGACTCCGCGGTAGGTGTGCAACTCGTCTATGACGATGTAGCGCAGGTTTTCGAAGAGCTTGATCCACATAGTATGATGGGGAAGAATTCCTGCGTGTAGCATGTCGGGATTAGTGACAATGATGTTGCCGGCTTCACGGACGGCCTTGCGGGCGGTGCCGGGGGTGTCGCCGTCGAAGGTGAAGGTCTTTATGGATGTTCCAAGAGCTTCGTTAATTGTGACGATCTCGTTCATCTGGTCTTGTGCGAGCGCTTTGGTTGGAAACAGATAGAGCGCGCGGGCTTCTGGATTGTCGAGAATATGGTTAAGAACAGGCAGATTGTAGCAGAGCGTTTTACCGGAAGCAGTTGGAGTGACGATAACGATGTCTTTGCCTTTTTCGATGATATCGTAGGCCTGGCGTTGATGAGAGTAGAGCTGTTCAATTCCTTTTGACTGATAGTATGAGATCAGTTTTGGAGAAAGTGTTTCCGGGTAGGGAAGATACGTGCCCTCTTTAGGATCATGTTTGATCCACATTGTGACGTGGTCCATGAAATCTGTACGGTTTTCAAGATATTCGACAAATTGAGATATATTCATTACGCCTCGTATTCAGTGCTATATATTTGTGTAGTATTTCAGGACCGTCTATAATTAATCAAATCTTTTTTTGTAATTATAATTCTGTTGTAGTAAAAAGCCTGTTTGAGTATAGTAGTTACCAGAAAAGCAGAGAGGTTGAACGTATGATTAAAGTTAAGAATCCGATTTTAAGGGGGTTTAACCCTGATCCCTCGATTGTAAGGGTGGGGGATGATTATTACATTGCCACATCTACCTTTGAGTGGTACCCTGGAGTACAGATTCACCATTCACGGGATCTGGTGAACTGGAACCTTGTTGCCCGTCCACTGTGCAGGGATACTCAACTAAATATGATGGGGTCTGGTTATTCGATGGGTGTATGGGCTCCCTGCTTGACATACAGTGACGGACTTTTCTATCTATGTTATACAAATGTAAAAGAGCCAGGAACCATGCATAACTATCTGGTAACTTCGGAGTCCATTGAAGGTGACTGGTCGGACCCAGTTTATCTGGATAGTCGTGGGTTTGATCCTTCACTTTTTCATGATGATGATGGTCGTAAGTGGTATGTTGTGATGTACCTTGATATGATTGCCTGGAATTATCTGATAAACCTGAATTTTGGAATACGTGATGATGAGGCGTCCCGTAGTTTTTTAGCTCAGTATGAGAAGAACAATAAGGACTTTCCTTTTTTTAAGGGTATTCTTTTACAGGAGTATGATGATAAACAGAATAAACTGATTGGACCCGTTCATAGAATTTTTGATAAGGTTCTTGGTGTTACTGAAGGTCCTCATCTTTATAAACGTAATGAATACTACTACCTTGTAGTTGCAGAAGGCGGCACCAGTTATGAGCATGCGATCACGATGGCTCGTTCGCGAAATATTGAAGGACCGTATGAGGTGCATCCCGATAATCCAGTTCTGACAGCCTCTGGAACAGATGCTCTTATTCAGAAGGCCGGACACGGTGATGTTGTGGAATGTGCAAACGGTGATGTGTACCTTGTGCATCTGGGCAGCCGACCGATTGGTAAAAAAAAGCGCTGTATTTTAGGTCGTGAAACGTCTTTACAGAAAGCAAAGTGGGATGATGATGGATGGTTGCGCCTTGCAACAGGTGATAATACACCGCAGGCAGAATTCGAGGTTGCTGATTTGCCAAAGACAGACAAAATTGTTTATCCACAGCGGGATGATTTTGACTCGGAAACACTGAATATTAATTTTCAATGGTTGCGAGGTGACATCTTTGATGCGATTGCTTCGCTAACGGAACGTCCGGGTTTTTTACGCTTAAAAGGAAAAGAGGCCGTATATTCGAAATATGTTCAGGCGCTGGTGGCACGTCGCCAACAGAGTTTTGTCTGCAGTGCCGAAACTGCGATGGAGTTTTCCCCTGATGAAGAGAATCAGATGGCCGGATTGGTTGTTTATTACTGCAATGAGCTTTTTTACTATCTGTATGTCGGGTTTGACTATTCGTTTGGCCCATATCTTTCGGTGATGTCGAAAAATCTTGGTGGTGCTGAACTCTTCACATGTGAGCGGATTCAGATTTTTGATGAGCGAATCTGTTTGAAAGCAGAGATAAACCATGAAGAGTTGCGATTCTTTTATTCGTCTGATGAAGGTTTGTCCTGGAAACAGGTCGGTGATATTTTGGATATGAGCCTGCTTTCAGATGATGTGGCTGGCGGGTTTACAGGAGCTTTCGTGGGAATGGCATGTCATGATCCTGCGACAATGTGTTGCCATGCTGATTTTGATTGTTTTGTCTATTCAGAGTTGGAGTGATGTATAGGTTTTATGGGATTCCCCATGTTTGTATTAGCTTGATTGTTTTATTTGTAGCTTTTTTGTTGAAAGTATAAGTGTTGAAGCGATAACTATCTTCTAAAGAAACAGAACTTTGATTTAAGGCTTCCATTGCCATAAAAAGAAGACGGGAAACAGAGGACTTAAACAACTTACGGGCATCAAGAAAAACTTCGTATTGAATTTGGGAAAAAGTAACATGAAGATACTCAAATTCATCTTCGGGGTCAGATTCCTGATATTTTACTGAAGTATAGGTGAATTGTTTTTTGGGGGATTCTTTTTCAATTAGTTTGCTTAAAAGTTCGGCTACAACAGATGAAACTGTGCGTTTTTTCTTAATTGCAATAATTTTTACTCTTTCTCTGATGCTTTTTTTTATGTAAAGAGTTGTCTTCATCTTATACTCCTTGATTTGTTGGTAACTTTGTTATAAAAAAGAGGCTTCTGGGGTTTACAATTTTTAAAATGGTCTGTATTGTATAACGTTGAAAAAGGAAAAAGAGGCGAAAAAAAATATTATTGAAAGAAATGAGAAAAAACTTTTGTTAGTCTGATAGATAAAAAAGAATTGAAAAGGCTATTGATGAGCAGTCTGATCAGGGTGCAAATGAAGCTTTAAAAGAGATGGCTAACCGCTTTACAGAAGATACTCTTACAGGAAGGTAAAGATGCTGATTATATATACTCATCCAAATAAAGAAGGTCATTGTGGGGAGATTCTTCGGAATGTAGAATGCTTACTAAACGAAAAAAAAATTCAATATGAATTGCTTGATTTATATGCAATGAATTATGATCCAGCTTTAAAGCCGGATGAACATTATACGTCGGGGCATTATGCGGTTTCGGAACAGAATAAAAAGATCCAAAGCTTGTTTAAAAATGAGCGTAAATTCATTTTTATTTATCCCACATGGTGGAATGGAATGCCGGCAATGTTGAAAGGTTTTTTTGACAGACTTCTAATTCCTCGGTTTGCCTATTCGTATGAAAAGACTTTACCTATTAAGCTCTTGTCGGGGAAGGCCGCTGTTTTTTCTTCATTTGGAGGCCCACGTATATTTGGAAAATTTTTAGCAGGTGATAGATCGCTAAAACAGGTAAAGAAAGATATTCTCTCATTTTGTGGGATTAAGGCTAGATGTTATGCGATAGATAATGCGCATAAACTAAATGAAAGCCAAAGAAAAAAAATTGAACGAATTGTAAAAAAAGGGTTATCGCGGCTACTCTAATATTTGCTTTACCCGTCCGACCGAGCCATCAGTCAGGCGAACCTTTATTCCATGAGGATGAAATGCGGAGTTTGTTAAAATGGTCTCGACTATTCCTTCTGTTAGTATACCTTTTTGCTGGTCATTTTTTTTAACAACAGCCACTTTTAGGCCTGAGCGAATAGATTCTCTTTTTTGATTATTCATTGTTATCCCTTAAGGCTGAAGTAGATGTAACAACTCAGTCTTCTTTGTGAAAACCATTTCGGCAAGCCAATGCTGCGCATTTTATCTGTAATATAAAGAAAATTTCCCGCTCATTTTCATTCAAAGTTTCGAAATTTCCCTGACTCTTTGATACAATTACATCTGCGTCTTTGAATAATTTTTGAAAATTTGGGGAACAATCTTCAATAATAGTTCCAGGGATATCCGTTCCGTTCGATACTATTTTTGCGACTTTGTCTATAGAAACATCAAGGGCATCTTCTTTCGTGGCGTCATTTATTACAGGGCTTCCTTTAACTGCGTAATATACTTTTGCATTTCCGGGAAATTGTTCAATTAAAATCCTGTCAAAAAGAGTTTCTCCGACAATTGCAAAACATGGAATACAGTCAATAAATGATTTCATAAAGCCTTAAATAAGTTAAATTAATTTTAATTGAAAACTGAATAATTTCTTGAATTTGTCAAGAGTTATTGTGTATGTAATTGAACCTAAAGGTTTTTTATAAACCTGTTATTGTTTACTGTAATCAGGTTATGGATGTCAGGTGTGCTATTTTGAAATGGTTCCGTGGTTTATCGACAGAAAAAAAAGGGGAGCTATTTATTGGAGTTTCTCTTCTCTTATGGGGGATGATGCCTGTTTTGGTGCGCTCTTCGGCTAATGTTTTGCCACCACTTTTTTTTGCCGGTAGTTCAATTTTCATAGCGGGTATTGTCTGTTTGCTGGTATTAGTAGTTTCCGGTAAAACAGCGGAATTGATCTGCAAAACGGCATTTCGAGATATGTTATTTAGTACGCTTATTATATCTGTCTTATTTTACGGTGTGCTTTTCTGGGCTGGTCAAAAGACTCGTGCCGGAAATATAGCAATATTAAATCAGTCCGAAGTAATTTGGACTTTTCTTTTCTTCACACTACTGGGGTTTGAAAAAGTTACAACTCGGAAAATTGCTGGAACTTTTTTTGTACTTGTGGGAGTGTCGCTGATTGTACTTCGAAACTTTTCAGGTGCTTTTGTTTCATGGGATCTGTTTTTGGTGCTGATTTTTACAATAACACCTGTCGGGAACTATTTTCAAAAAAGGGCTCTTACTCGGGTCTCTTCAATAACACAGTTATGCTTCCGCAGTCTTCTTGGTGGTTTCTTTTTATTAAGCATGAGTGTCCTGTTTGAAAAAGAGCAGCTTAGTCATGGTTCGCCGGTTTTTATTGTTTCTCTTATTGCACTAAATGGATTGTTAGCGTTGGGGGTATCCAAAATACTTTTTCTGGAGTCGCTCAAGCGGTTGGAGGTCTCTAAAACTATTGCTCTTGGAACAGCAGCTCCTGCGGTAACAATGATAGCCGCCTATTTTATTCTTGATGAGATTCCGGAAATAACGCAATTACTCGGATTGGCTTGTGTTATGACAGGAATTCTTATAATGGTCTGGAATAGTGGTGCTGCCCGGCGTAATGTAACTTGACATAAGGTCTTTTTTTTGCGAATATGTTATCATTATAATACAAATTCTGACAATACTCTTGTACTAAAGTCCATATAAAAATAATGAGGCATAGATGAGCGATTCGGATGGCAGTAGTAGGTGCCAACAGAAAACTCAAAAAATATTAGCAGCATTTTCCCTTCCTACTTTGTCAGAAGATATGATCTGTGTTATTCTAACATACTGAGCATCTCTTCTCCGGAAGCGGTTTTTCGTCGGATGCTGCCAAAACGGAGGAGACCATGAATACTCTCATAATACCTGATCTAAGAGAACTTATAGCAAACGGAGACCTGGAGCCCCTTCAGGATTTTCTAGAAAATGAACACCCCGCCGTTATTGCCGAACTGATCTCAACTCTTCATAAAGAAGAGGTCTGGGCAGTGTTGCAGTATACTCCTGTTGAAGCTCGTTCTGAAATATACAGTCATTTAAATGAGTCGTTACAGCTCGATATTGTTAAAACATTACGTCGAAACGAAATTGTTGGACTTCTTACAAATATGTCTCCGGACGACCGGGCCGATCTTTTTAAAAACATGCCTGAAGAACTTCGGGAAACAACTCTTCCTGCAATGGCACAAGTTGAGCGTGAAGATATACGTCGCCTGTCGGCTTATGAAGAGGGCACGGCCGGAGCGGTAATGACTTCCGATTATGCGACACTCCCGCCAAAGTTAACAGCTCTACAGGCAATCGACCATTTGCGTATGGTCGCGCCTAATAAAGAGACAATCTACTACTCATATGTGATCGACAGTAATCGTAGAATTTTAGGATTCGTCTCATTAAAAGATCTGATTGTATCTAACAAAAATTCACTTGTTGATGACATTATGAATGGTGAAGTTATCACTGCCCATGTCGACGATGATCAGGAAGATGCCGCACGTAAAATACAGAAGCTTGATCTTATCGCATTGCCGGTTCTTAATGAAAACGATGCCCTTGTTGGAATCATTACCCATGATGATGCAATTGACATCATAACCCAAGAGCATACAGAGGACATGGAAAAATTCATGGCTATTAGCGGTAGCCATGAAGATGCGATGTATATGAAAATGAGTGTTTGGAAGCACTTCTGTAATCGAAGTCCCTGGGTTGTTGCCCTTGCGGTGTTGGGGCTTGTGTCGGGATTTATAGTTCAAAATTATGAAGGAATTCTGATGCAGTTTGCCATACTCTCAGTTTTTATGCCAATGCTGGCAGGTACAGGCGGAAATACCGGTAGTCAGTCGGCAACACTGGTTGTGCGGGCTCTCGCATTGAAAGAGATTTCAGCAAAAGATACACTTCTAATTTTGGTTCGGGAATTAGGAATTGCTTTTATGCTGGCCTTATTGCTCGGTTTGCTTGCTTTCTTGCGTGTAGTAGTTTTCGGTGCCGGTTCCACGATTCCTTCAGGGTTCTCTTTATCGCGTATTGCTTTTGCAATTGCAATTGCATTGGGGCTACAGGTGGTCTCTTCAACAATTATCGGGGCACTTCTGCCGCTGATTGCTTCAAAATTTAAGTTTGATCCTGCTCTTATTGCTATCCCCGCCCTCACAACTGTTGTTGATATTACAGGGCTTGTGATATATTTTACTACGGTGACGTTGTTGCTTGGTATTTAATAATTGATCTAATGAGGAAGACTGTATGAGTTTTTTTCCGGTTCATGATCCTGTATTAATTTTTTCTATTGTAATGCTGTCAGTACTTGTTGCTCCATTGCTCTCAACGCGATTACGTTTACCGGGTATTGTTGGCTTGATTCTTTTTGGTGTCGTTCTGGGGCCGCATGCTTCGAACGTTCTTGAACGTGATAAAACAATTGAACTGCTTGGAACAATTGGGCTTCTGTATATAATGTTTCAGGCTGGTTTAGAAATTAATCTTGAGGAGATCAAGCGAAACAAACATCACAGTATAATCTTTGGTTTGCTGACTTTTTTTATTCCTCTGTTTATGGGAACAGCGGCAGCCTTTTATATTTTGAAGATGAGCCTGCCGGCTTCAGTATTGCTGGCAAGCATGTTCTCGTCGCATACTTTGCTGACCTTTCCGATTGTTAGTCAACTTGGGCTTTCTAAAAAAAAGGCTGTGGCTGCGACTGTTGGCGGAACTATAATTACAGATACACTTGCATTTGTCATTCTTGCCGTTGTTATTGCTTTGCACAGCGGCGATATCACTATCTTTTTCTGGCCGAAGTTAATAATTTATTCAATTATGTATACGACAACCGTGGTTCTTCTTCTTCCCCGAATTACCTCCTGGTTTTTCCGTAACTATTTTACTGACTCAGGTGTAGAGGACTATGTCTTCGTATTGACAGCTGTTTTCATTTCTGCTTTTTTTTCGCATCTTATTGGCCTTGAACCGATTATCGGGGCGTTTCTTGCCGGGTTAACATTGAACCCGTTGATTCCAGAGAAGAGCTTATTGATGAACAGAATTCAATTCGTAGGTAGTGCTCTTTTTATTCCGTTTTTTCTTATTTCGGTAGGTATGCTTATTGATCCTGTGATTCTTTTTACAAATACAACAGCTCTTAATGTTTCCCTTGTGATGATAATTATTGCCATTGTTTCTAAAGATCTTGCTGCGCGGGCGTTCAGTTCCATTGTTGGTTTTAACAGAACTGATAGAGGACTTATCTTTGGAATGAGCATCAACCAGGCGGCTGCCACACTTGCTGCAGTGCTTGTTGGTTATAATGTTGGAATCTTCAGTGAAGATGTCTTAACGGGAACAATAATGATGATTATTGTAACCTGTTTTGCGGGTTCGGTTATTACTCAGCGTTTTGCCCGACGTATAGTGCTTGATGCAAAGCATCCACATGAATATTCAGAAAAAAACAGAGTGGATCGTGTTCTTATACCTATTGCGAGGGTTGACAATGTATCAGAATTGATGGATTTTGCTTTTCTTATTCATCCTACAAGTGGGCATGAACCATTGTATCCTTTACATGTTACTGTTGACAGTAGCGATGTGGGGCAGGGTGTCATAGATGGTGAGACAATTTTAACGAAAGCCGGGATTCGTGCAAGTGCTGCACAAAAACCGGTTATTCCTTTAAATAAAATTGATACCAACATCTCATCTGCAATTTTAAAAGCAGTTGAGGAGCAGAGAATTTCTAAAGTTATTATGGGATGGAATGAAACAGGAAAGCTGACCGGCTCTTTTCTGAACACTATTGCAGAGCAGTTAGCAAAAAACTGTTCGAAGATGATTTTTGTTGTTAAGAGTATAAAGCCTGTAAACACAATGAACCGAATTATCCTGATCGTTCCTCCCTATATTTACAAACAGCGTGGTTTTGTTGATACAATTAGTGCGGTAATCAAGCTGGGAAGTGCCGTTTCAGCCGAATGGATGATCGTATCTGAAGAGGAGACCTATACAGAGATTCATCACTTTTTTGTTAAACAAAAAAACCGAATAGAAACATATAAAATAGAAAGCTGGAAAAATATTAGCGAACAGATGAACACTTTCGTTAAACCGGATGATTTTATAGTACAGCTGATTTCCAGGAGAGGAAGCATTTCGTGGCGCCTGAATTTTGAAAAAATGCCAACACAATTGTGTAAGAATTTTCCGAATAATAATCTTCTTGCTTTGTATCCTTCGACTGTTGAGGATGAGCAATCGGACAATGACGTGCTGACTCAGCCTGAAAAAGTTATTCCAGCTGATTTGATGCCAGTTTCTAATATCATGTTTAATCTTGAAGAGAGTGATCCAATTGTTGCAACACGTCAGCTGGTAAACCGTAATATTACGGAGAATCGGGAAGCGGTTTTTACTACAATTGCATCAGTAATAAATGAGTACCCTTTAGAGTTAACCGATAATGTAGTGCTGATTCATAGTCGTACTCCTCTTTTTGATGAGTATCAACTGTTTATGGTTGTCAGTAACCAGGGGTTTGTTTTCAAAACTCTGGAAAGAGAGAGTCGTCACTGTCTTATGATTATTCTGATGTCGCCCGTATCTAAATCTACTCAGAGTCACCTGAATATACTATCCCGTATTTCTCAACTGGTTATGATTGATCAGTTAGTAGATGCGATTATCCGGGCGAAAGATGAGAAGGATTTCGAACAACTGAGTAGTAGGTTGTTCGATTATAAGTCGTTAAATACTTCTGAATAATATACATAACAGTATTCTGTTTTAACCTGCTGGATATTTTCACTAAAAAGAAAAACTGTTTATTAATTTTGATAATGATAATTATTATCAACAAAATTCTTGACTTCTTTCTACTGTCCATTACCTTATAGTTAATAGTGGCTTAAACAAACTGAAATAAACGATAATGCTGTAAACTAAAGCCATTTATATAATCTATATAGGAGGATTTTATGGAAAACCATCCATCAATGCCGTTATTAGGAGATGATTTTCCTGAACTTTCGGTTCAGACAACGCATGGTCCAATGAATATCCCAGGAGATTTAAAGGGGTCATGGTTTGTGCTCTTCAGCCACCCTGCGGATTTTACCCCAGTTTGTACTACAGAATTTGTTGCTTTTCAGCAACGTTACGATCAGTTCGAACAATTGGGGTGCAAACTTATTGGAATGTCGGTCGATCAGATTTTTTCGCATATTAAATGGGTTCAGTGGATTAAAGAAAATCTTGATGTTGAAATCAAATTTCCGGTAGTTGCAGCTAACGATGCTATTGCGTTAAAGCTTGGTATGCTTCATCCAGGTAAGGGGACCAATACTGTTCGCGCAGTTTTCGTTGGAGACCCGCAGGACAAAGTTCGCCTGATTATGTACTATCCACAAGAGATTGGTCGAAACATGGATGAGGTTGTGCGCGCTGTCAAGGCACTTCAAATTTCCGACGCTCAGGGTGCTGTGCCTGCCGGTTGGCCAGACAATGAACTTATAAAAGATCGTATAATTGTTGCGCCACCAAAAGATGAAAAGACTGCAGCCGAGCGTATGAAAGATTCCTCTTTAGAGTGTTATGATTGGTGGTTTTGTCATAAACCGCTTAAATAATTAACTTAATAGATAAGAGTGTATTGCTATGGAAATTTTGTTTTGGGGTATACTCATAAAATATTAATTTAGTGGATATAGCTTTTATTTGTATTATATAAATATATTAAAATTATTAAGGAGAGGGAGTAGATGAAACTTAACGACAAAATGTTGAAAGCTTTAAATGAGCAGATAAATTTTGAATGGTATTCTGCTTATATTTATCAATCAATGGGCGCATATTTTAAAGGAATGAATCTGAACGGATTTTCAAACTGGATGGATGTTCAGGCAAAAGAAGAGATGACTCATGGCTTTAAAATTTACAATTATGTCTTTGACCGGGGAAACCAGGTTGAGCTTCTTGCGATAGACAAACCTCAAGCAAGCTGGAAAACAATTGCTGACGTTTTTTCGGTTGCATTGGAGCACGAAAGAAAAGTCTCATCACGTTTTTTTGACATTCTGGAACTATGCAGAGAGCTGAAGGACTACTCGACTGAGAATTTTGTTCAGTGGTATATAAACGAACAGGTCGAGGAAGAGTCCACGGTGCAAGAGATACTCGAACGCATAGAATTTGCCGGAGATTCAAAAGAATTTATACTTATGCTTGATAACGAGCTTGGTCAGAGAGTTTTTACTGGGGGCGCGTTTGCGGCTTCTGAAATGTAAGTGAAACAGAAACAGGTGACAACTGAAGTTGTCACCTGTTTAGTACTTGCGGCTTTTACAGACTCCCCCTTACGCAGTTAGCTCTAAATTCGACTCTTTGGGTTTAGAAATTTGAACTCTCGCCTCTGTTTTTATTTGTAAAAAATTCCAGTAATGCTATCTTGTTTCGATATCCCTTTCTAAAGGGATATCGATTGCTTTTGTTTGCGGAGAGTGTGATGGACGATAAAGAATTATTTCAAGGTGTAAATGACCTATACTATAAAATATTAAAAGATGCTCCCTTTGCCTATGCCTATCACCAAATTGTTTGTGATAGTGAAGGGTTAGCTGTTGATTATATTTTTCTCGAAGTTAATGGCGCTTTTGAACAGATGACAGGACTGAAATCAAGTGAGGTTTTAAATCGAAAAGTAACCAGTGTTATTCCTGATATTCGAAAAGAAGGTTTTGATTGGATAGCTTTTTACGGTAAAGTATCATTGTGTTCCGAAAATCTAGTCGTAGAACAATATTTTGAACAGTTTGACCGATGGTACAAGATTCACGCATATACAACTGTAAAAGGATTTTTCAGTACAGTTTTTATAGATATAACCGAAGAGAAAAAGCAGTTTGCAGAGCTGGAGAACTTTTTTGCGGTTAACCTCGATCTTTTGTGCATTGCAGATACAGACGGAAATTTTATTAAGATAAATCGTGAATGGGAAAGGGTTCTTGGCTATTCCGTTCAGGAACTTCAAAAACGTAAGTTTCTGGATTTTGTTCATCCGGATGATATGGAAGCAACGCTTCAGGCTGTAACCGATCTTGCAAGCAACAAAAAGGTTCTGGATTTCACAAACCGTTACCGAAATAAAAATGGAGATTATCATTATATAGAGTGGCGCTCACATCCTCATGGTAATTATATATATGCTGCCGCTCGTGACATTACCCGCCAAAAAGAGATTGAATTTGACCTGAGCAATAGCAGGGATCGGTTTCAATCGCTCGTTCGTAATATCCCCGGAAATGTGTATCGTTGTAAATTAGATCAGAATCGCACAATGCTCTATATGAGCCGTGAATTCGATAAAATTAGTGGATATGCCTCTTCTGATTTTATCAATAATGATGTTCGTACATTTACTGGTGTGATTTATGAAGAAGACAGAAATATGGTTTTGCAGTCTATTGATTCAGCAATTAATAGAAAAGCTTTCTGGGATTTAGAGTATCGCATTGCTCGTAAAGATGGAGCAGTTTCCTGGGTTCAGGAACGCGGCAGAGCAATTTTTGACAGTGCAGGTAGTGTTGAATATATTGACGGATTTATTCTCGATGTTACTGAACAGAAATTATTAAAAGAGCGGATGTACCAGAATGAAAACCGGTTCCGACAGTTATTTAACAATATGAGCAGCGGGGTTGCCATCTATGAGGTGATTAATAATGGAGAGGATTTTGTTTTTAAAGAGTTGAACCATTATGCTGAGCAGATTGACGGTATATCCAGAGATGAGGTTGTAGGCAAAAGTGTATCAGAGGTCTTTACCTCGGTTGAAGAATTTGGCCTTCTTGATGTCTTCAGAAGAGTATGGAAGAGTGGTGTTGCTGAAGATCACCCTGTTTCATTCTATGAAGATAAACGGATAACCGCCTGGAGAGAGAATTTTGTAACAAAAATTTCTACGAATGAGATAGTGTCTATTTACGAAGATGTTACAGAACAAAAAAGGGCAGAGGAGGCTCTACGCGAATCAAAAGAGCAATATGAGTTGGCAGTCAATGGAACTAATGATGGAATTTTTGATTGGGATATACACTCTGGATACCTGTTTCTTTCAAAACGCTGGAAACAGATTCTGGGTTATGAAGAGTATGAATTAAAAAATGAGATGTATTCCTTCACGTCACTTATTCACGATGATGATGTTAATTATGTGAATAGCTATTTAGGAAAATATCTGCGTGGTGAAATAGACCAATATGCCATTGAGTTTAGAATGATGCATAAGGACGGAACAACACGGTGGATACTTGCGAAAGGTGAGGCTGTTCGTGATGAAGACGGTAAACCTTATCGTATGGCTGGGTCGCATAGCGATATTACAGACCAAAAAAATGCAGCAGATGAGCTTGAGAAAAGTCGTTATCGTCTTGAGTTGGTTATGGATGCCGGTGAATATGGATTTTGGGATTGGAATTTACAAACAGGAGAGGCATATTTCAGTACCGTTTATTATACAATGTTAGGTTATGAATATGGTGAATTGCCAGCGACCATTGACACCTTCAAGTCGTTAATTCATTCGGATGATTATGATCAGGTGCTTACCTTACTTGAAAAAAGCATTTTACGAGGTGAATCGTATAGAGCTGAATTCAGACTTTTGTGTAAAAATGGATTATATAAATGGATATCCGGTAGAGGCAAGGGGTATTTGGACGAAAAGAGTAACCTTGCTGTACGGGCGCTGGGTGTTCACATAGATATTGATGAACGGAAAAAAAGCGAAGAGCAGGTTCGGAAAAGTGAAGTGCAATTGAAAACAAGTGAGCAAAATTTCAGAACTTTTTTTGAAACGATGGGAGACATGATTTTCATTGCTGATAAAGAGGGCAATATTCACTATACAAATCGACTTGTGGAAGAAAAGCTGGGTTATGATAGTGAAGAGCTTAGAGATATGCACATCCTGGATGTCCATCCCGCTGATAAGAGGGATGAGGCCCAAATAATAATTGATCAGATGATTGAGGGCAAACTTGATGTTTGTACTTTGCCTTTTGCGTGTAAAGACGGAATTACCATTCCTGTTGAAACCAGGATATGGTTTGGACAATGGAATGGTAACGACTCTATTTTTGGAATTTCGAAGGATATTTCAAAGGAGCAGATCGCATTGCAAAAGTTCAATAAACTCTTTAACAGTAATCCGGCTCTCATGGCTGTTACCAGCGTACCGGATGGCAGGTTTGTAGAGGTTAATGAATCTTTTATAAACAATCTAGGATACACGAAAGAAGAAGTGATTGGTTGTACCGCCGATGAGCTGGGCATATTTGCCGATGATGGTAGTCGTCTGTTGTTGTCGCAAAAGTTTCGGGAGAAAGAATCAATAGTAAATGTTGAGATTAAGGTAAAAACTAGTTCCGGTTCGCTTTTAGATGGGCTTTTTTCCGGAGAATATATCGAGACACAGGGAGTTCAATATTTTCTTACGGTAATGGTAGATATAACCAGGCGAAAACGAGCCCTTGAAGCGGTTAGACTTTCTGAAGAGAATCAGCGTATTTTATTGGATAATATTCAAACACAGGTTTGGTATCTTACGGATGATCATACCTATGGCATGGTAAACGAGGCTCATGCCGTATTCAACGGTGGTGCTAAAGAAGACTTTGCGTTCAAGGATCTTTATGATCTTTTTCCGAACGAAAATGCTGAAATTTGCATGAGTTCTAACCAAGAGGTTTTTAAAACAGGGATGCCTGTTTATTCACAGGAGTGGTTGCCGCATGTATCTGGTGAAAACAGATTACTGTTAATTGCAAAGATTCCTAAATTGAACGATGATGGAAAAGTCGATTATGTTGTATGCAGTGCGGAGGATATAACCGAGCAAAAAAAGGCGGAAGAAGAGTTAGTGCTTGCTATGCAACAGTCTGATATTTTACGTGAAGAAGCCGAAGAGGCTACAAAGGCAAAATCAATTTTTCTTGCAAACATGAGTCACGAGATTCGTACTCCACTAAATGGGGTGATTGGTTTTACAGAACTTCTGCTTAAAACTCCACTTAATCATGTACAACAGCAGTATGCTGAAAATGCTAACACTTCCGGACAAACATTACTTGCGATTGTAAATGATATACTTGATCTTTCAAAAATTGAGGCAGATAAGCTTGAGCTTGAATTGGTTCAGACCGATGTTGTGGAATTAGTTGAACAGTGTGCCGATATTATCAAGTATCATACAGCGCAAAAAAAATTGGAATTTCTTTTGAATATTGATCCTACCATGCCCCGATTTGGACTGTTTGATCCGGTGAGATTAAAGCAGATTGTGATTAATCTTCTAAGTAATGCGGTTAAGTTTACACAAGCAGGAGAAGTTGAACTGAAAGTTAAATTTACAGCTTTGAATAATAGCTCTAATACCGGAGAATATACATTTTCTGTGCGCGACACTGGAATTGGCATCAGTGCGGATCAACAGAAAAAGCTTTTTAAAGCGTTCAGTCAGGCTGACAGTTCGACGACACGCAGATTTGGTGGAACCGGGCTTGGTCTTGTTATCTCTCAGTTACTTGCGGACAAGATGGGCGCAACCTTAATTGTTCAGAGTGAAGAGGGGATCGGAAGTGTCTTTATGTTTGCGGTGTTAACTTCTTGCAGGTTTGAAAACCGTGAAGAAAGTAGTAAGTCTTTTTCGGCTAAGCGGGTTCTGATTGTTGATGATAACAGTAATCACCGGCTTATTCTGCGCCAAAACCTTGAATATTGGGGTATTGACTGTGTCGAGGCTGCTGATGGCGCAATGGCACTGGAAATTATAGAAAAAGATGGATTATTTGATTTGTATATTATTGATTACAGTATGAAGCCTTTAAACGGTTTACAGACAGCACGTAAATTGCAGGATAAACTGCAAACTTCACTTTCTCAGTTGCCTGTAGTTGTTCTGCATGATTCTTCAAGTGATCAACAGATATTGAGTGATAGTCTTGAGCTTGGTGTAAGACATAATTTGATCAAACCAGTCAAAGTTGACGAATTGCTGCAGATTATACACACTGTTTCCGGTAACAATAAAGAGCCTTCTTTGCGATTAGAACCAACACAGAAACTAGATATGATAGCTGTTAATTTGAACATTGCTGAACCGGTGATCTTAATTGCTGAAGATGTCACGATGAATGTTGCACTTATAAGAGCAATGCTTGATGAGCTTGTACCGGGAGCAGTTATTGTGGAAGTCGTTAATGGTGCAGAGGCTGTGGAGGCAGTCAGAAATAGATCTATTGATTTGATTTTGATGGATGTTCAAATGCCAGTGCTGGATGGTTTTCAGGCATCACTAAAAATAAGAGAATTGGAGCATGGTAGATCTATTCCAATCGTAGCCTTAACTGCCGGTGCTACTACGACAGAAAAAGCACGATGTTTTGAAGTTGGTATGGATGATTTTTTAACAAAACCTCTTAATTATGATGTTTTAGAAAAAACCTTGCGATATTTTCTCTCTAATGATAGAAAGACTGTTTCGCAGCCGAAGACATCTGTTGGTTTCGATTCTGGGGCGTTGCTAGCCCGTTTGCATGGTAATCGTAAAAACTATATCGAAATTCTAAAAATAGGGTATGATCAGTTTGTTGAAGATATAACAGCGCTTCGTGATGAGTGCAGTCGTAATGACTACGAAGCAATCAGAAAACGTACCCATAGGTTGAAAGGTGCTACCCTTAATCTGGGCTTTACACAACTCACTGATCTTTTGTCGCAGCTTGGATCATGGGTCAAGGAAAACTCTGAAGGTACAATTGATGATGATTTGATTAATGCAATAGTAGGTGAATGGCAAATTCTTAAGGCTCAGATAAAAACGGAACTTGATACTGATGAGGTTTCATAGTTTTAGCCTATGAACAATAGCAGAGAGAATGACGTGATAAATTTCAGACGAGATGGAGTAGTGAATGGATAGTTCTGATAAATCTTCTATAATGGTGGTGGATGATGAGTTGACGAATCTTTATCTGCTGGAGAATTTACTGAACGACTATAAGGTAACAAAGGCGCAAAATGGCGAAGAGATGTTTCGGCAGATTGATGATGCGGCTCCTCAGGTTATCGTTCTAGATGTCATGCTGCCCGGGAGGAATGGATTTGAGCTCGCTTCAATGTTGTCCGCGGATAAAAGATATAGTGCAATTCATATTATTTTTCTAACAGCAAAAACCGAGTCTATTGATGTAGCTGCTGGGTTTAAGCATGGGGGCTATGATTATATTAAAAAGCCATTTGATGAGATTGAACTTTTAGCAAGAGTTGAAGCTGCTGTGCGTCGTGCTCGTGAGCACGAACGGCTTGAAAGTGAGGTGTATCTTGATGCATTAACACAATTGTACAATAGACGTTATCTTGAAGATTATGTGAAAACTGAATCAGCAAGAATACTTCGTACAAAAGAGAATTTTGCTGTTGCTATGATTGATCTGGATAATTTTAAAGAGATTAATGACACTATGGGTCACCCTTGTGGCGATTATATATTGAGTCAGTTTGCTTCGGTTATAACAAAGTCATTACGGGAATATGATGTAGCTGTTCGGTATGGTGGTGAGGAATTTCTTCTTGTGTTTCCTTCAGAATCAAAAAGTGGAGCCATTATGGTCCTTGAGCGGATAATGACAAATAATCAGAGTATGCAGTATCGGTGGGAAGGTGCAGAACTCAGCTTCGATTTTACAGCTGGTATTGCCGATTTTTCTGAGTTGCCCGTGACCAGGATGCCGCTTGAAGACCTTATTACAAAAGCTGATCATAGGCTTTATGCTGGAAAACAGAATGGCCGCAATCGGATTATTGTTGATGATTAGCTGGTTGATAAGTGTATAGTTAAAAAAGCTTGTTGAGAGTCTGTTTTGAATTAGTTTGACCCCAGTTTCGCAAAGGTTTTGATATTCTGTGTTTTTAAGTTCCGCCTATAAGGCTATGGTGCTTTTCTTTCTCTTATTTTCCATGTAATTTGCCATTTTATACAGTTTTCAGGTACGATTTTCTTGATGGCGTATTGAATTTTTACATAGTTATGTTCCTCTTCCTCTTCCTGTTCTTTTGGCTTTGATTCGTATTTTTGATCAAAATAGTAGTCAAGAGCCATAGAAACAAAAAAAGAGATAGAAAAACGGCAAAAAACCCTGAAATTCTTGGCAAGGTTAAGAAGATCTTGAGATAAAACGACATTCCGGATTGAGTAACCCGTACCGTTCGGCTGATACCTAATTAAAAATTCAGAGCAGGCCTGTTTAAGTTGGTTGGAACCGGAATTGAAAAATGATTCCAGACACTTCTGAATTAGAGCTGAACGATTAAGCCTGCATTTCAAACACTCATTCGAAAGTCGTTCCAAATCTGTCATGCGAAAATTAATAGATGTTCTCATTTTTCTACCTCTAAAATAGAAACGAATGAGAACCCGGAATTGTTAAATTTTTTTTAAAACTTTTGGGAGTGAAAGAAAATTTCCTGAAAAGGTTCTGGTGTACTCTAATTCTTCAGTGTTTATCTGTCGATTACCTCAAAATAGCGCGTAAGTGAAAACCCACTGCTGTCTACTAGTGTCAGTTTGTGTTTCCCGGGTTCTGGTTGAATGGCAATTTCATGAAATTCAAGGGTGCTTTCAATATATGTGTCATCAATGTGCCAGAAAATAGTTGTGTCCTCTATGTGAGCTGCCTTTAAAACAATCTGACTTTTTTCACCGTCTATGTCAATGGGTATAAATACCTTTGTGTTTGCTGATGGGTAAATCAGGCTTATTCGTTGAACCTCGCCATAGGCGGCAGAACCGCTGCAGTCCTCCCGCATTGGTGGCATTTTTTGGTAACTTAGATTATGTTTTTTATAATAGAATTCCTGAACCGGCGACAGTACCAACCAGGGGGTGTGTATCATGTTATTTACCGATTCACACTTGTTTGTAACACGGTATTTCCCGCTCTTATCAAGGTGGATCAATCGGTGGTATGGACACTGTTTGTCAAAGATGGCTGATTGAGGTATCAGAATCTGTTTGGTGTTGCACTGCGGTGTTGGCAGATATCCAGATATACTGCAGACTGTAACAGATTTAAGATCTTCATACGGGCTAACTATCCATTCTGATTTCGGAAGAAAACTGAAGAGATCAAATAACAGGGGAGAGGCAACTGCCATTCCTGTCATTCCGGTAACAGCCTCACCGGCTGCATTTCCACACCATACTCCAACTGTGTATTTTTCAGTTACACCAACAGCCCAGGCGTCACGGTGCCCCAGACTTGTCCCGGTTTTCCATGCAATTTTCTGAGAATACAAATAGGATTTCCAGAATTCGTTAACGCCTGGCCGACGTACTTCAAGCAGAGCCTCCAGTGTAAGATAGGCCGCTCCGGGGGTAATTGCCGGCACGGTGAATTCTTCAGGTTCAGTATCTGTAAGAACAGTTATTTTAGATGGATTTTTACCAACGGCTATGCGAACAAGAGAAGAATAAACAGATGAGATTTCGTATAATGAAGATTCTGCGCCTCCAAGAATCAGTGCCAACCCATAGTGATCCGGTGGTTGTTTTAAAGAAGTTATTCCTATTTTTTTTAACAAACGGTAAAAACGGGGGTACCGGTAATCTTTCAACATTGCAACAGCTGGAATATTCAAAGAGAGCGCCAGAGCCTCTTTAGCCGGTACGACTCCTCTGTATGTGCGGGAGAAGTTCTCGGGCATGTATCCTGCAAAATTAGTGGGAACATCAGATATTAACATATCGGGTGTGATGCTGCCTTCATTGAGCATGGCTGCGTATAAAACCGGTTTCAGAATACTTCCGGTACTGCGGGGGCGGCGGGTAATGTCAACCTGATACCCCTTGTTTTTGAATACGGTTTGGCTATTGTCGTTATTATTGTTTGGGCTGTTTCCAATATAGGCAACAACCTGTGATGTTTCGTTATCAATGATAATTACGCTTATATTGTAGATCATGCGTGATGATAAATGCTTATGATGTCGTGAAACAATTTCCATGGCCTGGTTTTGGAAGTTGTTGTTTATAGTGCTGTTAAACAATATTTTTTCAGGATGTTGTTGTACTAAAGTCTCTAAAAGGTGGGATCCGTTACGAGGTAGGGGGAGGGGTTTACCCGGTAGAGGTTCCCCTAAGGAGAGTGTGTAATCCAGATCACTAATAATGTCTTCGGCATGAAGCTTCTTCAACAATGCGTCTCTTTTGCGTTTTAGCAATTGCTGGTTTTTCCCAGGGTGAATCAGAGACGGACTATTAGGTAGCACAGCCAGCATTGCGCTTTCAGCCCATGACAACTCCTGCGGAGTACGACCGAAATATCTCCATGAGGCTGCACTTAAACCGACAATATTTCCTCCATAGGGAGCGTGGGCTGCATAAAGCTTAAGAATGGTTTCCTTTGAATGACTCAGTTCAAGCCCTAAGGTTAAGTATGATTCATAAAGCTTTTGCGTCCAGGTTCGTTTGCTGTTGTTGTGTAAAAGCCGTATCAGTTGCATCGATAAAGTACTGGCACCGGAAACGATCTTCTTTTGTCTAAAATTTTGAAAAGCCGCACGTAAAACCGCTATCGGATCTATTCCGGGATGGTAATAGAATCGTTTATCTTCAAATGTAAGTACGGCGATTTTATATTTTTCCGGTAATTGATCGGTGTAGGGAAAACGCCACTGTTCGTCGGTTGCAATTTTCGCACCTAACAGGTGCGAGTCGTTACTGTACAAGACCTGTGAATAGGGGCGGTTATGCAGCGAGTCCGGCAGTAATATTATGGGAAGAGTCAAAAGCACAATTAAAAATAATAAAACGGCATATGTCCTATTATAAAAAGTGCCTGGCAACTCCCTCAGTAATTTGCAGGCATAACCGGAAGCGTGTTTTATAATTTCGCTTCCAGTTATGAAGAGTTTACTTTTCCTTAACAACTTCGACCCATTGTCCTTCAGTTGCGGCTTGAATATTAGGTATGTACATATCTTTTACACTAATTGACGGAAGATAGTAGCGTCCGGCAAAGGAGGCATTAATCATCGTTGTAATGGTTTTCGTTTCGTTTGGTTTTAAAGTAAAATAGGTTAATACCCGATCGTACCGATAGTCCTGATAGGTCACATCGGTGGCTGTTGCCCCTGATTCAAATCTTGTATTGTGGATTGTCCATCCCGATGGGATAATGTGAGTCAAGGCAAGGTTTTCAAGAACTTGAGTTGTCGTATTCTGTATTGCAATAGTTATGGTGACATCCTCTCCCTGTCCGATACGACTTATGTCTGTGACTCCGCTTCGGGATCCGTTATATGATACTGCAAGTTCCATGCCCGTGTTAATTATTGTCTCTTCACCCGGAGGTGGCGAGCCAACACTGTTAACAGTGACAAAAATCTGTTGGCTACTGTTACTGTTTTCAATTTCTATTGGCATTCCCGATGCCGGGATGTTATCAACAGGCATGGTCACTATAGGAAAGTTTGAGTTCTGTTTTTCTTTCTTTCCATTAATTGTAGCTGTGTAAGAAAAGCTGGTTGAACCTCTGTTTGTTCCATAAAGCTTCGACAGAGACAACAGTGCAAAAGATGTTGTTTGTGTCGATAGCCATTTGTTTGACGAAAGTTCAGAAGCTATGATATCAGCTATCCGTTTGGCGTGAGAAGAATTTTTCATTTCGGCCATGCATAAAAGCATCAAAGCGTTATCCCGCGTTGTCGACCCGAATGTTATTCCAGGGGCCGAATATGATGGCGCTGTTACTACCGCTTCAGCCGATATCTTACGTGCAGCATCAGATTCACCAGCATGGTAATATGCTGTGGCCAAAAGCCATTGCGAAATCGGATCCGATTTAACAGATTCCCGAAAGCGGTTCATGGCCGGCAGTGACGCATTCTGAGCCAGAGCCAGTGTATACAGCCTGTATGCCTGAGTAATGTTAGAGTTTCGATCACGCGAGCGCCAGCTGTTTGCCAAACGACGTTGACCTGATTTCCATGAATTCAGAAGTACTCCGGCTGAACTGTAGCCCTGTTTCTGTGCTTCAACAAGAAAATGCCCGGCATATACATTGGCCCAGTCGTTAATATGAGCCGTTCCTGACGACCAGAAACCAAAAGCTCCTGAACCTGACTGCATGGTTGACAGTTTTGAAATAGCCTTATTAACATTTGTTTCAATACTGCTTAGTTCGGAAGCAGTCAATTTAGTAAAATTGCTTAGATACAATTGAGGAAATGCGGATGATACTGTCTGCTCCAGGCAACCGTGTGGATACTGGATCAGGTACTCTATTCTTTTTTCCAGATGAATCGGTGGAACAACCGACAATTCAAGAACCGCGCTGTTTGTGTTTGCCATTCCTACCGGTTTAATTACATGGTTCCATTTAGATTTTGGTTCAACAGTTGTGAATGTTATGTCGGTTTTAAGCGGATTCGGTGAACGGATATCGAAGTTAATTGTCTGTTCGTCGCTATCTGATCCGCTTTCTACATGAACAGAAATTGAAGCCGAGCCGATGTGATTTCCGGTTTTAACTTTAAAGAAAACGACCTTGTTTCCCTCTTTGCTGAAGCGAACATTCTGCGACTGTCCCTCCGGAAACGAGATATTTCCGATAGAGTTAACTTTTACAGCTACATTTTTAATATTTTTGTCTTTTGTAAAAACGGTAACCGGGAAATAGAATTCCTCTTTAGGGCCAAGGGTTGCCGGCAATGTGCCCGAAACCATTAACGGCTGGCGTACAAAGACTGACTCTTCAACAGAGCCGTATGCTCCGTTGTTTCCAGCAACTACCATGATACGAACAGATCCGATATAGGGATCAAGTTCAAAGTCGTGTTTGCGTTTCTGGTTTGGTTTCAGTTCAAAGGGGCCAAGAAAACGGACAATTGGCGGAAACCTGCTTTCACGTAACTGATCGGCTGCAAGGTCACCTGCGCCACCACCAAGAGCCAGAATACGGTTTAACTCTCCGCCATAGGCTCCGACAACATCATCATAAAGATCCCAGGTTCTGACCCCCAAGGCTTCGCGTTTGTAAAAATAATCTTTTAGGTTTGGTGTCTGATATCTTGTAAGGCCAAGAAGCCCCTCGTCCACAATTGCTACAGTATAATTCATGGAGCGGCCGTTTTTTTCTGCAACAGTTATTGATGTTTTCTGTTTCGGCTTGATCTCTTTTGGTGCAGTCAGTTCCGGATGCAAAATAACATCGGGATCATCTACAATAAGAGGAACGATGCCATACAGGCGCAGCGGTCCATCATTCTTTTTGTCTTTATGGGGTTGAATCAGCGATATGTTTACATAAGCATTTGGACTCATCTCTTTTGTAATTGGTACAGAGATCTTATTTTCACCCTTAACCGGAGTCACCCATCTTTGATCAAGAATGGTTCGTCCGTTTTCAATACTGACAAGAATGATTCCCTCTTTTGCTTCAGGCAGAAACACCGTTGCCTTTTCACCGACATTATATCGCTCTTTATCCATCGTAAAGTTTAGTCTTGTTGCACCAACGCCCTTCTGTTCTTGAGAGCGACCGGCCCATCCCGGCCAGTCAATGTAGATGATTTTGGAGGAGGCGTGGCCAGTTTCCGGATCTTCAACACGTAAAAGATAACGCCCCCATTCCGGGTACTTAACCATAAACTTCCATTGACCTGTTCCTCTTGATGTAGAGACAGTGCTTTGTTTAATAAGCTGTGTGCGTGAAGAGTGGGTGAAATTTGCCAGAGAATCACCCGACTTATCCCACCACCATTTCCACTCAATTTGATACAGCTTAATACTCATTCCTGATCGGGATACAGGTTTGCCCTTCGAGTCAACTGTTGCAATATTTACTGTGTGTTCTATGTCGGTTAACAGCATATCCCGTGCTGCATCGCCTTTAGGAGTCTTAAGACCCACATAACCTGTGTATGGGTGGTAGGGAACTATCTGCGTTTCAATGCTGAAATCACCACCAGGTTCATGAACCCGACTGGTAAAATAGGCGGCAAGTTTCCCTGCTGGTTTATTACTGTCACTGAATGAAATATCAAACGAAACCTTTCCTGCAGAATCAAGTGAACCTGAAAAGAGCTCAATTTTTTCAGATGAGGCAGTTCGTGTCAGGTCGTCAAAAGTATAGTCGGAATACCTGGTAAATTCTGTAGGTTGGCTTGAAAAGCGCACAGAAACGTCCGTTTCTAAATTCTGTGCTGTGGCACCGTGCAACCATTCGGACGAAAGCTGGCTTCGAACAGGCATCTGCGAACGGTGAAGCTCATCACCGTCAAAATCGAGGCTGACTTTCAGACGGTTTGGTTTAACGGTTTCAATCTTTAAGGATTTGGCGAATGTTAATCCACCTAGTTCCACTTGTGCGGTCCAAGATCCGGTCTCATCATTTTCATCTGTTTTTAACTCGAAAGCATAAAAATTGTCTGCTTTGCTGTACACGGTTTGAACCTGCTTCAGTTGACCACGTGGGTCATAAAGCATCATCTTTACCGGGTGGTCGTCGGGAATAAGATCATCCTTGTCCTCAAGTACAAATGTAAGGTAGAGGGTATTGCCTGGAGCCCAGACTCCCCGTTCTCCGTAAATGAAGCCCTTTACACCGCCTTTAACTTTCTCTCCACCAACATCAAAGTGACTTACGATCAATTCGGATGATCCACTCAGTTTCAGATATCCCTTCTGACCGCGTTTTTGAGCCAAAACAAAGAAGGGGGTTCCCTCTCCTGAAATTGCGATATCTCCGAACCCGTTGCTGTCAGTTGTTCCCGAACCGATTCGGTGGTTTTGAAAGTTGTACACTTCGATATCAGCCGATATAGGGCGCGCGTTAACAATGTCTGTAGTAATAACCGTAATCGATTTTCCGGAACCGTATTTAGCAGTCATACCAATGTTTGAAGCAATAAAGTTCTTTGCACTGAAAACTGGGTTGCCGTAAGACTGTTTGTAATAGGCGTCGTGACATGGATTCGTTCTGTTTTGCCAGAACTCATTAGAAGACTGTTCGTCCCAGTAGTCCCAGAAGCTGTTTTCTTCAACAGAAGTCGCCTCCTGGTTAATGAAGTCGGGTTCAGGTTGAGCGGGATTAGGGTTATCAGAGCATACAAGCGCTGAATTTGAACGGTTAATAGAAAGTTCTATACGGAAGAGACTGTTAGGGTGCTCTTTGTACAGGGAGCTCACATCCAGGCTGTATCGTGTCCACTTCGAAAGCTCTACCGGTGTAGCGTTTAGGTTTATTGTTTTACGCCAGAGGTATCGGCCAACCCGCTTTATCTGGTTATCCTCATTCATGTTGTTAACCTGAAAAAATTGACCTATATTTTTTTCGTAAACCTTAAACGCAGTAACCTGTATAGAATTAACATTAACTGCTTCAAAGGGTACGGTCAGGTTATCTGTATCTGGTAAAATAGTTCCATCTCCGACAAAACGCACACCGGGGTCAATTTTTTTGAAAGTTACCCGGCTGTAAAATGATTCTTTCAGTCGTTTCCCTTCGCTGTTAAGAACTCCGGTTTCAACACGCAAATCAACATCTCCCAGCCGGTCTTCAGCAAGAAAGATCCGAACGATATTCATGTCAATTTCGGTTCGCGATTCAACACCTTCAAGGTAAATTAGCCCTTTAAGGTTCTGTCGTTGTTTAAGTGGATCGGTAAAGGTCAGTTCAATATATTTTTCACCTGTCGAAACAACATCAACATTATTAACTTTAAATACGCCCCGTGCATGTATTTCTATTTCGTGTTCACCTGTTCGGTCAGCGTTAATGGAGCTACCGTCCCATTTTACTAGCAGTTCTGAAGAGTTCTTGCCACGCATTATTTTTTCAATAAAAAAGTGGTGAGTTTTTAATTCAGGTGCATGTTTCCAGCGAATCGTGAGGTTTTTCCCCTTCTGTGATGCCGATAGTATCTTTTCTATTGCTTCAGAATCTTCAAAGTCGGCAGTTTTAATAGATCCCTCATATTCCTGAATGTTAAGATTCTCCAGAGTTGGAAAGCGGAAACCGTCCAGTGCAATGTCAAAATTTGGCTTAATTATACTGAAGTTGAAAAAGAAGTCGTCTACCTCAGCCCCCTTTTTTATGTAGTCATCAAGGTTCAGGGTACAGCTGTATTTGGTGCCAGGAGGGAGCATCTTTTCAGGTATAAAGACCAGTTCATTTTCGGCGACCCATTCGGCTTTTCCCTTAATTGATGGCTTAAATGAAAAAATCTCATCCGCACTTGTCCCAATTTTGTCTTTGCTGACAAGGTCGTTATTAAAAAGAACCTTGATAGAGCTTTTTTTAGAGATTTCTCCGGCAGTGTATCCTTTGATGTGGGTTGTCCAGAAAATATCGGGTGTTCCCATTTCTTTATCTGTAAAAAGAGATATCATGACTGTTGCGCTAATCGTAGCAACAGATGCCAACGCAATTGAAGAGCCTATAATAATGTATCTGTGCTTAAACAATTTATCAATTACTCGGGATAATTTCGGGAATTTCATTTATGGTACCTCTGAAAGTGTATTTTAGCTGGGTAATGGGGTCTTTTAAAATTATGGTCTTATCTAAAAGGCTGTTAAGTATTACTAATTCGAGAATGGAAAAAGCGAGCTTTAAATTTTCATAATGTACTGGTTTGGTCAAGATTTTTTTATTTGAAGCTTATGAAAAATCAGCTTTTAAAAAGTGCCTGTTTGTAACATTCATATAAGGTCTTGTTTTGTAAGCAGCTATCTTCAAAGTTTTTTTGTGGTTTTTCGAAATTTCCTTCGTTTTCCAGAAAAATAAGAGAATATTTCCGTTAAACATTTGAAAAACTGGAAACCTTAAATGCTATTAGATATGTAATAAACCAGTTATCAAAGGGAGAGCCGATGAAAACAGTTACACGATTGTACTATACCTTGATTCAGAAAAATGAAAGTTATATTTTGTCATATCTGGCCATACGTAGGCTGATTGGTGTGCTTGGCATGAGCTTACCTGTGGTGGTTGTTACGGGTGGGTTGTTTCAGCAGACAGATATTATGAAGTCAATCAGTGCCTATTACCATACAGCTATGCGCGACTATTTTGTTGGGCTGGTGTGTGCTATTGCCGTCTTCCTGGTCTGTTACAAAGGTTATCTGCTGCTCGATAATATTGTGGCGGGTTGTGCCGGACTTTTTGCTCTTTGTGTTGCTTTCTTTCCGGTTCAGGGTACTCTTTCAAAAAATGTACGCGTCGGAATTTTTTGCCTGCCGGCAGGTGATTCCGAAGTAGTTCATGTTGTCTGTGCTGCACTTTTCTTTCTTACTCTTGCTTGTATTTCGCTTTTTCTTTTTACCAAAGATGATGGTTCCCCAACATCGCATAAAATAAAACGTAATCTGATCTACCGACTGTCGGGCATCATGATAATCACATCAGTTTTGTTTATTGCTTTGTTTATTCTTTTTTTCCCGGATGTTCTTATAGCAGGCTGCCCGCCGGTGCTTTTTTTCGAGGCGTTTGCGCTCATGGCATTCGGAATATCCTGGCTGGTTAAGGGTGAAACCCTTTTTCAGGATGATGCATCAGACATAGGTAAATAGAAGAGCTTTTCTCCGCTTTGTTAAATCGGTAATTTTTTACCAGGCTTTACCAGGCTTTACCAGGCTTTACCTGGCTTTCTCTGACTTTACTGTTTTCGAAAAAGTCTCTAAAAAACCGTAATAGACCTCTGCGGCCTGGATTACCTCTTGTATGAATACAAACTCCTCCTGGGTGTGAGCAACTGCAAGTGATCCCGGCCCGATGATAACCGGTTTTATGCCGCTCTGCCAAAGCAGGGCGCCGTCTGAATCACTTGGGAATGATGTTGTATCGGAATTGTCACAGAGCGACGCTAAAATGTCGGGTACAATTCCTTCGTTTTGAAGAGAGTACCCGGTATGCATGGTGGGAAAGTCATATGAAATCTCTTTTTTAGACTCTGTAAAATGATTAGAAATCATTGTTTTTATCTTTTCGGCGATATGCTGAACTGTATATAGTGGTGGAACGTGTATGTCTATCCAGGCTTCGCACCGTTCGGCAACAACAAAGCCGGCATTACTGCTACTTACATCGCGCAGGTTGTAGACGCAACCCTTACACTGTATGTCAAGAAAACGGGTGATTGTGTTAAGCGCAGAAAGCATTTCGTGTACAGCGTTTTTTGTATAGTTTACCATTGATGCGTGTTTACGAATACCAATTGTGGTGACTGCCATCTCAAGATAGCCGAAATGGGATAGCGCGAGATTCATAGATGTCGGTTCTCCGATAATCGCGTACTCATAAAAATAGTCTTCGCATAGGCGACTGGCTCCATCTCCATTCTCCTCCTCTCCAACAACAAAAGCCAAAGAAGCTGGAGGCAGCTTTTTATACTCTTCTTTATAACTTATGAAGGCCTCAATCATTGCGGCACATCCGCTTTTCATGTCGCAGGCACCTAGTCCGATTAGTTTCTCATCTTCAGTTTGGGCCTTGTATTCTTCCAGGCTGAAGGCTGCTACGGTGTCTACGTGACCAACAAAGACAACCTGTCGCGGTTCGACTTCGGGTTGCACCAGCAGATTATCTCTTTTTTCTGTAACGTTCTGCCGAATGGAAGCTATACCGTGTTTTGATAGTAAATCTTCGATAAAATCAACAATTTGAGCTTCCTTGCCGGAGGGACTGTAGATGTTGATGAGATCCTCTGTTATTTTCAAAAGTCGGGATCTATTTATCTTCATCCATTTTCCCTTGTATGTGGTTTTTAGTTTTCATCGAGTAATAGACATGATCCTGTGGAGAGTCGAACCCCTTACTCTTAAAAAATTCGATGGCTGCCTGATTGTCCGCCTGAGTATCAATCATGAGTGTTGTTGCGCCGCCAAGTGTCATTCTCTCTTTAAATTCTTCAAACAGATTAGAGGCGATGCCCATACGCTTATAGTTCTGATCCACTCCTATCCAGACAAGATATCCATATTTGATCTCAGATTTTCGTTTTTCTATCAGTGTACCCAGAACGAATCCGGCATAAAGTCCGTCTACAAAGGCGGTTATGCAGTGGTCACTGTCTGATTGGAAAAAGTTTATTACTTCGTATTCGTCCCAGACTCGGTACAGGTTAGGAGTCTTATTCAGTGTAAATAGTTTTTCACCAAGGTGGAATGTGGGTGCAAGATCATCAATTGTAAAGTCCCGTATTTCAAGCTCGTGATCAGAGATGTTGTATTTTTTTATGTTTTCCATAAAAAACTCCTGCATAAAATATTTTTGAAGTATTGCATTTTTTTGATTACCTGTTTAAGGGGCAAAGTCAGGTACTCTTCATATGGGAACGGATTGAATCCAGTTCGTTAGATTTTCAGTAATAAGGTTTGATCTGTCAACCTGTAAAAATAGTGGCTCACTATCAGTTATTATGGACTTTTAATGAAAAGTACGATAGTTTTGGCTCATATATTCTGTAACATCGAGCTTTTAGAAGCCTCTTTACAGTAGAGTAAATAGGGTAGAGGGGTATACCATAAAGGAGATAGTATGTCTGATGAAAGTAACATGGCGGAATCTGGAAAGGCTCACCATTCCGAAAAATTGAAATCACAGTTTGATCATAGACTCTCCCGCATTGAAGGACAGATAAAGGCCGTAAGAAGAATGATTGGTGATGATGTCTATTGCGATGAAGTTTTGAACCAGGTAACCTCCGTAATGTCTGCGTTGAATGGTATAAGGTTGCTGCTCTTAAAAAAACATATCAATTCTTGTGTAAAGGAACAGTTGAGTGCCGGGCAAACAGAAGTTGTTGATGAATTGATGAAAACAATAGGGAGGATGACAAAACAATGAAACATACATTTTTATTATCAGGAATGAGTTGCGCTGCCTGTGCTGGGCGTATTGAAAAGGCGGTTGCGTCTGTAGAGGGTGTAAGGAATAGCTCAGTTAATTTTGCTTCAGAGAGGCTCAGTGTAGAGTCCCCAGATGACGAAACGATTCTCTCTGAAATAGAGCAGAAAATTTCAGATGCGGGTTACTCATCCGAAAGGTTAAGCGGTGACAGGAAGGTCACTATATCAATAGGGGGAATGAGCTGTACATCTTGTGCGAAAACGATCGAAAGTGCACTTCTGCAGATGGATGGGGTTAATGTTGCAAGTATCAATTTTGCCACAGAAAGACTCTCCATAGAGTATGATCCTTCACTAGTTCGCCTTAAACAGATAAAGCAGCGGATTCTGGATAATGGTTATACTCCACTTGAAAGTGCTGGGAACAGTGCCGACAGTGAACAGCAGCGGAAAGATCGTGACATTAAGGTGTTGAAAATTAAATTCGTTGTTTCGGCGCTGTTTACAATACCGCTATTCTATCTGGCTATGGTTCCTATGGTAACCATGATTTCTGTTCCCTATCCTGAATTTTTTCGTCCAATGAACAATCCTCTGGTTTATGCTCTTTTGCAGATGCTTTTAACCATACCGGTGCTGGCCGCTGGATACCGGTTTTATATTGTAGGCGCTAAAGCAATTATACATCGATCTCCAAACATGGACTCTCTGGTTGCAATGGGTACAAGTGCGGCTTTTATATACAGCCTTTTCTCATTCAGTCGTATTATTGGAGGTGATCACGGGGCGGTAGAATATCTTTATTTTGAAACAGCCGGTGTCATTATCACGCTTGTTCTGCTGGGTAAACTACTTGAGTCGTTAGCTAAGGGGCGAACATCACAGGCTATCAAAAATCTGATGAAGCTTGCTCCGCGTACTGCGCTTGTCGTCCAGGATGGTCGCGAAGTAATTCTACCTGTTGAAGAGGTTGAGGTTGGTGATGAGATAATCGTTAAACCTGGCGAGAAAATTCCAGTCGACGGAATAATCACTGAGGGGCGCACATTCATTGATGAGTCAATGCTGACAGGTGAAAGTATACCGGTCGGACGTCATCCGGATGATACAATTTTTGCGGCCACAATCAACGGTAATGGAAGTGTTCATTTTCGTGCGACACAGGTCGGTGACGACACAGCCCTTTCTCAGATTATCAGGCTTGTTGAAGATGCTCAGGGTGCAAAGGCGCCGGTAGCTCTTCTTGGTGATGTAATATCGGGATATTTCGTACCGGTGGTGTTTATAATTGCTTTGATTTCCTCTTTAGCATGGTTGATATCAGGTGAGCAGTTCACCTTTGCTCTTACAATTTTTATTGCTGTACTGCTGATAGCCTGTCCCTGTGCCCTGGGTCTTGCAACTCCGACCGCAATTATGGTTGGAACAGGTAAGGGTGCCGAAAACGGAATTCTGATAAAATCAGGAGAGGCTCTCGAGATAGCCCACAAGATCACCAGTGTGGTATTCGATAAGACCGGAACCATTACCGAGGGCAAACCCCGTGTAACTGATGTGGTTGTTACAGCAGGCATCGACCGTAATGAACTTCTTCAGATAGCAGCCTCAGCCGAGAAGGGCTCGGAACATCCGCTTGGAGATGCCATCGTAAATGAAGCTGCCCGGCTTAACCTTCCTCTTCTTCCGACAACGGACTTTAAAGCCGTTACCGGACACGGTATTGAAGTTTTAATAAACGGGAAAAAGGTGCTACTCGGTAATATGAAATTTATGAAAGACAGTAATTTGCCAGTAGCGGAAATTGCCGGGCAGGGTGACAGTCTGGCTCAATTAGGGAAAACACCGGTATATATAGCAGTGGATAACATTTTAAGCGGAATTATTGCCGTTGCAGATACAATTAAAGCCGGCAGCCATGAGGCAGTCAAACAGTTGATTGACCTTGGAATAGAAGTAATAATGATAACCGGTGACAACAGTGCTACCGCAAATGCTGTAGCACATCAGGCAGGCATTCAAAATGTTCTTTCAGAGGTGTTGCCACAGGACAAGGCCGCAGCGTTAGAAAAATTACATAAAGAGGGGAAGGTTACGGCCATGGTCGGCGATGGTATAAACGATGCCCCGGCTCTTGCGCGGGCTGATGTTGGTATTGCAATTGGATCGGGAACTGATGTCGCGATCGAGTCGGCTGATATTGTTCTGATTCGGGGCGATGTTCGTGATGTGGCAACTGCAATACGGTTAAGCAGACGCACCATGCGTACCATTAAGCAGAATCTGTTTTGGGCTTTTGGTTATAATGTGCTTGGTATTCCTGTTGCAGCAGGTCTGCTTTTCCTTTTTGGAGGGCCGCTTCTTAACCCGATGATCGCGGCGGGGGCAATGTCATTGTCCTCAGTCTCTGTGGTAACAAATGCCCTGCGTTTAAGACGGTTCAAATAACGTGAAGGCTGTGGTTACATAACTTTCAAAATAAGTTTCAGATTTACCTATGAGTGTCTAAAAACCGGTACAGCGATAAGTGTACCGGTTTTTTAGACATATAAAAGAGTGATTTAGGTTCAGAATGGTTTAGAACGTGATTTTTCAACAGTTTACTTATCTTTTCTTTATAAAAAATTAACAAAATACATTTATTAGTTCTATGTAGGTTTATCTACACAATTTCTGTTGCGGCAGGTTATTAATGAAAACCCATAAGAGCATTGTATACGATTATTTTATAGAAAAGTTCTTTTTCTTCGTCGGGCTCAGTTGTCTCCTTGTACTTTTTCTCATAATGCTTTTCCTTTTTAAAGAGGGACTTCCAATATTCGCTAAGGTAAGCTTTACCGACTTTTTCTTCGGTATGGAGTGGTATCCAACTAGTGAGAATCAACGTTTTGGTGTCTTCCCTCTGATTATTGCATCGGTTAGTGTTACGTTGATCGCCTCCTTTATTGCGGTTCCTTTAAGTATTGCTATTGCTGTCTACATGGCAGAGTTGGCATCTCCAACGGTACGCGAAATAATAAAACCGGTTGTTGAGATAATTGCATCCATCCCTTCGGTTGTTATCGGTTTTTTCGGTATGGTTGTAGTAGCTCCCGTTCTTCAGCGCTGGTTTGACCTCGATACAGGGCTAAATCTCTTTAATGCTGCATTAATGTTGGGTTTTATGGCAATACCCACAATCGCAAGTATCAGTGAAGACGCAATCTCCTCCGTCCCCGTTTCTCTGAAAGAGGCTTCGTATGCGCTGGGCGGAAATCGCTTTCAGACAATATTTTTTGTTACCATACCCGCTGCGCTTTCGGGTATCTGGACTGCGATAATTTTGGGAGTTTCGCGAGTTATAGGAGAGACGATGGTTGTTTTAATGGTAGCCGGAGGGGCGGCGATGATTCCCACATCAATCTTCTCGCCGGTGCGTCCCTTAACGTCAAACATTGCCGCCGAGATGGCTGAAACACCTGTTGGCTCTTCGCACTACCATGCGCTTTTTGCAATAGGTATTCTTCTGTTTTGTATAACCTTTGTTTTTAATCTGATAGCCGACTATCTTTCTAACAAATATAAATTTAAGCATAACTGAAATGTTAATACTATTCAGTTGCCTGGAGTGAAAAATGAAAAGAAAAGCCGATATAATAGAGCTGATTGCATTTGCGCTGATTAAAGTTTTCTCTTTTACTATAATATTCTTTCTGATCTTTATGCTGGGATACATTATAAAAAGTGGCTTCTCTGCATTGAGCGTTGACTTTTTTACAAAAATGCCCGAGAATCAGATGCGTGGTGGTGGAATTATGCCTGCCATTGTAGGAACATTTTTTCTGATGCTGGGGTCGGCTATCGTATCGATACCTATTGGAATCATAACCGCTGTTTATTTAAACGAATATGCAAAGAATCCGCGGGTTGTAAAAATTATTCGTTTGGGAATCAATAATTTGGCTGGTGTTCCATCAGTAGTCTTTGGTCTTTTTGGTCTTAGCCTTTTTGTTATTTTCCTTGATTTTGGAACATCAATTCTGGCCGGCTCTCTTACTCTGGGGGTTTTAAGTCTTCCGATAATCATTCGTTCTACAGAAGAGGCGCTGCTAACGGTGCCCCCAACTTACCGTGAAGCATCTTTATCGCTTGGTGCAACCAGATGGCAGACTATCTATCGTATAGTATTGCCGAACGCGCTTCCGGGAATTCTTACCGGTGTTATGCTTTCACTGGGGCGTTCGGCCGGTGAAACTGCGCCAATTATGTTCACGGCTGCAGCCTTCTTTGCTCCGGATCTTCCAAAATCTGTTTACAGTGAAGTTATGTCTTTGCCTTATCACATCTATGTTCTGGCAACAGCCGGTCTTCATATTCAGGAGACACGTCATCTGCAATATGGAACCGCCATTGTTTTAATACTTCTGGTTTTACTGCTTAACACCACCGGATTGATTCTTCGCTATCGTCTTCGTCGAAAATTTTAATGTGCGTCCGAAAGTCGGCTGCCAGTCGTTTTACTGTCTCTTCAAAAGAAAAATAGAGGCTTCTGAGCATCTGCTCAGAAGCAATTCTATACCACGAAACAACCTTTTTTAGAACCGTATCAACAAATAATTGCCCCCTTCTCTTAAAATATATTATTATATCATAAGGAGGTTCTTATGATATATTTTATTATTATGTGGTTTTTTATAGCTGTTGCTGTTGTATCTCTTATTCTGGCGATCTTCAACTCAATAAACTATGGGAAGTTGACTGGATCTGTGGTAAGGGAAACAAAGGGGAAGGCCATGCCCACCGGAATAGGTTCATATACAGACCGGGCGGCGGACAAAATGGAAGGTAGTAATTTCAGCATGAGCAGGAATATCTCTAAAACACGGGGAAAAGAAGTTGGTATAGATTTTTCTATTAAACCTGAAGATTTACGGGAGGGGATTAAAAATAAAAATCCCGTTGTAATAATTCAGTTTAAAATACTAATCGGATTTTTTCTGTTTGTGGTCTGCACCTTTTTCGCGATAGGGTTTGGTATGTTTAGTGCAGCCTTTTATTCAGGTGGGTTTGTTTTCTCCTTAACAGCCCTGTTTGTGACAGTGGTTATGACCTATCAGCTTGTCCTGGGTAAGTCTCAAAAGGAACAATAGTGTTATCATTCAGATGAAGTTAATACCTGGATTACCAGTTTTTAATGTATAGATATCGTTTTTGAAATGAATTATGCCTTGAAGTTCATTATGGTTTCGCGCAGATGTTCTGCCATCTGTGATACCTCTTTAGAATTTGTCGAAAGCTCTTCAGAGCCGGCGGTAATCGACCCGGTGCTTTCTGTGATTTCGTGAACTATTGCCTGAATCTCATCCACAGATAGCATCTGGACCTTACTTCGCATCCGAATGCTGTCTGACATTATCCGTATCTCGTTAATTCCCTCTTTTACACTTTCCTTGGTTCCCAACTGTTCCATAGCCTGTGAAGCAACCCTGTCGATGGTCGTGCCGATGTCGTTGATTCCTTCAATTACGGTATTGATTGTTTTAACGGATTGTGTAATATGCTCAAAGCCGGTTTTTAATTCTCGGTCATTATCTGTAATCAGGGTACCAATAATCTTAATGCTGTGTGAGGTTTCGTCGGCAAGTTTTGATATCTCATCTGAAACAACAGCGAATCCGTTTCCGCTCTCTCCGGCTCGTGCAGCTTCAATGGCCGCATTAAGAGCCAGCAGGTTAATCTGATCAGAGATGCCGTTTATCATGTCAAGAATATGAAAAAGTTCACCTGAGCGGTTTACAATGCCATCAATACTTCTGGTCATCAGCTGTAACGAGCGACTACCGTTTGCGGCGGTATTGTTTACCTGTTTAATCTGAACCAGGGCTTCTTGAGAGGTGCTATTCATAGAGTTAATAATTTCAGAGAGAAGTTCCATCCGGTCTATAAGATAGGTCAATTTTTCAAATTCTGAATCAATTTCCCCAGTTATCGATTTCATGTCATGGGTGATATGCTCAATAGTATTTGTGATTTCGTCAGAACAGCCACTCTGTTCCAGAGCTTTTGCTGCAAAAGAGTCTGAAATAGAAGAGAGCTCTTCTGAAGATATCGCAAGAACTTCCACCGCATTTTTTACGATAACTATTGTTCCCCGTATTTGTGATACGAATGTGTTAAATTCATCTGCCAGCAGTCCAATTTCATCGCTGCTTTCGACCGGTAGACTTGTGTTAAGGTCACAATCAGCCATCCCCTGTACCAATGTTTTAATCGGTCGCGATATGGTTCCAGATAAAAGCCCCAAAACTGCTGCCGCCAAAAGCGAGAGGGTGAGTGTAATGGCTATTGTAACCAGATAAATCCGATACAGCTCCTTATCAATATCGTGCAGGTAGGCTCCGCCTGCGATAATTATATCAAACTGTTCGTAATAGGTGAAGTAAACCAGCAAAGGAACATCCATGTATATCTGTGATTTGTATTGTGTTTTGTAGGTGATATACCCAGATCCCTTCTCTTTGGCTTGCTTAATAATCGACTCGTAATATTTTAATCCGTCTGAATCAGAAATATGCAGCAGGTTTAGGCCAACCAGGTCTTCACGATAGGGAAATGACAGGCCTGTTCCGTTGGATGAAATTACAAAGAAGGTTTCAGTCCCGTCTTCGCCATAACGGTATTTGTTGATATGATACAAAGATTTACTAAAGGCCTCTTCCTTCGAAATTCGACCAAGGTCATATTCATAGTGATAATTGTCGCACGTTGTAACAGCTAAAGATGTCATTTCGCGAAGATGCTCCTTGCGACCGTCAATGACATAGTTTTTGAAATAGGGTAAAAAATAACCCAGAAAAATTGCGACAAAAAAGAACAGGGCTGTAAGACACGTTACAATGATCTTTTTTCTGATAGAAAATCGTCTCCAGCAGGAAATTACCACGGTGCACCTCAAACAAAAATTTAATATAGAGCTTAATTTTTCTTAATATCCAGGTAGTATATAACGATTGTTGTCTTTCGAAATACATAAACCTTTTTGTTTATCAGCGTAATGAGGCAACTGACATCTTTACTTAAGCAGGGGATTGTATGGAAATTATAAAAGAAAAATCAGAAAATTGTAACCTTTTCATCCGGCTTGCAGGGGATTCATTCGAAAGATTATCTTCTGATTCATTGGAAAAGAGTTTCGCCGAACTTATCGACTATTCAGTTGATGATATTAAAGAGCTTTATCTTAATTGTGAGTCAGTACCCTTCATAAACTCGGCGGGCATTGGCCTTTTGGTGCGACTGCATCTTATTGCTTCGCGAAAAAATTTAAGGCTCTATCTTGGCAATATACAGCCGTCAGTAATGAACATTCTTCGCGCAACAAACCTTGATCGTGACTTTAACCTGGTTTAGCTGGTTTTTAGGTTTTGTTTAGTAACCTTTTGCGATACAGCATCTAAAAGTGGAGTGTCGTGTTATATATGTGGACTATTACAGGTGTCATAGCCCACATATATAACTTGCAACATCGTAATTAACTAATAAAAGTTGCTTCAGACGTAGACAATTACTGTGAATGCCGTGCCCTTCTCATCAGAGCGTACTTTTATTTTCCAGCCCAACAAAGAAACAGCATGCTTAACAATTGATAGTCCAAGCCCTGTTCCGCCTGTTTCACGTGAACGACTCTTGTCGACCCGATAAAAGCGCTCAAATATACGATCAATCGAATCGGGAGGAATCCCTACTCCGGAGTCTGTTATGCTGATCTTAAGCTGTCGGTTCTCGTCAACATAGCTATCGATACGAACTTCTCCATCAATGCGGTTGTAGTTGATTGCATTGTCTATAAGGTTGAAGAATATCTCTTCGGCTAAAAATTTGTTACAGACAACACTTGTTTTGCCGGAGTTTAATGAAGGCCGTAAGTTTACTTTTTTTTCTTCCGCCTTGTGCTCTAGGATACTGATACATCCATCCAGCAGATCATCAATACAAACCTTTTCATTTATGAATTCATTCGAGGTCTCTATCATGTTCAGCTTGATAATGTCATTAATAATTGCCGCCTGGCGATCAGCGTTTTCAATAGCTTTTTGAATGAATCCTGAACATAACCTGGGCTCTTCAATTGAATTAGCGATGGTTTCAAGATATCCCTTGATTATAGTGATTGGGGTCTTGAGTTCGTGCGACATGTTGCTTACAAGGTCGGTTTTAATCTTTTCAATTTTTTTCTTTTCTGTAATATTTCGAAGTACAATAAGAACACCTTGAAGTGTTTTCTCTTCGCTTATTGGGTTGATGTTGACATCGTAAATACGTCCATTGATGAACTCCTCTTCAAAGTGAGCCGGTTTTCCATGCAACAGAGCCTGTTCAATTCGGATATTCAGAGTACGGTTGCGTATAACCTCAAAATATAGAAGGCCCGTAGCCGAAATACGAGAAAGATTAATACATGAGTAAAAGGCTTTGTTTACAATTATAATCTTTTTTTCATTATTAATAACTGCAATTCCATCTGCAATACTTTCGATTGTAATTTTAAGCCTGTTTTGTTCGAAAATTTGAAGATTCATCTTCTCTACAAGCTCATCGGCCATGTTGTTTAAAGAGCGCTGAATCATTCCAATTTCACTATTGCTGTAATTGGTTATTCGTTTAGTGAAATTTCCGGATGCGAATTGTGAGGCGAATTCAATTGTTTGATTTATCGGGCGGGTAATGGACGATACAATATAGAATACGATCAACACAGATATAATAAGAACAAGTGCACCGGTATAGAGCATAGTTTGTCGTATTCGTATCAGATGTGTTCGCATCTCGATTAGAGGTTTTGCCATGCGCAGAAAATATGCATCATACTTTTGAGCATAATAAAACAGGTCTGTGCGAATGGAGTGGCTATAGCGCATTGAGTGACCACTGCCATTCTTCCTCGCGTCCATAATTTCAACTCGGTATTTATGGTTGTCCATCTCTTCAGGTGCTTCTATTTCAGAGTCGGCAAGCACAACACCATCGTGGGCAATAAAGGTTACACGAAGACCAGTTATTTCGCCGATTTCGTTTATATCATTTTTAAGCTTTTCACTACTTAGATTATAGGTTCCGTATTTCGCCTTGAGGAAGTTTTCAACAAACTTTGTTTTATCACGCATCTCTTCAAGAGCGATACTCACATGTGCTTCTTTTACAAGTCCATGAAAAATGAAGAGAAGAAATATAACAAAACAGAGTATCAGGACGGTGAAAGCTGTTATGATTTTTCTGGTTATAGTGTATTTTATAGCAGTATTATTTTTTAAATCCATATCCTACGCCCGAGAGTGTTTTAATCGCACTCTTGTATGGTCCAAGTTTTTTCCGTAAATTCATTATGTGAACATCAATAGTTCGGTCTACAACATAGACATCGTGTCCACGAATACTGTCGATAATATTATCACGGGTAAATATTTTCCCTGGATGTTTCATGAATATTTCCAGAATGCCGAATTCTGTTTTTGTAAGTTCAACATCTTCGCCGTCAATTTTCAGGCTATAGTTGTCGGTATTAATTTCTATTCCTTTATAGCTTAAGGTGTTAGTAATCTTTACCGGAGCTGGTGTCTGAGAGGCTCTTCGTAAAACAGCTTTAACCCTGGATTTAAGCTCTTTCATGCTGAAGGGCTTACTCATGTAGTCATCACCGCCAAGCTCAAGCCCCAGAATTTTATCGAACTCTTCTGTTTTTGCAGACAGAAAAATAATGGGAAGTGCTGCAAACTCTTTAGATGAACGAATTTTTTTACAGAATTCGTATCCATCCATTCCCTGCATCATAATATCAAGGATGATAAGATCAGGGATTTCTGAGGGCAGTTTTGAAAGTGCAGATTCGGCAGATGTAAAAGTATTGACCTCATAACCTTCTGAAGTCAGATTTATCTTCAGAATTTCAAGAATATCTTTTTCATCGTCTACTGCAAAGATCTTTTTTTTCATCTGTTTGCTCTCTTTGAGTAACTAAAATTACTTCAGGACTTCTCGTGCCTTATGTCAACACCCTCAATATAATAGATAACACGCTCGGCTATGTTTTTGGCATGATCTCCTATGCGCTCGAGTGATTTAGCAACCATTATCAGCCCGAGAGCTTGAGGCATAACCTGAGGATTGTCTGCCATCAGGGTAAACAGTTCCCGATAAACTTGAATATTAAGCTCATCTACTTCTCTGTCAATGGATATAATTTCAGCGGCCATACTCACGTCTTTAGTTGTCATGGCTTCAAAGGCTGTTTTGATCATATTAATACATGTGGTTGCCATGCCGGGAATATCCGATTCAGGATGAATTTGAGGACGTCCCTCTAACCTGATTGTCTCTTTTGCAATGTTTGATGCAATATCAGCTATTCGTTCAAGATCGTTGTTAATCTTTATGAATGATAGTATCAGTCGCAGGTCTGAGGCTGCCGGTTGCTGGGTTACCAGTGTTCTGACACAGTCATCATCTATCTGGATTTCAAGCTTATCAATACGTGTATCGTTTTGAATAACTTTGGCTGCAAGCTTAACATCCATGGTTTTCAGGGATTCAATAGCGTTACTTATTGCTTCAATTGCACCATCTGTCATTGTAAATATCTTTTTTTTAATGCCTTCTATTTCGCCTTCAAGATGTGTTATCATTGTCTGCTCCTTATTTTATTGTTTTCAGTCAGTCAGGCGTCTTTATCAACCGAATTTACCTGTGATATATTTTTCGGTCATTTCGAGGTCAGGCTTTGTAAAAATCTTTTCTGTTTTGTTCAATTCAATCAGATCTCCCATGTAAAAGAAGGCCGTGTAGTCGCTAACCCGTGCTGCCTGCTGCATGTTATGTGTAACAATGATTATTGTGTATTCATTTTTCAACTCGTGAATCAGCTCTTCTATTTTTTGTGTAGATATTGGATCCAGGGCAGATGCTGGTTCGTCCATAAGGATTACATCAGGTTGAATTGCAATCGTACGTGCAATACAGAGTCGCTGCTGCTGGCCACCAGAGAAACCGATTGCCGACTGGTGCAGCCGGTCTTTAACCTCTTCCCATAGGGCGGTTGCCTTAAGCGAGCTTTCTACTTTTTTTTCTATTTCGTACTTGTCGGTTATTCCGTTAATACGAAGACCATAGGCGATATTCTCGTATATCGTCTTTGGAAATGGGTTCGATTTTTGAAAAACCATGCCAACCTTACGGCGAAGTGAGGTGACATCATATTTGTTCTGATAGATCGATTCGCCGTCTATCATAATGTCCCCCTCAACGCGTGTTCCGGGAATGATATCGTTCATGCGGTTAATACATCTCAAGAATGTAGATTTTCCACACCCCGAAGGGCCGATAAGCGCGAGTACGGTATTCTTGTCTACGTCTATTGACACATTGTTAACAGCTTTGGTGTCGTTGTAGTAAAAGTTCAGAGCATTAATCTCAATTTTTTTCATGGTTCAGATGCCTTTTTGTCTATTTTTAAGGTAGTTAAGACTCACTTTCGTTTTTACTGGCTTTTGATTCTGTTTTACTATTACTAATTATTACTAATTATTACTATGAGCAAAATTTATGAATTATATAATGAATATATAAAGAAATTGTTAATTTTTGTAAGGTGTTACTCTTTTGGGCTGAAAAGTTGATTTTTTTTCCCGCCTCAGGCGTGAGACAAATCTTTACACTATCCTTGGAGGCTGGTGAATAATTTGTGTGATCTCCATTGAATGCCGTGAAGAAGTTCGTAAGCTTTCTAGTTGGGAATAAGAACTTTTGATATCAGCATAAGCAAACCAGTAAATTAATTTTTTGTGAATAAAAAACTTATAAAATCTTTATGTTTGTTTTTTATCGTACCCTGAAGCAGAAGCATGAATGGGGAAATCTGAATAGGTACAAAGCTCCCGTTACTGATTCTGCAAAAATTTGATTTCAGGGGGTCTTTGTATAATGAAGACAAAAAAAATGAGTATTAGCCTGGTTGCTATCTTGCTGACACTGTTTATTGCAGTTTCAGGCAGCTGTTCGCGGGAGAAGACTGGTGAGACAGTTGTTGTTAAGGGGTCGACTACAGTTCTTCCCATAACACAGATAGCAGCTGAAGCTTTTCGGGAAAAAACCGGTATAGCTGTGTCGATTGAAGGAAGTGGATCCGGTAATGGTGTAAAGGCAATTATTGATGGAACAACCGACATTGGAAACTCTTCGCGTGCAATGAAGCCAAAGGAGCTGGAAGAGGCGAAGAACAACGGAGTTAATGTTAAGGAGATCATTGTTGCCTATGACATGATCATTCCGATTGTTCATCCTGAAAATCCGGTTTCGGATCTTACTCTTGATCAGCTTAAGGGTATTTATGATGGATCGATAACAAACTGGAGCCAGGTTGGTGGAGAGGATGAGAATATTACTGTAATTTCACGTGATACCAGCTCGGGTACCTATGAGGTATGGAGTGAGAAAGTACTCAATAAAACCGATGTGTCGGCCGGAGCTCTTTTACAGGCTTCAAATGGTGCCGTACTTGCGGCTGTTGGTGCAAATCCGCGTGGAATAGGCTATGTCGGATTTGGTTATCTGAATGATTCTGTTAAACCTCTTCAGGTGAACGGTGTCGAGGGTACGGTAGAAACGGGCCGATCGGGTGAGTACCCTGTTTCACGTCCTTTGTATAAATATGTTAATGCTGATAAGGTAAGTGATAATACACAGCAGTTCCTTGACTTTTTATTGGGGCCTGAAGGGCAGAAGCTTGTTAAGGAAGCGGGTTTCCTTCCGCTGTAGGATAGAGTCTGCAGATTCTATCTGGTTGAAAAAGGGCTCTCCAAAGGTGCGCCCTTTTGTCTCTCGATTGCAGGAATTTTTTGATAATTAAGTAATAAAGAGTACTTCAGGGAAAAGATATTCAACTCCTTACAGTAGCACATCTTTCCTGAAGTACTTCATTTTAGTGAAACGGTACCCTCTTAACCGATCAGGAAGTGAAGGTGCCTCCACTATATAGAAGTTGTATAAAGGAGAAATAAAGTAATGAGAAAAAAAATATCAGTAGTTGTGTTATCCCTTCTTTTTTTAGCAGTTACCGCTCAGAAGTCTTATGCAGTAAACCTTTACAATGCAGAAGGAACGGTTGTCGATCTATACAGCCGTTTATATATGATGTATGAGTATAATGAGCAAGGGACGTTTTCGGGTAATAATTCACGTTTTGGCCTGCAGACAAAAAGCAGTGTCAATAATGATCTTTCAGTTTTTGCGCGTGCAGAATTTCGGTACGACGCGAGTCAGCGTGAAAAAGAGACCGTCTTTAATGACCTGCGTAATACCTATATAGGTATCGATAGTAGCTTTGGCAAAGTAACAGTAGGTAACTTTGATTCAATTTATTATCAGGCGGTCTCTTCAAAATTCGATATCTACGATAACTCCGTTGCTTATGTGGTAATGGCCGATGGCTCAGCCTCTTCCCGTGCCGATAGTATCGCCTACAGTACTCCCGATTTGATGGGTGTTAAACTGCATGGTCAGATTCGTCATTATGGTGAAAGTACGACAGTCTCTGGTGACGAGAAGCTGATGTTTCAGGGTGGGGCTACCTTTTCGATGGATGCTCTTTCTGTTGGAGCAGCAGCTTTGATTGCCGATGATGAGGCCGAAGCTGTTTTTTCTGAAGAAACCGACGCTGACGGCAATACGGCGACCGTTGCCACCGCAAAATATTCAGAAAATATTTATGGTTTCTCTTCTTCTTATATTATTTTTGATACACTTACCTTGCGGGGCATGGTGGAGTATAAAAAGGATGCTGGCAAGAGCGACCTGCATGCTGTTATGGGTTTGGGATACGACTATGGTATGGGAGATGCCTATGCGACATTGGGTCAAGACTGGCAAGAGGAGATCTACTATGTATTGGGAGCTAATCTCAAGTTTAGCAAACCCATGCGCGCGTTTGCCGAGTTTGCGTCCGGGGAGGTATTCAACCCTGATAATGCCGTTGTTACAGTTGGATTGCGATATGATTTTTAAAAAAGATAACTAGAGATAATTATTGATTGTTACGGACAAGTTTGTTGAAGCTATTCCCGGTGAAATAGCTGTTTTGAAGTTTTAACGGGAATAGCCTATAAAAAATTTAATTTTTTCTACAAAGGCTCAAATAATTGCCGGGTTTTGACCTGGTTTGTAAACACATGATGTATCATAAAAACAGTTGACCGTTATAGTTTTTTGATATAGATGTTTTATCGGTTCTGTTTTTCTGGTGTCGTGTCTTTAGATCAGTTATAAATTATGGAGTATACAATGAAAAGATTTTCTTTTTTGCTTTTAGTAGTACTGTTTTTTTATCCCGCCTTGATTTTCGCGGCTTATTTTACCCCTGTAGACGGAGCCTATGGTTCTGAATTTACTCCCGAATATATTGCGACAGTTGTCGAGCAGATGCAGGAAGTTGTGGATCTGTATAACTCTGACAAGAAGGTACTGCTCGCGGGTAACCAGGATAAATTCGCTGAGGCAAACAACAATGCCAGCTCCTCAACAATGCTTAACGGAAGTCTTTACACCAGAACGGACATAGAGACTGTAGCTATAGGGCTGGGGACGGCAACTGGCATTGTGAATCCAGGTGCTGTTTCAACAATTACGGATGATCTTAATAATGGTAAAGACGTCAATGCCGGTGCCGCAATTAATGGATTTGCACTGTATGCTTCGGTCGACGGAAACAGTTTCCCTGTTGATATACTAAGAAAGATTCTTTTTGATTTCAAGATCGGCTATTTCAGTAATAGTTCGATTGTGGAAGATTTCAATTTTGATTCGTTTATGATTGGAGGTGGCATCAGATATAAGGTTTTTCGCCCTCAAGTCTCTTCTCCTTCGGTGGTTTTCCGTCCAATAACTATTGGTACAGGCGTTTACCATGTAAATAGTTCAATGACCTTTTTTGTAGACAGCCTCTATAAAGATATAACCGATCAGGTTACCGGAATTCGTACCCAGGTTGAAACCGATCTTGAATTTGTTATTGCTAACAGTTCTACTACCATACCTCTTGAAATTGTCAGTTCTGTGCAGTTTTTTAACACTATAAATTTGATAGCGGGAACGGGCTGTGATTTTGTGTTTGGTTCAACAGATGTCGAGTTGACAGCTGATTCTGATATCAAGGTTTCACATAGTTTGCTACCTGTCGCACCTATCGAGGCGCCGGATTTAAAACTTCACGACTCTGTAACAACAGAAAATGCACAGTTTTTGCGTTATAAAATTATTGGTGGTCTGGGTGTTCAAATTGCTTCAGCAACGTTGGATATGCCCGTTGTTTACTATCCGATGGATAATGGCTTTACTGTATCACTTATTGCGGGGGCTGCTTTCTGATCAGGTCGTTTTGTAATCAATATAAGTACAGATAGGCAAAGATAGGTAAAGATAGGTAAAGATAGGTATATTGCCTTTTGTAGCACAGGACATTGTTATAACTCTACTGTTTAAAACGAGATGCCGGCTGAAAAACTGTATTCGCTTTTTTTTGTGATTACGTTATATCCATAGTTTATGCCTATTGCCGGCAGGGCGATTTTTTTCATATAAACGAAAAAAGCCGCCCCCGGTCCGTAAAAGGTCTGCAGTGAACCGTTTTCAGTATTAAACATGCCATGTTCCCAAAAGGCGCTTGCCGTTACCACTCCCCACGAGAATTTCAGGAGAGAGTGTTCATAGGTTGTTGTTGCTGAAAAATAGCGATCGGTTAAGATCATTTCGGCCGGCAGGGTCTTGAAACCGTTCTTTCCGCCAATTCGCTTCTTTGCGACTTCCGGGTTCGAACCTGTAAATCCTCTTAGCTTTAGGGCGGCTCTCTGATAATCGAAAACTTTTAAATAGTATGCGGCATAAAGAGTTGCTGTTTCATACCGTTTTGAATTATCGTTAGCGGGTAAAAGCTCAGCAAACTCGCCCCTAATAAGCAGTCCATAATGGAAATAGTCGTAATATTTTAGTCTGTTAATATCGACAACCGTTGCAAATAGAACACTCTGTTGAGAGTCGGGCATGTTAAACCCCTGATTGAAGCTGTTGTCAACGTCATACGATTCATATGCTGTAGAAAGATACAATGTCAACGTGTCCGTAAAGGCGTACCCTGTGTCCAGACGTGCTAAGCTCATACCGCATTTGTATTTCCGATCAGTATTTCCATCCATAGTGCCTGTTTCATAGATAGTATTCTTATGACGCAAAAAAATGTTCATTTTGAAACGACTGCCTAATAGTCCAGGATCCCTGTATCCGCTTAGGGCATTCCAACCGTTTGTGGCATAGGTTGCTCCAATAAAGAACTGTTTACCATACCCAAACAGGTTCGATTCAATTAGAAACAGACCACCACCTGTGCTGCCGGCGTTTGAGTAAAAAATGGGTAGTGGAATCAGCGTCCACTTCTCAACAACGGCAATTTCAACTGTCACTGTTTCTCCGTTGTTGTGATAGTGAAAATCAATGTCACTAAAGATATTGCTCTTCTTTAAGCTGTTCATTAATGAGTAGGGATTAAATTTAGATAATCTGTCACCGGGGGCAGCCGATGCCTGGTTTAGGATGAAGACCTGATCGGTCTTTGAGGCTCCAGAAATAGTAAACTGCAGAATCGGCAGATCGCCATGCTTTTCGATAAATTGCTGTTGTTTCTGTTTAAGAGAATGCCTGTCATAACGAAGATTCTCGTTCTGCTGCATCTGCTGTGACATTAGAGGTAAACTGTGCAGTTGCAGCAGAATTGTACAATAGATTATTAATCGTAAAGAACGGTTTATCATCAATATAACTCTTTTTTCATTGTTAACCCGAAAGTGCCAAGAAAGCCTGCAAACAGGTGTTTTGCATCCTCGGCAATATGATAAAAGCAGGGAACCAGCACCAATGTTATAACCGTTGCGAAGATCAGTCCATAACCGTAGGTAAGAGCCAGCGGTTGAACAAAGTAGTTTCGCTCGCCGAAACTGAAAAGGCCGAAAAATTTAATGCCACTATAAATAGATGGAACTAGCCCAAGAACAGTTGTCATTGTTGTCAGAAGAATAGGGCGTAGTCTTAGCATGCCGGCTTCAGCTAGGGCATCCTTGATGCTAAGTCCTTCGGATCGCTTTATGTTAATAAACTCTACTAATGTAACGGTATTACTTACTAGTCCTCCCGCAAGCGAGAAGAATGCTATCATACCGTTAAAGGAGAGAGGCTGCCCATGGGTAAGAACAGCAAACATGATACCTACCATTGCAAACGGAATTGCGCTCATTACTACTATTGGCGTCAGAAGCGACTGGAAAAAAGCGGCTAGCACAATATAGATGATCAGTATTGAGATGATAAACAGGCTCCCCAGTTCGGACATGCTTTTTGCGGTGTCCTCCTGCTCTCCACCGTAGCTGACTTCATAACCGGGATAACGTTGTGAAATGTCGGCAAACTGTTTGGCCAGCTCTCCGTTCACGCGTATAGCTGTTGTTTCCTCTAAATCAACATAGGCCTGTACCTGAACCAGTCTTTTGTAGTTAAGCCGGTTTATCTGTGAATAGCCGGGTTCGATTGTCATTTGTGTAACCTGGTCTAGCGGAATTATCCCGCTTTTGCCGTTAGATATCATAACGCTGTCCAGACTTTCCCGTGTGCGTCGGAAGGTTTCATCAAAACGTACCCGTACGTCAATCGCTTCATCGCCCAGCTTTACATTTGTTGCAACCGCACCTGCATAAGAGGCATTAAGAGCGCTTCCCAGTTGTGCAACGTTAACATTAGTGCGTGCAGCCATTGCATCATCGATGGTGTAGCGAATCTCTTCTTTACCTTCTTCCAGGTCGGTTGTGATATCATATACGCCTTCGTAACCAGCAAGGGCTGTTTTGTACTCTTCTACGATTTTTTCAATTACAGTAAAGTCTTCTCCCCGAATTTCTATGTTTATCGGTTTCCCCACAGGTGGCCCGGATTCATTTATTTCGATGCTGTATACAAGATCCTCGCTTATTATGGCGCTCTTTTGAGCCTTATCGATTTTTTTTCTTAGCTCATCTTCAATTTCATAAGCTGTCCGTTTGCGGTCACCTACCGGTGTCAGGTCGATCTTAATAGTCGACTTATTAGTGCCATCGCCAGGGCGAGGGTCAAGGCCACTAGTCTCCTCAATTCCAACACGTGAATAAGTTGTCTCAAGTTCCGTTTCAGGTAGTTCAAGAATTAAAGACTCAATTTTTTGTACTTCGTGTAATGAAGCCTTAAGGTTTCTTGATATTGGCAGGTATGTTTTGATTGTCATGCTTTCGGCTCCGCCGCCTGGAACAAAGACAAAACCGGCAACAGGAATAAGCATGAGTGAGCCAATAAGAAGAGCAACCAGAATTGCAACTGTAATGTACCGGAATCTCAGGGCAACTTTTATGAAACTGATATATTTTAGCTGTATTCTGCCCATGAACCCTTTTTCTAGGTGCTCTCCATCTTCCGTTTCAAGACTCTTTGAGACCCCTTTCTTCTCTTTAGAGAATATTTTCAGAAAGGTTGGCATAAGAAAAAGCGCAACAACCCATGAGGCCGAAAGGCAGATAAGGATCATGAGGGGGATGTTTTTTATAAATTTACCCATTAACCCGGTCAGAAGCAGAAGCGGAACAAAAGAGGCAGATATGCATATGAACGAAATGGTTACAGGCTTAAATATTTCATAAACACCATTGACTATAGCTTCACCTTTCCTTTGCCCCATCTCTATGTAGCGGTGGCAGTTTTCGGTAACCACAATTCCAAAGTCAACAATCATACCCAGAACCATAATCATTCCGAAGAGGCTGATAACATTCAGGTTAACATCGAGTATCGACATGAAGATGAAGGCAACTAAAAAGACCATTGGAATGGTGGAGGTTACAATGGATGCCATCCGTGGACCAAGAAAGATTAGAAGAACCAGTGCACATAAAATGAAACCTGTTGTGGCGCTGTTTAAAACTGTGTTGATTGTCTTCTCTGTAAATTCACTCATGTCATCAAACGGAACAACAGATATTTCATCCGGGTAGGGGTTTGAGAAGTTTTCTATGTTATCTTTAATGTTTGTCGCAAGTGTTATCTCATCCATGCTTCTTTTTTTAAGGACCTGAAAAACAATGGCATTGTGGCCATTTATTCTTTCAATAATTTGCGGCTCCTCGAAGGTATCGCTCACTTGTGCCAGGTCGGCAATTGTTGTCTCGAAGCCTCCGTCATTTGCGCGGATAATCTGTTTTTTTATCTCATCTGCACCTGTATACTGGCCCTTCATCCTCAACACATACTCGTCGTCTCCGATGCGCAGTGGACCCCCGGGAATATCTCTGTTACGGTTTCTTAAAGTGTTCACAACATCGTTAATTGCAAAACGGTAAAACTCCAGAAGCCCGGGGTTTACCTCTATCAGAAACTCCTTGTCAAGGTAGCCGTCTTTCGTTACTTCGGCAACACCGTCAAAATCGTATAAAAAATCCTCCAGTTTTTTTGCAGTTTCACGCAGCTTGCTGTAAGGGATATCTTCGTTTTTCGCATAAATAGCAAAGTTAATAACTTGAGTCTTGTCAATTTTGATCTCTTTAACAACCGGAACTTCAGCCGAGGAGGGTAGGTCAGACACCGAGTCTACGGCATCTTTCAGATTCTGTACTACATCATCAATATTAGCATACTCTTCGTCAAGATAGACTGCAAGTACCGAAACATTCTCGATATTATAGCTACGTACCTTGTCGATACCGTCAACCTCACGAATCTTTTTTTCTATTGGTATGGTAATTAATGTTTCGATCTCGTCGGGAGAACCACCAGGATATATGGTTGTAACGGTTACCATGTCAAAAGAGACTTCAGGAAAAGCCTCGCGGTTACGGCTGGTAAGAGACATGTATCCCAGTATGATCGCCAGGAAAACCATTAATCCTATAAAAAGTTTCTGATCTATCAGAAATGAAATTACTTTTTTCATTAAAATGCGCCTCTTTTTAATGTCGATTTTAGCATATTTTGACAAGTAAAACTTTCCTGTATAATTATGCACTAAAAAAACAGCAATTTACTTTAGTTTTTGTGTTTTTTGGGGAATTTCCTAAAAACTTTTTAAAGTTTTTAGGAAATTTTTCGAAGTTTTCTACTATTTAAAGTATGAACCAAAACCCAGGCGGATAGAGAATGCTTCCATGGGCTGGCTTTTTAACTTAACCGAAGAGTAGGCAATTGAAAGGTCGGTAAACAGTGAGCGGTAAACGAAGATTCGTCCACCAACACCAGCGCTGAAGCAGAGGTCGGTTGAATTATATTCAAGATCGCTCTCCGGGGTTTCGGCGCTTAACCATGAAAAGGCTCCCCCGGCCGAACCAAAGATGTAGGGTACAAAATCCTTATGTTTGTAGCTGAAAAAGATTCCAGGCTGCAGGGTTATATAGTTATTGGTAACATCAAGGTCGCCACCAGCGGTCTTTTTTGTTTTGTAATGAGTAAAGTCCATTTGTGCGGTAATTCCAAACCATGAGAAGATATGGTATCCGGCAGTTATGGTAGCAGAATTGATTCCGGCATCATAGGTGCTCTCCCAGTATTCGTTCGATAAAAACTGGTAATTAATAGAGGCAAGGGCGAACAGGTCAGAAAAATAGCGGGTATATTCATGTTCGTTGTTGAAGAGCATCGTGCTTGAGTTATCGAAGACGTGGACGATTTTTCTTTCATTATAATCTCCGGGGTTTTCCACAAGCAGTGAATATTTTGTATTACGTTGGAAGGGAGCATGAAAATAGATCTTTTTAGGGTATTCTCCTTTTGTTATCTGGGAATTCATGGGGGATCCGCTTCTAAAAATGGATATTTTTGTCTTGTTGTAGTAGTTATCCCCCTCAAGTACCGCAGACCCGTTTTGAAGAATTCGAAGTCGGGAGATCTCTGGCTGGTAGGTTTTCATAACGGTAAGTGGAATCCAATCGGTGGATGTTACTTCAGTACCTGACTTGTTAAAGGCTGTTATCCTCATTTCGTAAAAACCGAAACCTATCTCTACCCATATGTGATCTTCTGGTGTCGAGTAATTCATTATTCCACCGGTTAGTGTATTACGAATTTCTACTTTATATAGAGTAACGCCCGGCATTTTTCCCCATTCCAGTTTTGACTTGTCGGCAGCAAATAGTGACACAGGTATCAGAACAAGAATAGTTATTAGAATCAGATTTTTTTTTCTCATTGTTGCTATTTTACCAGTATAAAGATAGTTTGAGGTGTTTTAATTTTAAGTCCTTCCTGGCGGGATGCTAAAAAATAGTGCCGGGTTTTATCAGATTGGGCTGTCAGTAATTCATCTTTTTTGTCGAGTGCTGTTATTTCGATACAGTAGCGACCCGGAGCAAGTGATCGTGTATTTGTGAACTCTGCGGATGTGGATGCAGTCGTAATTGTGTTAACTGTTTTTTCGGTCATCGCCTCGCCTATCTGTATAAGAGATGCCTTGTACATTCCGGCACCGCTTATCTTATTCCAGCTGGCCCGGATTGATGGTGTTATTGTTGTGTTAATTTCGGATAAATGGGAGTCTTCATCCAGTTTCGGAGCCTCGATTTTTTTGGGTACAGAAAAAATCCGGGTTTGTCCATTTATTACAGGGGAGTCGCTGCGAATTATATTCACCCGGGCATAATAGATGCCCGGTTCGCCAAGGTTTTCCTTTTCGCGAAAGAGTTTGCTTTTCGTCTTTGTAATCAGTGTCTGAAAAGAGCTGTCACTGGCAATTTCCAGTTCATATAAAAGTGAAACAGAGGGGTCTTTCCAGCTAAAGGGTATTGATTCTTCGGGCAAAAAATTGGATCCTTCAGATGGAGTTATTAAAGAGAGACCTGGTTCGCTGTCAAAGGTAAATGTAGTGGTAGTCGTATCTTCTGACCCGTCATTATTAAGAGATGCTACTGAAAGAGTATAGGTCCCGGGACGAAAGTCGCCTGATAACAGAGCGCTGTTTTTTGCTGTTAGAATTGTTGCTTCGGGAGTATCGTCGTTACCGATCCTATAAATATTTACTCTGTAACTGTTTCCTGTACTACTCCATGATGCCAGTATTGAAGGTAAAAGCGGTACGACCGAACCGTCAGCCGGGCTTGTTATTGCAGGTCCCGCATGCGTTGCTTCGTTCGTAATATTTATTGTAACAGGCTCAGATTGCATCGAGTCTGTGCTGCTGCTGAAGTGGTAACGAGGTGTGACGATTATCCTGTATAGGCCACTGTCACGGGCGGTGATACTCAGTGAATTGTTTCGTGTCTCTCTTGTTACGACTGGTTGGTCATCTCCATCTTTATAAAGCGTTACGGTGTACGAGTCTGCTTCGGCGCGGGTTAACCAGGTGACACCGAAGGTTGCCGGTTGTCCGGCCTGTGCAGGTGTGATGGTGCTGCCATCACTTGGTTGAACAATAAGCGGGGGTCTCTCTTGGACAATGGAAAAGTTATAAACAGGGCTCTCGTTATTGCCTGATGAAAGTTTCCAGTAGTATTGCATCTGCATTGGCATCGGTGTAAGTTCTAGCTTATGCGAATTGGTCTCTTTGTTAAATATCTGGTTTTTAAACTCAGGATCAGTTGCAATTGTAAGCTGGGCTGTTTGTGTTATACTATCCCAGTCAAAAGGCACCCGCATCTGATCATTTGAACTGATAAGAAGTATGTTGTTCGGTGGGTAACAGTTCTTAAACACAAGGCTTTGTATATGAATATTCTGTGAAGTAATTGTTGCCGTCTCATTGTCTGCTACGGTTTTAATACTGTCAGTGCCTGCGTTTTTAACAGAGGCACTACCCTTGTTTATAGTAAGCTCAACAGTTCCATCCTCGATCTCTTGTAACGAGAAATTTGTTCCCTGTTTAACAACGATTGAGCTGTTACGATATTTTATTTGCAGACGTGTTTTTGCGATTGAGTGAATTTCCCCACCTTCAAAATTTATCTCAAACCCGCGAGAGTGTAGTGATACGAAAATGAGAGTTTGCTGTCTGAGGGCAACCTCCAATTCACCATCCAGTATCAAGCGGGCATCCGAATCTTTTCCTGTGCGGATTGAATCATTATTAAACAGCGGACTGGTCTTTTCAAGATGTTCCCATTGTGGATGCTGTGCGTGTTTGCGCTGTGCGCTGTTGCGTTTAAAGATAATGGTGCCCACCTGCTGATCCCGGGTGAAATCCAGCCCGGTATTAATATCAACGTACAGGGCATATGCAGTCGAGCCCAGGATAAGAAAACAGATGATGGTAAAGATTAAGTCATTACTCAATGATTTTGAATTTTTCTTCATTTTTATCACTGTCCACAGTATTGATGTCGATATCTTCATACCCAAGCAGCCGCCTAAGCTCGCTTAGGCGGCTGCTTGGGCCACCCGTAGCGTCTGTACGGTTTATAACTGCATAAACCTGCTGCGGTGCAACCTTCCCTTTTACGGTTATTTTTTTCATCGGCTCTACTATAAAGAGGTAACGAACCAGTTCATAGCTACCTTCAGAAATCAGAATGTCGGTACGAAATGGTTTATTGAGTGTCTCGATACGGGACGCCAGGTTTACTGTATCACCGATAACTGTGTACTCCATGCGGTTTGCCGAACCGATCTGACCTGCAATTAGGGGGCCAGTGTTAATTCCGCATCCGATTCTGATAATAGGTTTTTCGGGCGTTCCACGGTTTTTGTTAAACTCAATCAGTGCGTTACGCATCATCAGGGCTGCGTTTAATGCGTTTTCAGTATCGTTACCTTTCGAAAGAGGGGTGCCCCATAAGGCCATGATTGCATCACCAATGAATTTGTCTACAACGCCATGTGTCTGATCGATACAATCGACCATGAGTGTCATGTATTCATTCAGAAATTCTACTACCTGTTCCGGATGTAGCTTTTCAGAAATAGCGGTGAATGAGCGTATATCGGAAAAGAAGACAGCTGCGTTTTTCAGCTCTCCTCCTAAGGTGATCTGCTCTTTCGCGACACGCTCGGCAATTTCCGGGTTAACAAACTTGCCAAAGGCTTCCTTTATCCGTTCCCGTTCTTCGAGGCCACGGCTCATGGTGTTGAATGAACGGGTCAGCATGCCTATTTCGTCGTTAAAAAGGGGTTTTAACGATGCTTTATAGTCGCCTTTCTCTATCTTTTTTGTGGCACGCACCAGGTTTTTAACCGGGTTTGTTATCGTTTTTGCATAAAAATAGATGAACATTATAACAATGGTCACCAGAATGACTGCAATCAGGGTGTTGCGCTGTTGCAAGCGTTGAACAGCGGCAAAGGCGCGCTCTTCTGTAACGGTAGTAATAACCCCCAGTGCAAAACCCGAAAAGTTGATCCGCTGGTACGATCCTATTTTTTGTGTTTCCTCTTCAACATAATGCTGTTGCCCGTTATCCAGTGGGCTATTAAGAAACTCGTTAAATATTGACAACGAAGAGACGTTGGTCGCTCCTAAGACATCTTTCATGTCGGGGTGAATAAGCGTTGTACCTTTATCATTTATCAGGTAGGTTGTAGTAATGTCGTTCATTTCTACGATGTTTTGAAGCGTATCTGTTTTGATTAATACAAACAGAATACTTTCGGCAGTGTCCTCTTTCAGAACCTGATATGGAATTGCCATTGCTGTCAGCGGATAAGAGAATTCGGCTGACGGGTTAAAGATGTTTATGTACAGTCCGAAGGCGCTTTGAATGTTTTTTGTTGTCGGCTCGGAAAAGGTTTCCGTTTGTGTCAGGTCGATTCCGTTGGTGTTAAAAAAAGTGCTACTGTGATATGAGCGGTCAATTTTCAAGGTGCCGTCTTTCTCTTTGCTAACTATTGCAAGATATATTATATCATCGTTTTCATTCAGAAAAAGCGTGCTTGATGCTGTATCAGAGCTTGACAGAAACTCAAGCTTTGAACGCGACAAAGATTCAGCTGCCATATAGCTCTTTTCAATTATGTTTTTAATAAAAATTTCTGTGCTCTGCGATGCCGAAAGGGATATCTTGTGATTGTTGTTTTCAATGAAAACGGTCATATTCTCTTTGAAATATGATGTAGCAAGGTATATCATTGCAGTGAAAGTCAGTGTGAAAATAAGTGAAATAATGAAAATCAGTTTAAGGCCAACTGAGAAAATAACGCGCTTTTGTTTTTCCATAGAATCGTCTGCTCCAGTCTGGTGTCTGTTTCGTCTATAGGTGCTGAAACAAGGGGCAATACGATTATACTTAATGACCCTATTTCATAAAAAAACAACCCCCTTTTTGTGCAAGAATATATTGAGAAATGCTGTTTTTTATGATAAAAAAGTTAAAATTCAGCAGGAGTTTGTCGTCCGAGGCTTCAACATCCCTTCAGGTGTATAATATCAGTTTATATAATCAATCAGGATGTTTATATAAAATTCTCAAGTCATCCATAGTTTATAGCTTAAATTATTAGAGATTACCATTGTTTTCCCAGGTGTTTTTGTAAAAAATTTGAATTATCTCGGATTTTAATTATTTCTATTACAAAATAAAGAGGTTTATATGTTTAACTCAATTTCAAAAAAAGTTTTTATTCTATTATTGATTCCATTACTCAGTTTGGCTTTAGTGTCGTGTGACTTTTCTGATGAAGACAGTAGTGACGATGAGGGCGCAAAAGATTCCTACTTTGTAAAAATGAAAATCAATGGTGTAGAAACTACTTATGATAGCGGTTATACGAAAATGGATGATAAACCGGCTATCAGTTATAATTCAACAGATGATGAAAGCGCTTTGTATGCCTTTTTTGCCGAGGTATCTTTTTCCGATATGGGGTCTGCTACAGGTTTAATGGTTACTGGTATTCCCGGAAAAGAGGCTGGAACATTCACTACCTGTACGATAGTCTATTATGATGAAGGTACTATGAATGCAGCCCCGAACTGTTCTGTTACTATTGATACGTATGGCGCTGATGGTGAAGCGGTAACAGGTTCGATTGCAAATTTCACAGCCGGTGGCAAAGTATTCACTGACTGCACTTTTAATGTCTACAACTACGGTAACGAGTAAATATCCTTAATGTACTGTTTTCCCTTTTTATCACATCCTGTGATGAAAAGGGGGCTTTTTTCCATATAAGTCTGGAAATAGTTTTTAACTAATATTTCAGCAAAACCAAGCTTTTTATTAAAATCCGCTTGGCAGTTTTATATTTTCAGAATTCCCAGTATCTGCACGTTCTATTACGTAGATATTCTTATAACGTGAAGTCGGTTTGAATCCCTTTACTATGTTAAGTTCGGGGTTATAATTTCGTAAAACCCAGTAAAAAACATCATGTAAATCATGTTTGGTTGAGTCAATTACGGCGTAGCGATAGATCAGGTTTTTTCGTTCTCCATAGGGCATTATTGCTTTGCATTTTGAGAACATATCATCAAAAAGATCACGCATTGCAGTTCGCAGTCCTTCGCGCCATGTTGCATATGCGAGCAGGGGACGCATTGCTCCCTTTCCGTTATCTGTGAAGAAAAGGATGCCCGGTAAATCCGGTAGAATTCGTGATGCGGTTATCCGGTTGTAGTCGAAGCTCTTCGACCATCCTATTGCGTAGTAGGCGTCGGTTCCTTTGATCTTTTTCTCCATTTTACCTCTCTTCTAGTTTTTTTCGAACATCGCTTATCAGCTTGTTCAATTTTATAATCAGCATGTCGGCCCGTTTCTGGCGGCTTTTCTGATTATATATGCGCCACTTTATCCGAAAATCAGTGATAAAGTAGTGTGAAATAAAATCTATCAGCTCGTCTGCCTGGGTGATAAAGGTCATCAGGTAAATTAGACGCTCAGATTCGGGAATATCAATTAGAAAAACAAATTCCTGTGCTTTTTTGCGGATAACATCTGCAAAAAACTCCGCATTGTGAAGGGGCGTTGATTCGGCTTTGCGGTAAACTCCTAAATAGAGCGATTCCCGTGATTCGATGGTAGCTCGTCCCATACCTTTGATTTCGACCATCGGCAGGCCAGTAGAGTTGATATCGTGGGTAACCTTTGCTACCGTGGCGTATCTTTTGCGAGTGAAAAAGATATCAAGAAAAGACCGGATGGTAAAAACCAGAATTGTTTCTCCCGGTTTTAGAACAGAGCCCTTCACCGAATGGGCGTGTATCTGCAGCGTACCGTGTGGGAAAAGGATTTTTTTATGAAGATATACTATTTTGTATGATCTGACCATTGGCTTCCGTTATGTAAGTCGTGATCTTCGAGTAACTCGGATTTTTATGCTGCAAAGTATTCACAATAATGGCATTTTACTACAATGGGCGTCTGTTTGCAAGTGAGATTTTGGTCAGAAAACAGAGGTATAGTGCTCCCGTTAACTGGCCTTTGATTCGGCAATCTAAAAAATAGGGGTTGACAAATTTAACCCCTGTATGATCTATTGCATAAATTGCCCTCAACAGGAATAATTGATGTATAAACCCGCAATTGTCCAGAGCGACAACACAATCCTTCTTGAAGTAAATAATCCCGAATTTGAATTGGTGCGGGATGCTATCTCCCCATTCGCGGAACTTGAAAAAAGTCCTGAACATATCCACACATATCGTATAACGGCGTTGTCACTCTGGAATGCAGCAGCTTCCGGACTTGATTTTCAAGATATAATGAATATTCTGCGTACCTATAGTCGCTATGAAATACCAGAAACAGTTTTTTCGAATATTTCCGAGCAGATGCAGCGCTACGGACTGATCCGTCTTGTTAAGGTCGACGATACTCTTGTACTCGAGAGTGACGAGCATTTTCTGCTCGAAGAGATCTGTCGCGATAAAAGTGTGGAACCCTATATTAAAGAGTATCTTGGTAATGGCCGTATTCAGATTAAATCGAATCTGCGTGGACATGTTAAACAGGCACTGATTAAGATCGGTTTCCCGGTACAGGATTTTGCTGGTTACGAACCGGGTGATCCTATGCCTCTTGAGATGCGTGAAACTGCCATTTCTGGTAAAAAATTCGCCCTTCGTGATTATCAGGAGAGTGCGGTTAATGCCTTTTATCATGGTGGTGGACCTGAAGGTGGGAGTGGTGTGGTTGTGCTGCCTTGTGGCGCCGGTAAGACTATTGTCGGTATCGGAACCATGGCATGCCTGGAGACTCAGACTCTTATTCTGGTTACGAATACCGTTGCCTTGCGTCAGTGGAAAAACGAGCTGATCGATAAGACCGATATTGACCCCGACGATATCGGTGAATTTTCTGGCGACTCGAAAAAGATAAAACCTGTAACGATTGCTACCTATAACATACTTACCTACCGAAAGAATAAAAATGCTGATTTTCTACATTTTTCTCTTTTCGGAGAGAATAACTGGGGGCTTATCATCTATGATGAGGTGCATCTGCTGCCGGCTCCCGTTTTTCGCATGACGTCCGAGATTCAGTCGAAACGGCGTTTGGGTTTAACCGCAACCCTTATCCGTGAAGATGGAATGGAGAAAGATGTTTTTTCTTTAATTGGTCCTAAAAAATATGATATTCCGTGGAAGGTTCTCGAGAAGTCAAACTGGATTGCCGAGGCTCTCTGTTCAGAAATTCGTGTTGCCCTTCCCAACGAGTTGCGCTACCACTATTCGGTTGCTAAGGAACGCGAGAAATTCCGTATTGCCTCTGAAAATGATGTCAAAAATGATATAATAAGTACCCTGATTAAGTATCATGATGGTGCTTCCATTCTGATAATCGGTCAGTACATTTCGCAGTTGAAAGAGATTGCTAAGCGTTTTAAGTTTCCACTGATAACTGGTAGCACCGCAACCGGAGAGCGTGAAAATCTTTATAACCAGTTTAAAATCGGTCAAATTAAGATTCTCATTGTCTCAAAAGTCGCCAATTTTTCTATCGATCTTCCTGATGCGAATGTGGCTATTCAGGTCTCAGGAACTTTCGGCTCCCGTCAGGAGGAGGCTCAGCGATTAGGGCGTATTCTGCGTCCTAAAGCGGATCAGAATAAGGCCTTCTTTTACACTGTTATCACTAACCATACGGCTGAAGAGAAATTCGCACATAACCGTCAGCTTTTTTTGACAGAGCAGGGCTACTCGTACAAGATAATGAACGAGGAGATGTTCTATGAGCAGTACCGTTAAGAGGATATTTTCATCCTCTTATTCGTTGTTTTGTTGTTCAATGCCTGCCTTTTTGTTTTTTATACTTCTGCTTCTGTTTGTCTCGTGTAAGCCTGAATTACCAGATTCGAAAATTGATTCAAATGAGTCCTTGCTGCCACCCTATCGGGTTCACTTCGCGCAAAAATCCAGTGATACCATCTATCTTGCCACCTATGCTCATGGTCTGTTGAAACGGGTCAACGGAACAGAAGTTCAGCTTCTGAACAGTGAGTTCAAACGCCGCAGCATGCTTGACGATGTCGATGAGTTTCGCAAGGTAACAGCCTTTGCATTAATGCCAGGTGACTCAGACCGTATTGCTGTGGCTCTTAAACATGTTCTTTATGAAACCGAAGATGGCGGCATTGTGTGGAAAAAACAAATGGGAGATTTTGACCCGCACAACTACATCACGGCTCTTGGCTATACTGCCGACGGAACACTCTATGTCGGAACTTCGTTCGACGGTATCTTTAAACGCGAGGAAGACAGCTTTATCCGTTTTTCCAAGGGGCTTTCGCTCGAGCCATACAGTGAACGTGTTGTCTTCTATGATCCGGTCGCACGCATCCGCGAAGTTGATGGCGTGCTATATCTTTCGCAATACTTTAACAAGGGGGTTTGCCGTCTTGAAAAGGATGAGTGGGTACCTGTTGTTATTAATCTTCCGGGAGAAGACCCGGCCGGTTATGTCGCCGATTTTGAAAGCAGCAAAGCAGATGGTTCAGCCGGTACTGATAAAACAGAACTAGCATATTCATACTCCGTCGCAAATAGTGATATTCAGATTGCAGGCTTTAATGCTGAGACTTTTAAGCGGGAAGATTTTTTTGGCGGAGAGCTTGTATACACTGACTCGGGTTTTTCGCTCTTTGCTCCTGACAGCAGTCTTCCTGTTCGCGAAGACCTTAAAGATGCCGCACATAACAAACAGGCAATATATACAAATGTACATTATGTGGTCAAAGGGCTTGATCGTCTGATAAGAATTATAAAAGAGTCGGGCATGAACTCGCTTGTTATCGATGTGAAAGATGACTATGGCGATGTATATGGTCCGTTTACTAATGAAACTTCGCGTGAAATTGGCGCCCTGAAAACATCTGTGAATTTGAAGCCGGTGCTTAAACGCCTTCATGATGAGGGTATTTACGCAATTGCCCGTATTGTTGTTTTTAAGGATAAACGTTTACATGATGCTTATGACAACAAGTACACAATACGTGATTCGGCCTTAAATCGTCCCTGGCGCTATGGCCGTGAAAGGTGGGTTGACCCTTTTTCTGAATTTGTGCGTTCATACAATATTCAGTTGGCTGTTGAAGCCGAGCAGTTTGGCTTTAACGAAATTCAGTTCGACTATATACGCTTTCCGGCCGACGGCCCGGTAAAACGTTGCGACTATACCTATTCTAAACATAAGGATGCCTTCAAGTCTGAGGCAATGGATGATTTTTTACAGCAGGCGACAGAGGCGCTGACGGTACCGGTTTCAGTGGATATTTATGGAATAACGGCCTCGTATAATTTTGGAAACCGAATTGGGCAGGATATTGAAGTTTTCGCGAAACATGTTGATGCCGTATCGTCTATGGTCTATCCGTCGCACTATGGACCACGCTATATGATGAAAGGGCCACGAGAAAAAAGACCGTACCGGGTTGTCTATGATTCCGGTGTGCGATCGCTGTTTCTATCACGCACAAAGGTGTACATGCGCCCTTATTTACAGGCTTTCATGATGGACTCACCCACCTTCGGTACAGGTTATATACAAAATCAGGTTGATGCGGTACACGATAGTGGCTGCGACGGCTTTATCTTCTGGCATGCCGGTGGCAAATATGATGTTGTGCGCCGCGCGCTATCAAACAGGCAGAACGCGGCAGACTCAACAGACTAGTTTTTGATTATTAGCTCTCCAAAAATAGAGGGCTTAATTGATCTTCTATCCCTCTTTTGCTGGTAGTGCCGCAATTTCTTTTAAGCGTTCTATAATTGGCAAATGTTGTGTGCATTCAGTTTCACACCGGCCGCACTCGGTACAGGCCGCCGCATCTTCAGGTTTAAGGTTCCAGTGCCAGAAAAGACGGTCTGTAATTGCGGTTTCCGAGTTGGTAAGCAGTTTTTGGTTATAGGCGTCCATATATTTAGGTATGGGGATATTTACCGGGCAGTGGTCGCAATACTGACATCCTGTGCAGATGCCTTCAAGCGAAACAGTCGCATTGTCTTTAATCTGTTCAAGTTTTTCCGGGCTAAGCTGTATATCACTGTTGGCTGCTGCCAGCGCTTCTGTAACCTGATCTTCAGTTTCGAAACCCACAAGAGAAATCGTTATATCCTGATGCGCGAAGAGAAAGCGCAACGCGGCCTGCACAACCGTTTCATCTGGTACTGTTTGTAAAAAACGGAAAAGATCAGGGTTGCCCGGAATAATTCCTCCACCCAGGGGGTTCATCACCACACATCCAAGCCGCTGTTTTGTAATCGCATCAAAGGCAGCCTGCCGTGTTTTAAAATTGTATGCCGAATAACCGAACAGAACACCTTCAAAGATTTCTTCCATTAAAAGCTCTTTAATTTCATCTCCAATAAGGTGGCTTGATACACATATATGCTTTATCAGTCCCTCTTCTTTCAACTTTTTAAAGGCTTCAAGAACTCCATTTTTTTTGCGTTCGCGCCAGTTCGCAGGGTTGGTAATGCACCATATGTGATAGAAGTCTATATGATCAACATTAAGCCGTTTCAGCTGAGCATCTATCTCGCGACGTATCGCGTCAGGATGCGACTCATCGGTTTTGGTAGACAGATAGTAGGGGAGTTTCTCTTGGCGCATTGCCGCAAGCCCCTGTGAAAAAGCCTCTTCGCTGCCTGTTCCGAAATATTTGGGAGCCGTATCAAAATAGTTGATTCCTCCGCGTGCTGCAGTCAGCATCATCGAAACACAGGCATCAATGTCTTTAACATCCTTAAATCGCATTCCTCCGAAGCCAAGTGCAGAAACCATTTTCCCGGTCGAGCCATATTCACGATAGATCATTGTAAAACCTCCCAAAATTGTTGATTATAGACCCTTATTCTATACCTTTTCAGCATGTATGGCAATTGTTTTTTTGAACCTTTGCTGGTTTTAACCGTTTGTAGGTGCGGTAATACAGTCTTTGGCCTCATTGCGAACAGTTTCCAGATCTTCAGGAAGGGGCAAATTCTTTTCGGCATAGGCTAAAATCCGCTGGGTGTGATGAATAGCGGCCTCTTTTACAGATTCGTCACCGATTGCTGCAAGTGATGAGAGTGATTTTATCAGCTTAATCGTTACCTCAATTGTACCGCTACCATCGCGTTCAATTGCGATGAAGGCATCATCAAACATATCTTTTGCTGAAGGTTCACAAAATTCCACCCTGTCAAAGCGAACTTTCTTCTCTTGCTTACCGTTATTAGACCATATCCATACAGAAAAAAGCCGGACAAATGTGCTAATAATATCGATTGCGGTTCCAGGGTCGTTTACACCGGGAGAAAGAGCCCGGTCTGCGATTTGACTTAGAACAATTAGTCCATAGCGTGGGTCGTCATCAAAAACCCGTTGTTTACCGATTATAAAAGCATCAGAAATTCGTTTGTAATCGAAATTTTTGGTGTTTTTTTCTTCTGTCTCTAAATAGGCTATGATGTGTCCGTGTGTGATAAAGGTGCCCGGTTGGACAGCTACACGAATAATTCCGTTTATCTCTTCGCAGCAGTTCTGCAGAGTTGCCGTATCAATGTGTTGCAGATAGCCGATCGAATCAGACTTGATAAAGTGCCCCCGAGCCTCGACTGATTGGACTTGAATACAGCCAAATGCCGGGTTCTCAATCATACTATGCAGTGCTGACTGCGTTGCATCTTCTACCTTGTCGATAGTATTCCCAAGGCGCCCCAGCCGAGCTATTGAATCGACCCATCGAAGAAATTGAATAATTACTACTGCAAAAACACTTAATGTAGCCACAAACAGTGCGAAAATACCAGCGTTATTGAAGAAATTATTCTTCAGGGCTATTAAAGCCAGTGTGCTGAAAATAAATGAACCGATGAACCATGAAAGAGCGAATTGTGAACGATCATCTGCTATAATAAGAGCAATCGAGCGGGGCGAGGCGGTATTGCTCGCCGATGAGTAGGCCGTCACCATGGATGCAACCGAAAATGTGGCGATGGCAAGCATGCTGCTTGCCATTATAGAGAGCAGAGTTTCGACCGAAGATTCGGATATTTGAGGAGTAATTGAATCAAGGTCTGTGTAATGATCGACAATTGCGATAGTGATTAGTAGTCCGGTTGAAGCGATACTGAATATTAGTGGCTTTATCCATAAATTTTCTCTGATGCCGATAACGACAAATCTGATTTTAGTGAACAGTACAGCGATTCTCATAGAGTGGGTTTCCAGAAAAATTTTTTTGTGACTCTAAACTATAATTCCCTTAAGATATTGCAATTCAATAAATTTTGTAATAAACCAAAAAATTATCAATAGGGAACTTCGAAGAATTACCAAAGAAATTTGAATAAATTTCTAAATTCCAGAAGTGAACATCGTTTAAGTGCCTATTATTGATAATTTTTCTCGCAAAGCTCGAAAAAGCGCTCATATATTTCGCTTTGAGGACAGCGCAAATATATGAGCTTATTGATAATTTTTCTCGCAAAGCTCGAAAAAACGCAAAGGTTGATTTTTCTCGTAAAGCTCGAAAAAACGCAAAGGTTGATTTTTCTCGCGAAGCTCGAAAAAACGCAATAATATTTCGCTTTGAGGACAGCTAAATATTATTGCTTCTTTAGCGCAAATATTTTTGCTTATAAAAATTTTTCGTGTTACCCGTGGGGTTTTTATTTTGCGCTAAAAACTTATTGTTCTGATAAGAACAACCTACAAGGGCAAGTTCCT
>JAQIBV010000053.1 GCA_027858855.1 Spirochaetota bacterium | reverse complement strand
GCAAAAGCAAGATCTGATCTGGTTACTACAATCATTAGCATTATCGATTTATCTGATCAAAAACTACTTAAAATGTATAAAGATTATATAGCAGAGTTTGATTCTGAAAAGGCAATGCAGGTGGACGCTGCAATTGGCTTTTATCCTGGCAAGCCTGGTCGCCCAAAGAAGCCTGAGCCTGTGGTTGAAACAACTATAACGGTTCTCAGTAATACCTAAACAGCATGGGTGACAATTGAGCGATTTCTAAAACACTTATCGTTTATTTCATTAATCTTCTTTATTCGAATCTTTATAGATAGATTTATTTATAGTGTCCTCTAATAAATATTTTTGAAGCCTGAATTCCTTAATCTAAATTAATAAAAATCCAACGAAATCATCAGTTCCTAATACAAATCTTGATAAAATAACTCCACTCTTACCGATTATCGACCCACTCCTCTGACATCGTCCCCAATTACTAATTCTGATTGAATTCTGATTCGGGAATACCGTCGTAACCTAATACAAATACAAATCACTACCTTAAAACACCACCGTCCCTGATTATCCAGTAACACCTCCGTCCCCATAAATCAAATCAGTCAATACTAAGCCGTAACGGTATAGAATATATAATATGTGGTAAAAGCGCATATGCTCAAAACTGTATATACTATAAGAGTATTATTAATCAGATCCCTCTCTTTTGTACCGCTATTTAAAAAGAGCGGCAGAATAAAGGGTGGAGGTAACAGCATAAAAATATATAACGCTGCACTATAAAGCTTTGGAAGCTGAAGAATACCCCGGAATAAAATAATATCTATAGCAACTGCAATAGCAGTTACAACAGCAAGGCGGCAGAAAGAAAACAACACCGCACTTTTGATATTTTCAAGGTGAATGCGTAGACCATAGCCGATGACTAAAAGAATCAGCGGAACAGTCAGTCCGATCAGGTAGTTCATTGTCTTGATAATGCCTTCACCAACCGGATTAGCAATAATTTCTAAATGCAGCCCCGTTATGTTCATAAAGATACCTGAAAGTATTCCGATGATAACAGGTGATGTAAGAAAACCTGTTACAGTATCTTTTATTGAAGAATCTGCATGATTATGATTCTTGATAAATGAAAAGTAGACAAACCAGATAAATATCTCATGTCCGATCGCAATAACAGCGATATACCCCATGTTCTCCATTCCGAATGCCGCGCCGAAAAAGACAGCCCCCAACATGCCAAACTCAAAACCTGTAGAGACAAACTTGAGAAAATCTCTGTATGGCCCTGAATAGGGAGCGAAAATAATACCGAGGCCATACAGCAAAATACATAAGCAAAAAATAATTATACCAAGAATAACAAAATCAAAATTGAGCTGAATTGTGGCAAAGGCAAGATAGAGAACAGCCGGAAGCGATACTTTAATGATAATATTTTTCAGACCGTCAACGCTTTCACCACTTATCAACGAGAAGCGTCGCAAAATGGCTCCAATACCAAGTATAATAAAAACCGGTAGAAGCTGGGATATGATTGTACCTGTCATATATGTCCTTTTTTAATCTTCCCTGATGTTTCTTATAGTTCCACGTGGTTCAAAAACAACGGGAAATATATGTGATTCACCCTGTTTATCAGAATTATCGATTTGTTCGGATATCAGTTTTGCTGCCATATATCCCATACCTTCCAGATCCTGGATAACAGTTGCAATCTGTGGAGTCATAAATTCGCAAAACTCATGTCCATCAAATCCAACAAGAGAAATATCTTCCGGAATAGAAAGACCAACATTTTTTGCCTCATCAAAAACTCCAAGTGCCATACGGTCTGTAGCACTAACAATGGCCGTTGGCCTCTCCCTCATAGATGCAATTTTTCGTATAGCCTCCCGGCCACCATTTTCCATGAAGTCACCGTAAAAAAGATAACTATCAGGGAAATCAAGGTTATTTTCTTTCATTACTTCTGTAAAACTTTCATATCTGTCAATAATGTCTGTTGAAGGGTTTTCGGCAAAAATATATGCGATTTTTGTATGGCCGTTTTTTATCAAATATTCGGTAATCTGCCTACTTCCCCATCTATTATCTGATTGCAAAAAGTTTGCTCTTTCCGGACAACCTGTTTCTCCAATAAAACTGCAGGGAATCTTGTCTCTCTCAATTTTTTCCAGCAACTCGGTCGGGGAAACACCTATCATAATAAGTCCATCAGATTTTCGAAGATAGTAATGACGAAGGCAATCAATATTGTCGGGACGGCCTCGAAAAGTAGAAAGCAGTATGTCTATTTCATTTTCACAACAGTAACGTTCGACTCCTGCAATAATGCGTCGGTAAAATGATATTTCTTCCATCATGGCCTGGTCTCTCAATGATGGAAGTATTGATATTGTGTTTGATTTGTTTGCGTTAAGCCCTTGCGCCAACGTATTCGGATAATAGTTTAATTCTTTTATTACTCTCAGTACACGTTCTCGTGTTTTTTGTTTAACGTTACCTTTATTGTTAATTACGCGAGATACAGTTATAAATGATACCCCGGCCTTTTTCGCAACATCTTTTTGAGTCGTCATTTTTGCACCGCTTAAGTTATTTTATTACAGATAAGTTTGAGTTAGAATAATTTCTGACCATAGTGCACTGTTATACGTACATGAATCAAACAGTATTTTAATAATGCTTTCATAAATCATTCTTAATTTAAAATTACATTATAGCTTGAACTCAAAATACTCTATTTGTGATGATGAAAAATAAGCGAATGTACGATCTCAATAAATCTCTTAATAACGGAGCTAAAGGGGGATTAGATATAAAGATCAAGGACAATAATCGTGAAAATGCATCTTCTTAAACCCGGAGTAATGGGAAAGTTAACTCAATATGCAGAAGTTTCAAAAATTATTATTTCCAAATAATATGTTACTTTCCCAATAATTGTTGAGCACCTCTAATAATTAACTTTTCAACTAGGCTGCATGTGCGAGCAGCAAGAGTCATCTTGCGACCAGCAAAGGAACTTGCGAAAAATTCTTATAAGCTAAAATTTTGCGCTGTCCTTAAAGCGCAAATATTTTAGCGTTTTTTCGAGCCCTGCGAGAAAAATTATCCTCATATAAGCACTTAAACGATGTTCCTTTTGGAATTTAGAAATTTTTCAAAATTCTTTGGTAATTTTTCGAAGTTCCCTGTTATGAAATTTCAAAATCTACTATCGACATGGTGAATTAATCACCAAATCTAATTAATTTATAAGAACGCGTATAACTAATGACATCGTACTGCAATTCATTTGGCTATTTCTCAAAATTAACGAAATATTTGACTCGAACACAAAGTAAAACAAAGCCCTCACTACCGAGAGCTTCTTATGTACCAAAACTTATATAACACCCGTCAAGGATTCAGCAAGTTCTCTATCACGTCTTTGAGGATTCTGAAACTGAGGAAGGTTGGCATGGAGTTGTTCGCCGTTAGAAACAATTCCGAAATCAAGATTTTTGTAATTCCAATAAGTCCATCCAATTCCCACTTCTTCCAAAATGGATATAATATCTTTCAGAAAATTTAACTGAGATTGTCGTGGTGCCTGATGGAAGACGCCAAACTCATTACAAATGACCGGAAAATTATATTTAGCTCTCCATTCGAGAACCGGTTTGAGAGTCTCTTTGAGCCGGTCTCTGTTCCATAGACCATAATCTTCTTCACTCACCTGTCCAAAGACTTCACCCTGTGGCGTGTATGTTCCGGGGTATTCTCTTTTTATATGGCACTCAGGGTTATTTATCCATGAGGCAAACTGATGGGTGAAAATTAGCGGATTATAGAAGTGGCAGTTATAGATAATATTTCCGTCACCTTTAATTGGAGTGAAGTCTTCAAATGTCGAAGCATTACTCCACCTGTTTGACCCGATAATCAGTGTTTGATCAGGGGCATAGCTTCTCACCTCTGTAATCAATTGATCCTTAAGTTTATCCCAAACCAAATTATCTTCGGCCACAGGCTCGTTAAGAATCTCAAAATAAATTCGTTTATCAAAAGAGAATATTTCGGCAAGTTGTTTCCATATTTTAAACGTGGCTTCCAATGGCTCTTTTTCGATAAAAAGTCGTTGTACACTTTCACTTCCTTCACTAAAATCATGCCCTGGACATTCGTGAAGATCCAGCATAATTAATAGATCTTTTTCGAGTATCATTTTTATCATCTTTTCAAGATATAAAAGACGTTCATTAAATTTTACATTGCCGTTTTCATCAAAAAGGATCTGAAAGTCTATAGGTACCCGGACATGATTGTATCCGCTGTTTTTTATGTATTCAATATCCTCTTGCCCGATAAAAGCTTTAATATGTTCGTCTATTCCGGGAAAATGTTCCGGGTCTTTCTCTTCTATTGCGTCAATTTGGCTGAACCAGCCCCCCAGGTTCACTCCTTTTAACTGTGTGTTTATGTCCATTATATATTCTCCATTTTAATAATGTATAGTAATTTAATCAGTGCTGCCTTTTCAAATATGGAAATTTTTCGAAGTCCACTATTTAACCATCATATAACCATGTGAGCAATGCTTAAGCCATAAAACAAATTTGATTTTGCTATGAATGTTGCAATATCATGTTTTTAGAGTATTCACATTTTGTTTTGGTTGACCACCACAATTTAATATTATACTTTTTATTATTACTAAAACATATAAATATTGTAACTTAATTATTTATATTGATTGCAACACTTAAAGATTGTATTGGAATTGGCTTTCCCCCGCCATAGGCGGGGGAAAGCTTGATGGTAAGTTTCCTACTGCTATTTTTTTATTAACTCTACTTCGTAATTATTAATCCATGTTGTGCCAGTAGCTTTACTGGTAACCTTTGGGCCGATAGTCTCATTTCCAAATTCTACCGAAGAGACATACTCGCTCATGTCAATTTTATGTCCCTCTTTGCGCAAAGCTTCAATCAAACCAATTACATCAATAGTGCCCTTAAGCTGTTTCTCTTTACTTACAAGCGAATATATCTGCCACGAGACCGTATCACCTGAATTGTTATGACCCGCCTTGACCCAAAGATCATATTCCTTGCCGTCAAACTTAAAACTGCCTACTTTTGAACCGGCTGGACGGGCATCACTTGAGTAATCCATCCAGAACATGATTTCGGTAGAAATAAGTGTTTCCGGTTTCTGCATGGGAATTGATGCGGGTTTATCTCTTATCAGCCATATTTCCGGAGCAAGATTATAGCTACCGGTTGCCGTTAAATCAACATCATAACGTATTTCAAGTTTTTTTATATCCGAAAGTTTCACCGGGTAATCTTTGTGCGTTGATACTGATTGCCCCCAGGGTTTCCAGCCAACGATTATTTCCGGGTATGAATAGACCCAGTTTGGTGCCTTTCCACTAAAAGTCCATGTCCAGCCCCGTTTTTTTGTCTTTTTGTTTGTGATTAGGCACTGCTGATATGTAATACTATCATTAACACCCCAGGTGTTGTTCTCGTACTTGTATATACCGTCAGTAATAACAGCCCAGTCGTCACATAATGTCTCAACGCCTTTTAATGAGGTTCCTGGAGCTGTAACAGACTTAGCATCGTCTGCAATACAGCTAAAATAGATAATTGCGGAAAATATTAGTCCGATTGCAAAAATTATTCGCGTCCTTTTCATTGATTTTTCTCCTTCATAGTGTTTACGTAAACATTACTGTTTATACATGTAATCCGTCAAGTTTTTTTGATTCTAAGGGGTACAACAATGTTGGCATATACCGTGTGGCGGGGCTTGTTGATGTATTGTTATTATTTTAATCCGGCAAACCAAGGAGTCCAGCAACAGAGATATCCTCATCCAGATCTTCCCAGTGGATGCCGGCTCCTCAGCATATAAGTTCGAAGTTATTTCGCTGTTCTTCTGGGGCATTTTCCAGTTTTGGGAAATAATACAGGGGTACCGATACTTTTCTTCCATCATCAAGAAAAACAATTAGTTCCTCAGATGTAAGCGAGACAGTATTTGCTGTTTGTGAAAACTTTTTATTCTGTAAAGTACTCATTCCATTTCTCCTCAATAACACGTTGATTTGAAAAAATAGCTTCATTGATTTCTCAGATTTCCTTGTTAGTGAAACCATGATTATATGCTATTGCTATTGGTTTAACCCATAACTTCGCGTAATTCTCTGCTTTTTGGATATGAATGTGAATTGGTTCATCGTTTTCGTTTGAGTAAAAGAACAAACGATATCCATTGAATTTAAGTACATTTGGCATTATGACACTTTTACCGCCGTTTACATTTTGTTTTTAATGATACCAACTTTCATTATTTCTAGTAAAGTGTTTTTACCCTTTCAGTCAATTTCTTCGATTTGGTTAAAGAATTCTAAAAGTTCTTTATTCTTGTTATCGCCAAAGCCTTTTGGTTGTTTTCTTCAAAAAGCAGATAGTCCGTTGTTACATTAAAGATATTTGACAGTCTTTAATAAAACAACTTTATTTCCATCCAAATTCTGAGTTTATTTCATAGGATAGTTTTTGTGAGTAATACCAATATAATGGTTGTTAATAAATTCATAATATCTTTTTCTGCTTCTTCGAGCCATGCTTTGTCAATATCGTTCAGGTCTTCCTGTTGGATGCTTTGAAAAAGGTGATTTGCAAGAAGCCCTCTTTGGTTGATGGAAAGCTTTAAAGAGATACTTTCAATGTCGTGGAGTGTGTGCATAATTTTAATTCCTGTTATTTTAAATTATGCACAAATAATCAGCACTTATATTAAAGAATTTTTTTCGCAAGATCTTTAATTTATTATTATGGCAATATCTTACACAAACTCAAGTAACATGGCTTAAAGTATATAATGAATCTTAAAAAGTAAAGAAAATTACATGATAGCGATATTCGAAAATTACCAAAAATTTTTAATAAAGGGATAAAATTATTAACTTTTCATTCTTCATTTAATAAACACCGTACGAAAGCCTGTTTCTTTGGATCCTTTAAGATAATTTGGATAATCAATAATCTGAACGAACTTATACAGATTCATGTCTTCGGACAGGTAACTTCCTCCCCGCATCAGACGATATGACGTATTTAATCTTAATTCCGGTGATTGTATCTGACCTCGAAAATCTCCCATTTTTTCGGTACAAAATTCCCAGATATTACCGCTCATATCGTACAGTCCCAATTCGTTCGGTTCCAGCTGTTTTACCGGATGAGTAGCCCCCTTGCTGTTGGTTTTATACCAAGCGCTCTCTTCCGGATCAGCCGCGCCTGAGAAAAGTTTTCCTGATTTTCCACGTTCAGTTGCCGCATATTCCCACTCCTCATTTGTAGGCAAACGATAGCCCCCTGTCGCGTTTTCGTCGTAGACCCAATCTTCAAGATCGTACAGAGCGTTTCGCCCCTCTATTAGACCAAGAAAATTACAGTACGCTACCGCACCGTACCATGAGACAAAAATTACTGGATAATCTTCCATGCCCTCTGAAACTGAAAACTGATTGTTATCCAGTTTTATCTGACAGCCCTCTTTATACAGTTCAATTAAATTCCACTGTGAATCCTTGTTTAGCAAAATGCTTTTCTGCTCTTCGTTTACATAAATCATGTTCTTACTCAATGCAAGATTCATAACTTCTGCAAATTCCAAATTTGTCACTTCGTGGTCTAACATGTAAAAATCATCGATTTCAATTTCATATTGCGCGTGGTTTATACCGTCACCAGCATAATATTTTGAACCTTTTATGTAAATTGTTGATTCGGGAATCGATGGAGAACATGATACCAGATAAAAAAAACAGATGATAAAGATGACGAATAGTTTATGAGCCGTGCTGTTTTTAAATACCAAACACAGATACTTGTAATACATAATAACCCCCGATGAAAATGCAATTAAGGTGAGAATAGCAGAAAAATGGAGGTAAATCGACCGTACTCATAAATCCGTACAATAAAACAGCAGATAATTCGAAAAATTGCTGATTTTAGTTACATTTTCGGAGTAGATGCTTGTAAAAGATCTCAGAAAAGAGGAAACTTATCCATCGGGAGCTGTGGTACGCAGTGCCGGATCTTGGTTGGCAAACTGGTAACAAATTACTGATAAACACTAAGACTTTTCTTAAGCATTGCAGTCATCTCGTTTCTAATAGAGTCCGGTTTAATAATTTCGACTCCGCCTCCATATAAAAAGAGCTGTTTGCACAGATACATGGTATCGTTAAGCAGACATTCCGCGATACAGTGGTCATCTTTATCTTCAATTTCGGCGTCTATCCCCGCAAGAATATCATTTATATTATTACGCAGCTCTTTTTTAAACTTAAGGATAACCCTTACAGGAGGCCTATTTGAAATATACGAGCTGATAGAGTTTTTAAAATAGCTTGCCGAATCTGGTATCTCTTCTATAAATTTTTTATCCTTTACCTTAAGATCGTTTATACGGTTAACTATATAAAGGCATACCACTCCGTCATATTCACGAAGAGCGACAAGGTACAGGTTGTTGTTTTTAAATATGATATGGTAGGGGTGGCAAGTAACCTGTTGCTTTATTCCTTTATTATTTGTATATGTAAATTCAACAATATTATTCTGTATTTTTGCAAAGAATAACCTACCCAAAAGCCAAAGGCACTGCTCCGGATACTTTTCGACAAGAGATTGTAGCGCAATGTCCTTTTGTATATCCTCAATAACAAATATGGAGTAGATATTAATCAACTTTAACAATAAATCTTTCTCAATAGGTTTCTCAAAGGTAAAACTACGCGCTCCCTTGCGTCTTGTCAGAGTAAGCCCCAACTCTTTTTCTATATACTCTTCGGTACAGTGTTTGATATGGCTATCGGAAAGTAAAGATTTGCCATTTGGGTCTTCAGACAAAGTTTCAGCCAGAGTGCCATTGTTCCATTTGTCATCCCTGTTTTGCAGCAGAGCGATAACATGCAGATATCTGCGCAAAATGTCTATCTGAGTTGTTTCGCCGAGTATCTGTTTGTCTGACATGAGCTCCTCCGCTTGTCGTAATCATATAAAATATTAAAATATGAAGTAACATTGGTCAAGCAAAAAGAGTATTTAATCAATATGTAGTTTTCTTGCCGTTTTTTTCATAAAAATACTCAAAAAGCGGATTTTTTTTACAAGGTAGATTCTCAGGCGATATCTCGCAACTACCCGATACAGTATCTTGGTAACATACAATATTGGAGGTATGCTATGCAACATAACCATTTTTCGGCTCAACACTGTGGACTTTCTGTGCACCATATTACGGTAAGTTATTATAAGCATATGTTTCAGCAAAATCTTATTACAGATCAGATTATTGACTATATTTTTGAATCTTTTTTTAGATCAGAAAAACGCAGATGTTTACTTATAAGAGAATTTAAAAATGAATTTGTATCAGAATTTGAGTATTGGGAAAAGGTAAGCCCAAGAGGTTATCTCTCAGAGGATATACTGAGGGAATTGGATGATGTTTATACAAGAAGTCTAAATTGGAGCAGTTTAATGCGTACTATTCCCACCTGTGGTCGAAAAAAAGTCACCACCTTTATTCGATCATTTCTTTTAGATATTCTGGAAGAGGAGCTGAAGATGTCTTCATCTGATAGAGCAGCGGCTATAAGGCGTGAAGAGGGGTTAGCATCGGTTTTTTCACTGCAGAAAAATGAGATAGAACTGCTAAAATATTGTATTGCCATAGAGCTTGACGAGTATGATTTTGAAAATTCAATCGCCTCTTTGGGTAACAGTCGTCGCAGCAGTATTAAAACAGCCTCTCAAATTACCGGGCTCGATCAGGCAGAAATCAGCTATTTGATGAACTCTAAAAATAATCTTTTAAAAAGTGGCGTTTTATCCCAGTGCAGCCGTAGCCGAAATTCTCTTGGAGTAGATGTCGATGAAAGTGTGCTGCAATTTGCATCCGGTTTAGAGGCTGTGGATTCGATAATGAATTCTTATATTCATATTGATCGAAAGAAGCCGCTTTCACTAAGATCATTTACAACAAAAAAAGAATATTCTGAAATAATCAAAGATATACTTAATTGCAGCGGTCCGGCAAATATTCTTCTTCATGGTCGCGCGGGAACCGGCAAAACAGAATACGCGCGATCGCTTGTGCGAAGCGTAAAAAAACGACCGGTTTTCGTAACTACAAGAAAATCTTCATCAGGTCGCGGCAGTCGACAAATCGCTCTTGAAGCTGCAATCAATATTGTTACCGAAAATGATGTACTCATTGTTGATGAGGCCGATTATTTGATCAATTCTATGGGGTTTTTTAGAACCCCCCACCAAGATAAGGGCTGGATAAACGATCTGCTTGATCGTTCACATGTAAAAATGATCTGGATAACAAACCATACACAAAATGTCGAAGAATCACATCTACGTCGTTTCTCGTTTAGCCTGCTTTTTGAGGGCTTTGGCTCGGCAGAAAGAAAAAAAATCTGGAAAAACATAGTTGGCCGTGGACCACTCGCGTCCATTATAGATAGTGAAAAAATTGAGAACTATTCTAACGAGTATGAAGTAAATGCTGCAGGTATCGCTTCCGCATGTGAAGCCGCCTCTTCAATAATCAAAGAAAACATTAAAAAGAAAAAAAACGTTTTGACTATAATCGAAAATATTCTTGAACAGCACGAGCAGCTAATAACAGGAAGACCTCATAAAAAGGAGCGTCTCTTTAATATTGCAGCGGAGTATAATGTTGATTATAATAATACATCACTTCCTGCTGATGATCTTGTCGAGCCGCTTTCACAAATTGCAAACTTTATGCGAACAAAATCTGATAAAGAGTACAATGCAAATATTCTTCTATATGGCATTCCAGGGACTGGTAAAACAGAGTTTGTCAAATATCTTGCGTCACAACTTAAACTTAAAATATGTTTAAAGCGAGCCTCTGATTTACTTAGCCCTTATGTAGGGGAAACCGAGATGTTTATAAATAGAGCATTTCGTGAAGCCGAAAAAAGCAGTCAAATACTCTTTATCGATGAAGCCGATACATTCTATAAAGAACGATCAACAAACTCAAGGTCTTGGGAGTTGAGTCAAACAAACGAACTTTTATCTCAGATGGAAAATTTTAAAGGAATATTAATCTGTGCTACAAACATGAAATCTCTACTTGACTCCGCCGCGATACGACGGTTTAACTTTAAAGTACAATTTAATGCTTTAAAAACAGATCAGTATTTACCTGTTTATAAAGACTATTTCTCAAAACTAACAGGTCTCCCCAAAAAGAGGGATCTTGATAAACTTATGACAATTAGCGAGTTAACCCTGGGAGACTATAGAGCAGTTGCAAATGCCTATAAGTTTGTGGCAAAAAAAGATATTACTTCGGCCGAGATTATTGGTCGCCTGGCGCAGGAGTCCAATCACCGTGACAACAAAAAAGAGAAACAAGTCGGTTTCGCATAAAGAGCCAACAGGTATCCCGTTTAGGGATACCTGAGCCACAATCTGTGATTAATATAAAACAGTAAAGATATAATGAGAGTTTAATATGATATTAAAAGAATTCGCGGGTTTAATAGAAAGCCATGATGCGCCGGTTGTGCTCTTTGAAGGCAAACGCAATATCCCGGAGATATATATACATAAAGCGGAACTGTTAACAGAAATGCTGGCTCAAAAGTATCCGTCCATAATCTTCAGATCAGGCAATGCCGAAGGTTCGGATTCTGCATTTATCGAGGGCATTAAAAAAGTGGATCCCTCCAGAATTCAGATCGTGGCTCCGTATGTAGGGCATCGTAAAAAAGCAATGATAGCATCTGCTCAATATCTGTATCCAGAAGACCTCTCGACATTCCAAGAGGAAAAGGCAATTTACCAGACAATAATAGCGACACCAAAAAATGAGAGTATGATTCGCAATCGCAACAAAAACAAAACTTTAGCGGCCAAAAGTAAATATCTGATACGAGACACCATGAAGGTTTTGGGAACAGACAAGTTTAATAAACCAGTGGCTGCTCTATTTTATGTCGATCCCGATGAACCCGAATCGGGTGGTACCGGTCATACGATTCGGGTATGCAAAAATTATGGCATACCCGTTATTTTCCAAGACTCATGGGAAAGCTGGTTATAAATTTATGTTGCATGTATTCAGATATATAATTGATAATTGATAATGATGATTATTTCTGATTAAGATTTATTCTACATATTTTAAACCACTAAATGAGAGGGATAATGAGTGATCCGATAGACAAGATGATCGACTTTTTTTGTTCCTTGGCTTCATTTGAAAAACAGTATCTTGATTATTTACGCAGTCATACTCGCATACGCAGCGTATCTCGTACCGGTTATTATTTAAGAGCCGGTGAAATAAGCGATAAATTTGCGTATGTGGCAACCGGGCTATTTCGCTACTATTTTTGTGATTGTGAGGGTAAAGACTATACCGCATGGTTCGCCGATGAAAACAGCTTTATTCCCTCATTTGCTTCTGTATCAACAGGTACAGAATCGCGCTTTACTATTGAAGCGTTAGAAGATTCACAAGTAGCCGAGTTCCCCATCAAAATTTTAAACGAACTTGAAAATCTTTCAGAATCAGCCAGACTATTGTCTCGAAATTTTCTTTTACAGGCATTACTCGAAAAAGAGAAACGTGAGTCTTCACTGGTTCTCGATAACGCAATTATCCGATATCAGGATTTTCAGGATCGATTTTCGCATCTTGAAAAGCGTTTAAAGCTTCATCATATAGCGTCATATCTGGGTATATCGCCTGTTTCTTTGAGCAGAATTAGAAGAAAAAATCAAAAAGAAACACAGGTTAATGCGTGATACAGAAGGTATGTTATAATTACATATCTTACAGAGGGAGACTTGTGCATGAAAAGAAAAAGATTATTATTGGTGTTGCTAATATTGTTGTCAAACACATCATGTTGGCATTTTATCAGTACTGGAAAAGTCAAAGCAGTTCAAGAGTTTCAACTAAAAATGGAAGATCTCGAAGGGGCACGTTTTTACGAGGGTATGCCTGCCTGTGAAAATATCTATCTTGATAAAACTTCTAATCGTGTGTATGTAACAAGTCTTGAAGGGAACATTTTTCTTTTAGACGGACCATCCGGACTGGACTTATCTATTATAAAATCTGCACAAGTAGGCGGTCATGCTCTCGGAATTGATCAAGCTAGTAACGGTCAACTCTATGTTGCAATATCCAAAGAGCAAACTGAGAAATACTGGATTGAAACGGGAGGATTTATTGCAAGAATATCATCGGACCTTAACAGGGTAGAAGCTGTTACCCCTGAATATCCTGCAATGAACGGTTTGGCTTTTGACGATGACGGATATGGCTATTTTGCTACAAGTAATTTTAGTTTTATTTTCCCAAGCGGCAGAATCATGTACTTCCTTATCGATCATAATGGGGAGTTATTAAAGCCTCAGCCTTATACAGAAGATATTGGTCTTGCTAACGGGCTAATATATAATTCTTCTCAAAAAAGACTCTATTATAGCAACACCCTTGAAAACATCGGGTTTATAACTTCTCAACAGAATGGCGCTGATGCTAGTATTAATGTTGTGTATCAAAAAACTAAAATGAAAGAAGCCTTCGATGATCTGTGTTTAGATTCGAAAAAAGGATATGGATGACCGATCCAATCAATCACACTTTAAAAATGTACGATCCTTCTAATGACACATTAATTCGTTATAATATATCGGGGTTTGGACAAGCTTCATCCTGTCGTATTCGTATAGAAGATGATGATGAGATCCTTTATATAACTGAACTTGTGGCACCAAATAAAAATCGGGAAAACCCCTATAACGGACGAGGAATACTTAGAGTACCGATTAAAAGTTTTGATCACTAAATACTATAAGATAATTCGATAAATCACCAAAGAACTTTTATAAATTTTAAAAGTTCAGAAAGTATTACAGTTTATGTGCGTGCTTTAAATGATGGTTTTTCACGTAGAGCTCGTTTACACTCATTTTGAAAGAAAATGTGTATGAGTTTTAATCATATTTTATTAGGTCATTTAATAATCCTTACTGACCTAGATTTATCTAAATGCAATAAAGCCGCCTCCACGTTGGAAGCGGCTTTATGCTATTGTTATGACTGTATGTTTGCTAAAAACTATTTAACAAGTTTAAGAGTACCCCAGCCGGCTGTGCTTCTCCATGATTCGTTAGTAAAATCATTCCATTTTGCTATGGCAACACGAGAGCCGGTTCCGTCATTATTATTGACCTGAAAATCGCAGCCCAGTACAGCGCCATCTTTCCCTTCAATTGACTGTAAAGCAAAAGCGATTTCTATAATATAACCGTTAGCAGTTTTTTTAGCCGCGGATCTTATCATCCCTTTATCGGCGTATCCGCCAACAGAAACCTTGTTCTCGTAGTCTACACGCAATTGAAAATCATTTCCCTCTTCATAAGACGGAGTTTTTGCGTTGTTTTCATCAATAAAGACTTCAACAGAGTCGTTCATATAAGCTTCACCAGCATTCACACTCATATCATCATCCTCAACTTCAAGCAAAAAATAAAGATTTTTCTTGTCCCAAAGAGTTCTTACCTTCGCTTTAGAAACATTCTCTCCGGTAGTGATAACATCGGTTACACCTGTTGGAGCCTTTTTCCATGCGGCATCTATATTCGCATCAATTTTAACAGTACCCATTGACGCTTCATATACTTTGGGTTCATGAATTTCTATTACTTCCTGAAATGGAGGTAGCTCCTGCAAAGTGATTCCCTTATAAGACAAATTAGACTTATAGTCGTCATTAAAAGGAAACGGCCAATCAGGGCGATTATAGGGAGCTCCCGTCAACCAGGTATGTCCATTATGATAGCCCCACAATGTAACATTCGTAACAACATCCTTATATTTGCGAAAAAGTTCCATCAATTGCTTGTATCTATAAGCTTGATGCACGATATGCGCCTCTGATGGTGTGCCATCTATCTTGTCATATTCGTGAGCATACATGGAAATATCAAGTTCAGTAATGTGAATCTCCAATCCAAGATCCCGGTAATCAATTATAGCCTCTTCTATCATGTCCATCGAAGGAAAGCCATTGCTTATATGCAGCTGCATACCGATACCATGAATTGGTACTCCGTCATCAAGCATATCTTTTATAAATTTCTTAATCAGTTTTCTTTTATTGGGTTTGTAATTTTCATAATCATTATAAAATAGCTTGATTTTTGGGTCTGCCTTGTGCGCTATTTTGAAAGCCTCAGCTACATAGTCTGGTCCAATACGGCGGTACCATTCTGTTTTGCGCATACCGTCTTTCTCGTATTCATCGATGGCTTCATTTACAACATCCCAGCAGTAAACATCATCTTTATAGCGATCCATAAGTGTCGTAATATGTTCTTCAAGAATTTCGAGGGTCTCTTCCCGTGATTTTTTTGAACCATCCATATTCAGGAAAGCCCAGTGAGCATGCTCTGCAGGGTGGTGCCAAACAAAAGCGTGTCCACGGACTTTCATGTCATATTTTCTGGCAAATTCAACAATTTTGTCAGCCTTGTCAAAAGACCAGACTTTTCGTTTTGGGTGTATCGTTTTAAACTTCATCGCGTTTTCAGCAGTCAACCCGCTAAAATGATATCTGAGCAACGCCCCTTCGGCTCCTTCTAATTGATTAGGTTCGATGGCTGCACCGACAATAAAATCATCTTTAAAGACCTCCTTGATGGGAGTAATGTCTGTTTCAATTTCCGCATCATACTTTTTGAGCGGGTCACAGGAAAAAAGTGTTAAGAGCATATTGATAGAAATAAGGAATAGTAACGCTTGCCAAAAACTTTGAAACAGTATTGGATGTTTGGGCAAACATTTTTTGTCGTTTTTAAGTCTAAACATAAGATCCTCCGGGAAAAAGATTGTTTGATTTTTGAGAAATGGTAATTTGTGCGGAAAATTTTCTTAACTCTATAGAAATCATTCATTAAGTTAGCAGATTTTGTCAATATTTTTTTCAACCGGTTGCGCTTCTACATTGAATTCAGCCGAATTCAGCATATATGATTTTGATTTAGAAATTCGAACAATTCCTTCAACATATACTTTCAGTCGCTACCTTCTCCATTAACCATCTTGTACCTTGTATTTATGGCCTTGTTTGCAAAGACATTTACGTCAGATAAAAATCATAATTGGGGGAGGAGTATATGTACACATTACAAAAATACATCTGTGATTTAATGCGAGAAAAAAAATTAAAGAAATCGGTTGTACTCGGAAGGATCGGGTACACCAATCTAAGTAAAGGAACCAGAAGATTTAAGGCTTTTATGGAAGGAGATATGTCAAACTCGTTTCTGATTAATAATCTGCACAAAGGAGTAGAAACAGACAGATCTGAAATAAAGAAGATGGCCGACAAAACACGAGAAGAGATTCAACAAGCAATCGAAGAAGAAGTTTTGCGCAGACAAGCAAAGGAGAGACAAAGCTTTATTCCTTACCTTTATGTTAAAACTGAAAGAGAAATACCCTCTCCTATTTTTGCGTACGCGATAATGGGTTTCGGACGGCTAAGACGGATAATTTTACCCGAAAACTTTAACTATTTATCGGAACTTGAAAAAGCCGAGCTGATAAAAAAGCTTATAAGCAAGTGGCAGAACGCGTATGAGGGCATAGTGCCCACATTAGGGAGAATCCGTTATTATATTTTGAGGGAAGTCTATGATGACATTGAAGAAAATCGTAAGGTTTATGATATTACAGGAACCCCGGCACTGGGCGAAGGATACCAGGATAAAAGTATCGATAATGGCCACGCGACTCTTTCCGTGAAGGGGCAGCCTTTGGACAATATTATTAAATCCCTGCATGTGCTTGAAAAAGTACAAGAAGATCCCGAACCATTTATTCACTAAAATCTTATGTTAGAGTTTTTTTTAAAAAAACCAAATTTTATCTAAGATAGAGGCTCAATCGCTATCTTGGATAAAACTGTTTTGGCATAATGCTTGTATAGTTGATTTAAAAGGCAGCAAGTTTGTTAGCCCTGATTGCATTTCTCAAAAAGAACAGAGTTGTTTAATAACATCCTAAATTGGAGAAATGATTATGTACGATAAATTGTTCAGCTTGTTAAGTGCTATATGTCATCAAAACCCCGAAAGATCATTCTTTTGGGGTGACGTTCAGTTTGTACTCTGCGCGCGATGTACAGGCATCTATCTTGGGGTTTTTGTTACGTTGATTTTAAGCCCACTTGTTAAAGTAAATGTTTCCTTTAGTTTTCTGTATCTGATACTCTTCTGTGTACTTATTATCAACATTATAACATTTATAACAATATTTGATACCAATATAGTTCGACTGGTTACCGGTTCGGCTATTGGTATTTTATCTGGTTTTGTAATTATCAAATCAATAAAAAATATTTTATCAAAGGAGAATCAAAATGAAGTCAAAAAATTTTAAATCAGTTATTGCGGTTTTACCAATACTAATATTATTTGTATTGGTAGGGTTGGCCTGCAGTGAAAGCAACGAACCTCAAATCCAGGCCAAGCTTAATGAAAAAATAGCTACAGAAAAATTTGAGGTAACGGTTACAGCAGTAAAATCAAAGAGTAAAGTAGGCTCAGATTTTATTGAAGAAAGTGCGGCAGAAGGAGCTGTTTTTGTGATTATTGATTTTAATTACAAAAACATAACGGATCAGCCAATCAACTCTTTTAGTTTACCAGATATAAAGATTATTGACCCTAATAACGCGGCATATGATGAAGCAATCGGGGCATCAGCAAGTTATTCGACTCAAATGAAGCTCGAAACTAAAATAGCGAGTGATCTTAATCCTGGTATTGGTCAAAAAGATGCCGCAGTTTTTGAGGTATCAACGGATATCTGGGAACAAAAAGGCTGGAAAATGATAATTAAAGCTGATAAGAACATTGAAATCCTTATTCCATAAATAATACTTATATCATCGGGTCCCGGTAATCGATAAGCCAGGCCTGGCGATATAAGGATGTATTGTTGGCATTAAGGGTTGAGTAAAAATTTAATTTGGAGTGTGATATGATTACATTTAAAGATGACGACAAGTTAATTGAGATTTCTATTAATGGTTATCAGTACCCAGAAATTACAGAGGGCTATTATGACTGTGACTGGCTAAACGCGCACCTTCATGCCAACGACGGAAAACAACAATGGAATAAAAATGATTCCGCGTTCTTAACATTCGAGCTTACAGAAATGGCAGACTGGTTTGAAACTCTTGCGGAAGGCAAAAATCCTGAGCATAAAGATCTCCGTTTTCGTGAGACCTGCGTTTGGTTTAAATATAAACGCTTTAATGATTCACACCTAATCACTGTAGTTTTAGAAGCAGAGTTTTTGCCGCCGGGAATGGCTTTTGAGGATTCATACAAAATAGAACTCAAGTGTACTAAAGCTGAACTTGCGACTATCGCATTAAATGTAAAATCTGCGATTAATAAATATCCGGTAAGGGGAGAATACAGTTAAAAATAGGGAACCGTGAGCAAAAATCGCTCACGGCTCTTTAATAATTAAAATGAAAAACAACTGAACAGCTTATTTAACTGTTATTACAACTCTTCTGTAAGAAGTAAGTATCGGAGTTCCATTATCACGTACTGTTAAAACAATATGAATAGTATCTCCACTTTTTGCATTTGAAGGAACAGTAATACTGGCCTTTTGTTCTAAGCTATTTTGAATGCTTATTGTGCTGTTGTATGTTCCCGGCTCGGCATAGTTCCACCATGAATAGTAAAGAGTGTCATTATCCGGATCAAAAGTCGCGGAAGCGTCAAGATATACGGTTTCGCTTCTGTTTGCTTGAAGATGAATAATGTTCTTAGTATCATCGTTATCAATTTTTACCACCGGACTATGATTGGCTTTGTCATAACTGTCTGATATTGTCCATAGCATACGGGCAGCAAAATCATTTTGATAGTCCTCTCTCCAACGCCATAAACAAGCATATACGTCGTTAACTCCGTTAAAGCTATCCTTAACAGATTCATGTTCGTCTGTATAAACATAGCCTACTCCATCATATTGACCGTTATGCTCTCCACCTTTGGAGTACTCCTTATCGCGCGAAAATCTTCCGCCCCATGAACCATAATGCGGCTTCATAGGGTCACTGAGACCGTTTTGAAACAGGTACAAAAATGATGGAGTGTCTCCCTCAAACAGATATTTTCTATTCGGATACGATGCTCCAAAGGCACCGAATTTTGAACTATCTCTGGCATTTTCCAAAAACCAATTGTAGTCGGCTACATCAAGATTACCCTTCTGAGAATCTGCATAGTGTGGCCTGAAGTTACTTCTCCATTCTGAAAAACCAAAATATTGATGTGTTGCACGTACATAGAATATTGACGGAAACAGATCATCAATTTGTGCACAGCTATTATCTTGGGCAACAACATCCACTATTCGCACTTTACCTATCATACAAGCAACTTCGTGATCTGAAAGTGTTCCCTCTTTCTGTTTTTTATCTATTGTCCAAAGCACCTGAGTCAGTGTATTCATGCCACCCCAGCCGAGAAACCATATAGGTTTTTCATCTTGGTCTTCAAGGAGCGACATAATATGACGCGAGCCAGCCGTATCCATGCCTTCGCCAACCCCGGCCATACCAACATAAGTTCGTTGCCCCTCATACACAACACTACGCAATTGATCTGCTGAAGGATAACCTTTAGCATGCTTATCAAGGTTTGGTTTAATATCTTCATAAAGATTGATCGCATCATAAAAAGCTTTGGAATCACCTCTTTTGGCTCCATAACGACTATTGGCACCAATAAGACCAGCAATTTCAAATTCGTTAGAATAAACTAAAAGTCGGATAAAAGATTGGCGATCATCAACCTCATTTTTGTCCTCTACTCCTTCTGGAGCTTTAGGCATAATATCCGCCATAATTACAATTTTAGGTTTATCTGTTAAGGACGGATACTCAATCGCAATTTCGATTGGATCTTCAATTGGATCTTCAATTGGATCTTCATTTGAAGAATTGCCTGAATAAAGATTAATCTCTTTTATGCTGTTGTACATATTTGAGCTGTTTCCATGACCAACATAACGAATATATTTAGCCTGAGAAGTCGAAAGAGTAAACGATTCAAAGTCTTCAGTTAAACCTGATGATTCACCATTATAAACAATAGTGTAATTAACACCATCAAGAGAACTATGTATTTCGAAATGAGTTTTTCGAGTATTTCCTCTGTAAAAGGCAATGTCCACACTGCTAACAGTTTCCTGGGCACTGAGGATTATAGTGAGAGCTTCATTATCACCATAAGACGACCATATTTATCCAAGATTACCATCTATCGCATACTTAGCTAAATTCCAGTTTCTATAGCTTGTACAGCTTATATCGGAAATATCTATAAGTTTAAGCGTTTCGTCAGTATTATCGGATTGATCGTTGGAATCGCCATCATCAATTTCGATTTGATCATCGCTGTTATCATCATTACTATCATCGCTATTTTCGTCAGAATCACCATCATTCGACATTGAATAAAACTCAATCTCACGGATACTGTTATAAGAATTACTGCTGTTTCCATGACCAACATAACGTATAAACTTTGCGTTTACAGCTGAAAATGTAAACATCTGAATTTCTTCAGTCAGAACACTTGAAGTTCCATCATAATTAGGTTTTTCTGAAAAAATTGGCACCGAATCAGAGCAAATAACCTACACAATGGTCGAAAATACTGAATATTGGATTGATGTCGATAGCTGGGATACCAAAACTGTTTCGTATAAAATTGTGATAACTAAAAATTGATCATTTGAATACTTCATTAATGAATCAATTGGGAACTTCGAAAGTTCCCAAAGAAATTTGACTAAACTTCTGAATTTCTGAAGGTAACACTGTTTAAGTGCTTATAAGAACAACCTGCAAGGGCAAGTTCCTGTGCTGGTCGCAAGAGAACTCTTGCTGCTCGCACATGCAACCTGTGCTGGTCGCAAGAGAACTCTTGCTGCTCGCACATGCAACCTTATTAAAAAGGTAATTATTAGAGATACCCAATATTCAAAATATGTACCTCAATGCGGGAATCTAGTGTGGTAGATTCCCGCATTGTAAAAACAGATTGCTGTTTTCAGTAAGATATCAAATAGATATCTTACAGAAAACAGCATTGCCAAAGATCAGGGTCTGGCTTGTATTTACCTTTTTCTAATTGGATCTTTTGTAAACCTCTCACCACCCAACAATAAAGGAAGAGTGACAATGAGGCCGCTAAACATCGTCGTAATTATTTGTTCTTTTATGGTTGCTATACTTTAATCAGCTAAAATACAATGTAAGATAATATATACGGTGCAACCTTCGGCGATTTACGAAGTGGGATTTACCCATATAATAAACAATATCGCATAAAGAGAAGGTTACACCATTAATTATTCTATACTATTTATTAATTGACGGCGGCAAAAAAATCAAAAATTTCAATACGCAGCCGTTAAAATCCATTTTTCAATTATTGGAGTACATCTATGAGACCGGAACTTAATTTAAAAATCAACCCCGAAGAGTTCCTTAATTACTACTGGCTCAAAGAAGAGCTTTTTAGTTTCTGCAAAGAAAATAGTCTACCCGGCAGCGGTAGTAAAGATGAGCTGACTCAACGAATTTTCAAATACCTGAAAACAGGGGAAATTGCCGAACCTCAAAAAAAACGTCATGATAAGCCTGATACAGATAACACTTTACTGAGCCTTGATTCGTTAATCACCAGGTATTACAGGAATGATGAGAACCATCGGGCTTTCTTTAAGTCTCAAATTGGTGATCATTTTAAGTTTAATGTTCCGTTCATGAACTGGATGAAGGCTAATCCGGGAAAACCATACAGAAAAGCAATATCCGAATGGAAAAAAATTTATAACGAAAAAAAACTAGGGAGGAAAACTGAAATTTCTTCACAGTTTCAATACAATCAGTATACACGGGATTTTTTCAAAGGAAATCCCAATGCAAAAAGAGAAGATGCGATAAAATGCTGGAAATATAAAAAATCATTACCCGGACACAACAAATACGAAGAGAAGGATCTGATTGTACTAAAGCAATAATCAGGGTTCAGTTGAACCATACTCTTTACTTAGGCAACCATAGCAAAAGGAGTATTGTAGTACACAAAATAAAAGATTTTCTAATCGATATTCAGCTAATTTTAATAATAAATGTTAGCGGCACCTGTTAAAAAAGCGGATGCCTTTTTTTAACAGGTGCCGCTAACATATAAACCTACAAGCAAATTATGGAAAAAGCTTGACGATAAATAATAAGTAGTAAACTTTAACCAATAGAATGTGTATGCGTTAAATAATGCATTTATCTTCATTTATTATACTTTTTTTATTAGAATAGACTTTAGTTGACGATTCTGACGCTTATCAGGCATATCTATTACAAGGAAGGCTTAGTGAATAATAATTATCCAGCTTCATCATTCGGTTTATCACAAGAATTCTTATCATTCAAAAGTCTTAAATCAAAAACCAGGTTCCATATTTTTATACTCTTAATCTCAATTTTTTCTATTTTATCATTTTCTTGCACATCACGACATTACAGGGATTTTGATCTGGTAGATCAGAACTACAAGTTAAATCCTGATAGTATAGTTGTATTGCCCGGATCTTTGCGAGAGCAGGATCTGCTACTCGCGGCCGCGGTAAGTGAGTATTTGAAGAAAAATTCATCCTTTGATGTCGTATCTTTTGATCAAGTCGAAATAAATATACCTAATTACAGGCATATAGTTGGGGATTTAAAAGTTAATAATTTAAAAAAAAATAAATCTACAGTTCATTATTTGTCTAAACATGATATTGGTCAGGTCAATGCTATTAATATAAAGTTTAAAGCAAAGTATGTGTTTCTTGTATGGTCTGGTGACCTTGTTAATGTTTTGGCAAGAAGTATGTATACAGCATCTTCAAATGTTGATTTTAATGTAAAAATATTTAGTCAATTAATTGAATATCCTAATTCAAAAGTTGTTGGCTATACTTTTAATAGCTATTCAGCAAGTGAAAGTAAAGGGTTTCTCTCTTTTCTAAATATAACAAAATGGTTTAGATCAGATAATGAAAAAGTGGTAGATTTATTAAAAAAATCTGGATTAATCATCGGTGAAGAAATCGTAAGAGTATCAAATCAATCCGGGAGAATTTAATTGATGAATAATCAAAGAATATATAAATTAATATTACTGGTTCAGGTATTATTTCAAACATCATGTGTGAATACTTATTATCATGCTAAAAAAAATATTTATCCCAATCAACAAACTAAAGTTGTAGTAATCGCAGGTATGTTTGACAAAAGTACCACTAATTTTGCAGAATTATTAACACAGGAGTTTGAGAAAAAAACTAAATTTTCAATGATACCTCAAAAATCCTTGAAAAGAAGTAATAAATATTATCCAATCAGAATAAAAGGTCCTTTTAGCTCTTCATTTTATGAAATAGAAGATGACTATACTCTTACGGACAAAGAGTCAGTTCTTATGTACGCTCGTTCTGTAAAGGCTGATTATGTTTATGTTGTGTGGGTACCTGTTGTTTACGCTGCAGGCGGCTCTATTGGAGAATGTTCCGTTATTGGGCAGATGTTTGATGTAAGAACCGGAGAAGAGATCGGTAATGGCAAGTACTCGATGTACTGGTTTACGGGAACCTATATTGGATCGGGCGCTGCCAGAACACATGAAGAGGCTCTTAAGCAGGGGGCCGGGTTTGCCGTAAGGGAAATAGCAGAAAAAATGAAAGTAGCAAAATAGAAAAGTTGCTCGCAAAAACTTCTTAACTAAAAATATTTGATGCAAAACTTTAACCACTTGAATTAGTGCAATATAATATAAAATATTCTCAATTGTAATTTTATGGAAGATACTCAGATTAGTAAGCTTGCCATTCTAACGACCATCTTGTTTTTTTACAATTATTGGAGGGCTTAATGAACGATAATAACTCTGCCTCATCACTTACATGTCTCAAACATTTATCAAATAAAAGTCACAACTCAATAATCCGGCTGTGCTTTTTTATGCTGCTGGTCTCACTTTTTTCGATGCTCTCTTTTTCCTGTACCTCAAGACATTACAGGGATTTTGATCTGGTAGATCAGAGCTACAAGTTAAATCCTGATAGTATAGTTGTATTGCCCGGATCTTTGCGAGAGCAGGATCTACTACTCGCGGCCGCGGTAAGTGAGTATTTGAAGAAAAAATCATCCTTTGATGTTGTATCTTTTGATCAAGTCGAAATAAATATACCAGACTACAGACATATACTTAGCGAACTTAAAGTACCCGATTTGAAAAAAAACAAATCTAAAGCTTACTATTTATCTAAACAGGATATTGGTCAGATTAATGCTGTTAATAAAAAGTTTAATTCAAAATATGTGTTTCTTGTATGGTCAGGAGATCTTGTTTATACAGCAGATTATAAGGCAAATGGTAGTGCTTATAATATTGACTATTTGGTTAAGGTTTGTGGGCGACTTATTGAGTACCCAAAAGCGAAAATTGTAGGATATTCAATAAACGAATACAGCCAAAAGAAGAGCAGGAGTTATCTATCGCGTCTAAATTTTACCAGATGGTTTAAATCATCAGATCAAAGAATGGCATTTTTTTTTGAAAGATGTGGGGAAACAATTGGAGAAGAAATCATAAGAATTTCGAAAAAAAGCGGGAGGATCTAAAATGAAGAAAATAGCTGTTATAATATTAACGATGGTGCTATTTTTGCAAACATCGTGCATCCCCACTTATTACAGTGTAAAAACTAATGTTTTACCGGCTCCGAATACAAAACTTGTAGTTGTTACCGGAATGTTTGATGACAGCACAACTGATTTTGCAGAGTTATTGACGCAAGAGTTTCAGAGAAAAACCAGATTTTCCGTGATACCTCAAAAATTGTTAAAAAGAAATAATAAACATTACCCAATTAAAATAAAAGGACCGTTTACTTCGTCTTTTTTTAAAATCAGAGAAGACTATAGGCTCACTGATAAAGAAAAGGTTTTGAAATATGCGCGCTCTGTTCAGAGTGACTTTGTTTATGTTGTTTGGATACCCGTCTCGAATTTATATAAAGGTTCTGCGCATGAGTTTAGAATTATTGGGCAGATGCTTGATGTTAAAACTGGTCGAGAGGTAGGGCGTGGCAAATATGATGTACACTGGTTTACAGGTGCATATATTGGTTGGGGCGCCGCACGTACCCATGACGAAGCTCTTAAGCAGGGGGCGACTTTTGCAGTTAAGGAAATTGCAGAAAAAATGAAAATGGTTAAATAACATGACTAAATCTCTGATTATCATTTTGGCTGTTATTACAGTTTCATCAATTTACGCCATGCCATCGGCTACAAGACGCAGAATTAATGCTTCTGTTTCGGGAGGATATTTACATACAAAGGACCAGTATCTTGTTGGCAGATTTAGTGATTCATCTGATGTCAGGATGGATTATGATGACGGTCCGATTGCACTCGCTGGTTTGTACTACAATAGTACCAATAGATTGGGTATAGGTATTGAAAGCGGGTATCTCAATATTTCGTATAGAGATGAGACTGTCCACATTGCTCCTGTTGGCATAAACTTCTGGAGCGATAATTCTTTCGCGCAAGGGTTAATTGTATTGCGTCTTGGTTTTAACTTATCTTACATGAATGTGTTGGATCACGATTATATTAGTTACGGATTAGCTGCCGGTCCGCAGCTATCTTTCTGTTATGAGCTTTATGATAATATTTATATTACAACCAGTGTCAGATATCTCTATTTTAATCTGTTTGATAAAAGAGAAGATGGTCATGGCTCGACTCTGGTTCCGATGACGGTAGGTGTTATTTTCAGATTGTAACTTAAATACTCACATACTTATTCTTCTTTATTATTCAAAAAATACAATTGCATCTGTATTAACCGGAATAACATCTATGGACGCCTATATGTTTGCAGATCAGCCACTTCATTTTTACAGAATTTGACTGTTTGTACAAGAGTTGTTTCAGAATAAGGATAAATAAGCATTAGCGGTCATTGATATGAGCCAATAATTTAAAACGCTCTATTAATCGTTATTAGTTTCGTGCGCAACAGCTAAAATAAACGTTGTCGAAGGTCAACCAAACTCAACAATAACAATGTCTAACAGTTTTACAATGTACAATATCGATAGGAAAGCTCCCTCCAGACAACCATCTGGTATGTTTTCCAGGACTTATATTATACCGGCAGGTACTCATACAATCAGCGTTCAGCAAACTAACTCTATTCTTATGCGTAACGTCAAAGGAATAATTACTCATAATTTTATGGCTAACAAAACATACAAGGTTGTAAAAAAGAATTCTTTCAACTAATTGCAGATCAGGATGCTTTCCAATTAATTGAAAAATAACTATTATTGATCGTGTTGTATTATAGGGTAGATCCCACTTAGAGAGCTACCCTATAAATAGTAGCACAGTAGAAAGCAAAAGTTACTAATAACTTTTGTCAAACACCCGTCACCTCTTATTAAAATTCAACACACTTGATTATTTCCGCTTTTTTAAGGATTTCCTCTATCTGAATACATGATCTACTCGTCGACGAATTTTTGATCTCATTAATTCAATCATTAAGGTGCTCTTCTGGTCCATTAATTAATCCTGTTTTTTTTACAAAAGGGTCTCTTAGTCATAAATCATGTTTCAGTATAACTTTTACATCATTTTATCTAAACTGCCGGTAAGCAGATTCTTATCCTCGACTAATCAATCCGCTTTCACAAAAACCATCTTATGAGACTCATTATCATTATAACAGATGTTTTAATTTATTAATAATTGTCTTTATGAAGTTTTATTTGTGGGAAGAGCCCTCATTGAAGTTTTTCCAAATCAGCATGAATTTTTCTTGATTAATCACAAGGCTGTTGATATTAAAGTTATACGATTTAGAAATTCTTTTTATTAATCTTCATTAATGTAACATCTTTCATTTTACAATCGGTAAAATGATTACCCATACAATTAACTCTTTTAGATAGGATATTTTATATCATGGATGATAAAAAAACGATACTCCTTGTCGAAGATGAGGTCATCATTGCCATGGCCGAAAAACTTCTGTTAGAAAAGAAGGGGGTCTGCGTAAAGCATGCTTTTAATGGAGAGGAAGCCCTACAACTAATCATTGAAAATAGAGTCTGTGTCGATCTTATTTTGATGGATATTGACCTGGGTCGGGGCATGGACGGTATTACAACAACCCGGAAGATACTTCAGATCATTGATATTCCTGTGATTTTTCTTTCTTCTCATACCGAATCCGATTTCGTTAAAAAAATCGAAAAGGTCACCTCTTATGGCTATGTTGATAAAAATTCAGGCTTTATTGTGCTGGATGCTTCTATTAAAATGGCCTTTAAGCTTTTTAAGCTTAAAACTGACATAAAAAAGATCAATTCAACCCTTGTTGATACCAATCGCAAACTCAATGTTTTTTTAAGAATATGTCAAAAAATGACAGGCATGTTCGAAATGGCCCCGCTTATGCAGTTCATTGTAGACGGCGCTCTTGAAGCAACGCATGCCAACTCCGGTTCGGTTTATCTTATTAATAATGACAAACTGCTTCTTGTAGCGGCAAATCCGGTTATTATAGAGGATTATCCGCAATCACTTAAAGAAGCCGCTTTAGATGACCACCCACATATAAAAAAAGCTGTAACAAGCAGAAAACATGTATTCATGCGTAATTCAGCAAAAACTATTCTGACTCATGCAGAAAAAGAGATAATCGGTTTAAGAAACCTTGTCTCGAGCCTTTTTCTTCCGATCAATTTCGAAAACAAGGTAATCGGCATCTTAATCCTTTCATCCACTACCGATACAGATCTTTTCGACAAAGAGGACATATCACTTCTTCAGGGGTTTGCCGATCAGGCAACACAAGTCATAAACAATATCCGTCAGTTCGAGTATCTTAAACAGCACTCTATCAATACGATAGAGCAGGTCGATGACCTGTATTCAATTGAAGAAGTTCTACGAAAAAATGAAGAGGGCCATCGTCATCAATTAATGAACCTTTTTGACAGCAGGTATGACATTTTAACTCTTTTCGATCTTGAAGGTAATATTCTACTCGGTTCTTCACGCAATGCAGAAATCTACAACCTTGAGCATCTTATCGGAAAAAACATAGCTGAATTCATACATCCCGATGATCTTGAATCCGTAAGACAGGTCTTTTCCGGTTTTACTAACGACCAGTTCAGACTCGACGTGAAATACAGATTCCTCAAAGCTGATGGCACACATATCATGCTGCACTCATCAGGAATACCACTCAATGATGCAAGAGGTGAACCAAAACAGATTCTTTTCTGCACACGGAATATTTCGCATTTAAAACTTGGTTGACACTTATGTGATTTCTTGCTATAAACAATATAATTATATAGCTATTAAAAAGAGGATTCCCATGGATATATTAGAAGCCATATTGACAAGAAGAAGTATACGCAAGTTTACAGGCGAAGTTTTAAACGATGATGATTTGAAAACCATATTGAAAGCAGGATTTTATGCTCCTTCTGCAAAAAACTTTCAGCCATGGCACTTCGTTATTGTTAAAAACAGCAAAACTCTCGAAGATATTTCCCAAATACATCCATATGCAAAGATGGTTCCAAGTGCCGGTTGTTGTATTGTAGTCTGTGGAGATAAAAATGATCAAAACGAAGAAGGCTTTTTAATAGAAGACTGTTCAGCAGCAATAGAAAACATGTTGCTGGCTGCACATGGAATAGGTCTGGGAGCCGTGTGGTTAAGCATGTATCCAATAAGCTCACGATCTGAGCCCATTGCAGAATTGTTGAGTATTCCCAAAAACTTAATTACGGTTGGAATGATAGCAGTCGGTTATAAGTCAGAAGAGAAAACAACTGACGACCGATACAAGTTAGAAAAAATTCATTTCGAAAAATGGTAAGTATTCTATCTATATTCCATGATTGAAAAATCTGAAGTTTTTAAATCGGTGGCTTCATAAATAATTCTCCGAACTGTAATCTCGGGCACATCCGAACAGACACAAACAGCTTGTTCATTAGTGACAACACAATTCCACTTTTCGCCATTCGAAAAGTTATAACTATCATCTATTTTTTCATATTCTGTGTAGAGGCGGGGATTGTAGTAGTTTAAAGAAGGACCATCTTCGAAGTGAAAAGATTCGTACTGGCTAAAAATACCGTAATTGTAATAATGATAATGAAATATCTTAATGCCACCCTCTAATACGGGATAATTAATTACAGAGTCATCTATATACTCATACCTCACTATACGCCATAACCTTCCTTCAAAGTCAGTATTCTCTATAGGTTGTTCTGAATGATCAATTTCACACGAAGCGTTAATAAGCAGAAGCTCTAATCCGGTCAGCACAATTAACATAACAAATTTTATGTTCATACGAACCCTCCAAATGCCTTCTCTAAACTAAAAATAAGCTATAGGGTTAAAAGGCTTTAGCCAATGCCTCCTGAATACTTTTCACAGGAATCAATTTTATAGATGTTTTCAAACTGCCTTTATCCTTCACATTTTTTAGAGGAACAAAAACCGCAGTAAAATTATTTCGCTCAAACTCTGTAAGGCGTCTTTCAAACTGTGAAACAGGACGTATTTCGCCGGCCAAAGATATTTCTCCAAGATACCCCGTTTTATCGGGAAGAGCTGTATTTTTATAACCAGAAGCTATAGACAGGGCAACAGCGAGGTCACTGGCTGTTTCATTTATCGAAAAACCGCCGGCCAGATTTATAAACACATCAAAATTTGAAAGTTTTAAGTCTGCATATCGCTCCAACGCAGCGGCGATAATCACTAAACGATTAAAATCCAGACCATCAGCTGTACGACGCGGATTTGAGAAAGATGAATACGAAACAAGGGACTGTACTTCAAACAGGATTGAACGGCTTCCCTCTATAGCAGAACCAACAGCGATTCCGGGTGCACCAAAACAGTCACTATTAAAGAACACACTGTTTTTATCTTTAACCTCTTCTAAACCCTTATCTGTCATAGTAAACAAACCGATCTCATTCACAGAGCCGAACCTGTTTTTAAACGAACGAAGAATCCTATACTCTTTATTAAAGTCACCCTCAAAATATAGCACTGTATCAACTACATGCTCAAGAACCTTTGGCCCGGCAATAGAACCCTCTTTTGTAATATGACCAATCAAAAACAGCGGGATATTTCTGTTCTTGGCAACCGCTGTTAACTTTAACGCAGACTCTCGCAATTGGGCAATCGATCCGGCCGGCCCTGCAATCATTGAAGAGTTCACAGTTTGTATCGAATCAACAAAAACACATTCAGGATTGTGCTTTTCCACTAACTCCTCTATATTCTCTACACAGGTTGTTGTCGTTATAAGAATATTGTCCTTCTTAATATTAAGTCGCTCTGCTCTTTGACGTATCTGAACAGGCGACTCTTCACCCGATACATAAAGAGTTTTAAATGAATCTGCGATCTGCAATGATAGTGTCGATTTACCAATACCCGGTTCTCCACCAATCAGGGTTACTGCGCCCTTCACTATACCACCACCACAGGCAAGATCAAACTCACTGTATCCTGACTGAAGCCGAACAATATCATCACAGCTAACATCAGAAAGAGAAACCGCCCTAACTACACTCTCTTTTTTAGGAGCATGTTTCTCGGCCTCAACAATCGAGTTCCACTCACCACACTGCAAACATTTTCCTGACCATGCACCACTTTCAGCACCGCACGATACACAAACATATATATTCTTTTTTTTAGCCAATGAAGCTACCTGCTGGATTTAAAAAACAATTTTGAGGGATCCTGTTTCAAATCATAAAACAAATCACGGGCATATATGGAGGCATCCCTCAAGTTGTTATATATTTCTTCATCATACATCAGACGACCTATGGTTCCCCGCCCATTCTCAAGCCGGTATACCAGTTTGTTTAAAGAGGTAGTTGTTTGAGATAAATTTTTCAGTGTAGAATCAATATCTGCCTTATTATCAGTTGAAATATCAGACATGTTTTTTGCCAGTTTGTTAACATTGTACATCAATTCCCGGGTTTGTACATTCAGATTCTCAATTGTAGATTTAGCCATAACCACGGATGACTTAACATCATACTTATTATCTTCAACAATTTCATTCATGTTTTCTACGAACTTACTCGAATTCATAAAAATATCCGCAAGAATCTCTCCACCGTCCCTATCCTGTAAAAAACTTTGAAAGGTCTGCATCATTCGATCAAAGGAGGCCGGATCAATTCCATATTTTATATCTCCATCCTGAAGATAACCAGAATTATCTGTAACAGCAGGAACAATAACATTCACATACTTCTCACCAATTACTCCGGTAGTGAAAATTGCAAACGATGTCGATTTCGATAGTTTATACTCATTATCAATCCAGATCTTTACCACAGTTTTATCCTGTGACTGATTTATTTCTACCACCTGACCAATCTGAATACCCCCACCAATCTTTACAGCAGCGCCGGTTTTAAGATCATTCAAAAACGAAAAATAAAGTCTTAAATGATAACCGCTTCGATTAATATTAAACTGAGCTAAAAGCGCTACAATTACAATAAACAGTGTAAAGCTGAAGGTAATCATCATCCCGACTTTAGCTTCTGTTGTAATTTTCATCTATTCCTCCGATACGAAGCCGACCGACACCCTGCTGCCCGTCATCTGCTTTAGACTCTTTTTTGCATGGTTCTTACAATAACAAATTTCATTGAAAAGCTTATCACCTTAACCCGAATTGAGTGAGGGTTTCATAAATGCACCTTTTTGAAAAGATCCTCCATAACCATCTCTGCAATTAGATGTAAAGTCTACACTTTTTTATACACAGACATACAATAGCCCTCTGTGCCTTAAAGCCCGGTAACATCTACATCCTTTCCAAAACTGACATTTATTTTATAGCTGATCTCTCTCTTTTCACGGGCACCCAGTGTAAAAGTCCATTTACGTAGTCCCTGTTCAAAAAGCATCTTCTCACTTTCTGTCTCAACAATTGAAAAGGGTAACGACAATTCACTAATTTCAATTCGGACCTCCCTGTTTCGGGAAACCGGGAACGCATCAAGCAAAACCATATCCCTTCGCTCAGAAGTCCGATTATTCAATGTAATTATATAATGATATTCTATTGTCCTCTTTCCCCCAAAAAGACCTGTCTTTTTTTCATAACGCTTAATTAACCGTTTCTGCGAAACAATTTCGGGAACAGTCCCCAGAACAATCTCCTGCTCTTCTCCCACGGGGATATAGGGCAATGTCATACGTCCCATAAACTCATTGTCTAAAAACACCTGCGCAGATCCTCTTAACCATGGTATTTCAGTACTGTTCATTATTTTTGTTTTAATATATGTCTGCTCAGAACGAGCTGGAAAAGTTTCATAGTGAAAGGTCCTATCATCAACGGGAACAAGTGTATACTTTCTGATAAATTTTTTCTGATACTTGGTTGAAGAATTAACTGACAGTCTTGAAGGAAAATCAATTGTCATATAAACGCCACTTTTTCTTACAACAGGTGCAGTCGCTTCAGCAGCAATAGCGGCATCAGCAGCCATCATTTCAGCTTTCGGTGCAAATGACCTTTTTAAAACCTCTGTTGATTCATCTGACTTTTTACTTGTAATAACATCAAGAAACCAGGGGTAAAATTCCGGAATTGAAATAGAACTGGCGGGTACACCGGTTGAAACTGCAAGCTTAATGTTTTTCCAGTTTTCGCCGCTCTTTTGATAAAGATTAGCATAAACCGAAATTTCGAGGGCATGGGTTTTACTATCGGCTCTGACATCATATTCCATGTTCCAGGCGGTTCCGGGTACAAGATACTTCAGGCTCAACCGGCTTTTCATCTTTCGAGGTGAGTAAATTTCGATAATTGCCCGTTTTTCATAATCCGTATCAGAAATTGGTGTTTCAAGATATTTTCTACGCTTATCATAAATATCTGTCATATCCGCAAATTGCTGAACTTTCATTCCCGACATATTTTCGTAAGCCGATTTATTCAGACTTTGATATGCAGTAAAGTAGCCACTGCCTCCAATTTTCGACAACTCATACTCCCACTTACGGATCTCTTTACCTAGCGACTCCCTCTTTTTTTCAACAGCTCTCTTTTGTGCGTAAAGCTTAACCCGTTTCATAGCAATAAAATCAAGAGTACGCGACCAGGCTTGACTATTTGGTGCTCCTTTAATAACCTCTTGCCGTGCACTCTCGGCTGACAAAGAGCTTAATCCGTCCAAAAAAGTTAACTGTGATTTAACAGTCATTAATACATCAAGCTGAACTCGGTCACGATCCTGCAGATCTGAAAGAATCTTTTCTATCTTCTCAATTTCAATACGGCGTCGAGTCGAAAGAGCAAATTTTTCCACCTCTACCGATAAAATACGTACTTCATCAGATATTCCTGCCTTCAAAGACCAGTCATAAAGGTCAGGAGGCAAAAATCCTACCTCAATTCGGTTATTACCTTTTACAAGTTCCACTTCGGTAAATCGCTCAATCTCGGCACGATTTTGAAAAAGTTTTACACTTTCAATTTTTGATTCTACAGGAGAAGGCGAAGCTTCTAATAACTGAATCATTACAACAAATAAAAACATCATTACTCTTCTATTTCTCATTCTTTCCTCCCGAATGATACAGCACTAAAATTCAAGATTTGTTAACTTCTATAAAAATCAGCTGTATATTAATAGATCAGCCATTTAGCACTTGCCGTAATGTTAACTCAGATATTTAGAATACCCAAAACAGAAACTAATATACTATAAATACAACGGAAAACATAATTTTACATATAGATTTCAAAACCAATAGAACTGTTGCAAATAACTTATAAGTCGGCTTTTCGAAAAATGCATCAAACCGCTACTTAATGAAAAAATATTGACTTTTAAGCCAAACATATGTACGATATTATAATCATACATTATTTCTAATCGTAGCGGGGTTGTTATGTCAAAACGGAAAAAGATTTTAATAGACAAAAAGTTTCAATTACGGACTGTTTTCGCTCTTTTGGGTATCAAGATTATTATTGTATCCATCCTTGTATGTATAGTTGGCATATATGCACTTAAACAGAATAAAAAGATTTCTAATATTATCGAAATTGAAGACAACATAGTACAAGTACTATCTCTTCCTGTTGCGATATCTGAAAATTTCGAAGAATCAGAAGATTCAGACGGAGTCTCTGAAACAACTGAATCCAATCTGACAGCAATAGAGAACGCCCAGAAAATCTCTCTTAAACTCGCCCAGGATCATGATCAAAATATGAAAGAATTAAGACGAATGATCAAAATTAATCAGGGCCTTATTTGGGTAATAGTCGCAATAATATTTATTCAAGGTGTAATTCTATTCTTTATTCTTCTTCGTCAGACCCACCGGATAGCCGGACCTGTGTATGTAATGACAATGTACATGAAATCAATTATCAACGGAAAATTTCCCGACCATCTACGACCGCTTCGTGATAAGGACTTTCTAAAGGACTTCTATAAAGTATTTAGCGAAATGGTAGAGACACTAAAACAGAGAGAAGGCAAGTAAACTGCCAATCTCTCTTTAATAAACAGGGACCTTGAAGAAGCGTCCCTGTTTGATGTTCATTTACAAAAGCCCTTCCTAAAAAACTCCATTAAGACAATCAGCTTTTACTCTATAAAGTACTTAATACATGTTCTCTTCATACTTCTCATTTTCGAAAACGTGACTGTTTAGCTCGATTACACAACACCGTAATTTAACTAATAGACAGTCATACAAGAACAATTAATCATTAAAAAGCTCACCCACCTCCACAAAAAACGGAGACAGATGAGCTTTTCTTAAATTCAAAATGTTAGATATTTTAGTTAAAAAATAATTTTGATTATTAATAAAGTTTACTCAACATATTTTACAAGCTTCTCAACAGTCTCTTTAACGATCGGATCCTTCGAGTTAGAGCAATATACGGAGTAGTATACCCGAGGTCGAATTATGGTGTGATATAATCGATAATACTCAGTTTTAAAAATCAGATCATAACGCCCACCTTTTCTGCCAAAGAAATAATCACTCATTATCGTATTCGGGCGATCAGGGTCATACAGTTTAACAGTAAAGCCATGACGGTACTTAAAGCGGTCGCTCCCCTGCTCAAGCTTTTCTTCAAGACTTGCCAGTGAACGCATTTTATAGGCATAGTTTTCTTCGAAAACCTTACCCGAAATAATATCACGCTTCATGCTTTCCAGGTCGGTAAAAAGTGTAGTTGTCGGTTTTCTTGGGCTTATCCTTTTTTTTGTATCAGGATACCACTCATGTACCGCATCAATAGTATTATCTGAATTCTCATCAATAATTAGAACAATCTTCTTTTCGGCACCAACAAAGTCACCTATAATAATATTCGTTGTATCATTTATTGACTGTAGAATAAAGTAATTTCTAAAATCGCGTGTAACCGGCATAAATTGAAGACGGTCAACAGTCATTGGGTTTAAGATGTAATCCGATACACCGTAATCCTGTGCATAAAGAATCGCAGTGCAAAAAAGAAATACAAACAGGGAAATTCTTAAAATAAATTCTTTTGTCTTCTTCATAACAAACTCCACTATGGCGTTATATACCGCCTTATTACTATTAAGTCATAACACCTTTTTAATATATATCAAGACGCCTGAAAGATCAAGATTATTCTTCGTATTAATCGCGAAAGGGCTTCTCTTGAGACATAATACAACCGAAAAAGCACCATCGACGAGATGAGAGACGAAAAAAGAGTCAATAGAAAGAGCGAGTTAACCTTCCAGTTATCAGTAAAATAGTCAGTTAATACAGTATAAAAATTATCAAGAGGATCAAAATCGGGCACAAGGGGCTTGTCAATTATTAAGGAGATAACTTCTTCATTGCTTTTCCTTTTAAGCTGATCCGGATCATTACCATAGACATACTCAGCCTGCACCTTAACACGATATTTGCCGGGTTGCGTCTGCTTAAACCGTATGACTCCATCCTCATTGTATCCCTGACTAATAATCTCTTCATCACTGAAAACAGAATAATAGAACATCTCTGGTACAAAAGCATGTTTATCGGGAGAAACAAATTCCGCTATAATAGTTTTCTGTTCTGAAGAACCAGACGCAGCCACTCTTAATGAAATAAACTGTTCTTCAAACTCGGGTTCATATGCAAAATCTTCGCCTGAACGCGTCGTCTCAGAATCAGTCTTTGCCTCACTCTCTCCACTTTTTTGGATGGACAGTGCTATTTTTTCATATTCTTCCGGCATAAGTTTTTCACTATCACCAATTACAAGCTCATAGGTAGCAATCCGCCCAGGGTTACCAGCCTTGTCCACACCCCGCACAGTCAAAAAATAGCGTCCATCTGATAAGTCTTTAAATTCCAGCTCTTTTTCAGTTATAAACGTTTTCGGCTCCAGAGCACGCTCCTTCGTCAAGGAGTAATAGTAGCCCTTAATTCGAACCTCATCCTCCATCTTCCAATCAAAACGGGCATTTCTGTTCTCTGATCCCTCTCCCTCTATATGAGTAGCAGATTTAATCTGCGGTACAGAAAGAGGGCTCTTGCTGACCAGTAAGGGAAAATGCAGAGTACGACTATAGTTTCCGGCCTTATCTACAGCACGAATATGGAAATAGGAAATTCCATCTGGAAGAAAAGGCACACTGTTTTGCATCCCCGTAGCATCAAGATTTACAACCGTCGGATCAAAATTGGGCTCGCGATTTACAATCACTGCGTATCCCTCTATTCCAGAAGCATCTTCAACCGGAGCCCAGCGCAATTCCGCAGTTTCGAATTGAGACCATTTACCAAAGGGATGTGTCAACGACTCAACCTTCGGAGGAGCAACATAAATATCACTCTTTATTCCTGTTACTGCATCATTTTTCTGCCACAATACAGTAGTCTGATTATTATCCATTAAAGCAGTCGCATTACCCGATATATCGTTTCCCCCTGAGACTAATTCGACAGCCGGAGAGAAAACTCTTTCAATAGAGTCATACAGTGAAGAAAAAACCGCACTGCTGTTATCACTGCTTATATGCCATAAAATACCACACTTGTTTTTTGAAGCCCTGTATACAACGGGAGCAAAACAGTTAATATTTGTATCGTAAACTACAACCGCATTTTCCTCCCAAAGTAAACCCCGGTTCAGCCCTTGAATCAGGTTAACTTTCCAGTTAGTGTCCTCATTGTTCAGATAGGCCACATACAAGACTGTATCAAGAAGCGTCATGGAAGGAGCATTATCATCAGATTCGTTAAAAGTTATACGCCGTGAATCACTCCACTCTTTTCCGTTATTATCAGAATAGGTAAAATAGAGATCGTCCCCCAGTCTTTGTGTATTGTCTTTTCCCTGCCATACTACATAAATGCTTTCATTATTAACTACAACAGCCGGGAAAAAAGCACCTCGAATATCGGCATCCTTAAGAGAAATTCTTATTGAATCACCGAACCCTTCATCGCCTTTAACAGAATGATAGACTGCAAACTGCTGCCCCTCTAAAGCGTGATAAATTAGATGTAGCCGGGATCGATCATCATAAATAGGAAGAGGTAAAACCTGCATTTCACCCTGAAGTGAAATCATCTGAGGGTTTGTCCACGATAAACCGCGATCTGTAGTTTGAGAAAAGAAAATCCGATACGAAGGGTCATCTGAAAGGAAATCCTGCCAAACAACAGTTATAGAGCCTTTTTGAGAGATACTGATTCGGGGATTAATAACCTGGCTTTCATCTTTTCGCGAAACAGCTGAAACCAGTTTAGAGTCAAAAAAACTTTTACCACCATCAAAGGAGACCGAGACATATATGCCCTCAACCTCATTAACGGCACCGTAAAAGACAACACCCGCAAGTACACCATTCAGAGCACTATGATAACTGTACACCTCTGTTTTCCGGCCTGTAACAGTAATTTTTTCCGACCAACCAACAGGCGCAGAAGAGACATTATAAATATGGGAAAACATAATAAAAAATATAACGAAGAAAAGAAAAAAGCTGATCCCGTGAATCATATTTTTAAAGACAGGAGTATCTTTGTCACGATCATTTTGTTTCATTAACACACCTGTTAGGACTGCATCATTTTTAAATCAGTTTCCATTTTTAGACATATTTTACAGATCAACTCACTGTTTCAGCACCCAATCAAATGCAAAGGAAAAACCTGCCATACCGGGAAGACAACACCAAAGAAGCCTGTTATAATTATCGGCCAACAACGTTAAACATCTTGATACATTATTAGCCGAAAACCAAACCCAGCTTCAGGACCACGATATATTCAGAGAAGAGTGTTAGCCCTATCCAGTGCTTTATCAACAGATTCGAAAATTCTTCCCTTTGAAACAATACCCTGCTTCAAAATCTTTTCCCGAATTTGTTTATTAGCACCACTAATTATTAGCGAACATCCATTTTTTTCAATCTGCTGCTTCAAAGATTTTAACCGCATTAGCCCAGTTGTATCAATAATTGGAACATAGCGCATCCGCAATATTATTACGGTATGAAAAGAGCCCAGTGACTCCTCTACGCTTAACAGTTCTGCAACTGAACCAAAAAACAGCGGGCCATTCATCTCAAACAGGGCTATTCGTTCATCAATCACGCCCAATTCTGAACTAAAGAGTATCTCGCCCTCTTTAACTGCCATTATTGGAATAATATCCAAAGAAGACGACATTCTCTTCATAAACAGAACAACTGCAAGTATGAAGCTAATAACAATAGCAATCGACAAATCATAAAACAGAGTTAGGAAAAATGTAACAAAAAGCACGGAAATTTCATATGCATTTGTCTTACATATCATTTTAAAAGCGTGCAGATCACTCATATCATAAGCCACAACTACTAAGATCCCAGCAAGTACCGCTAAGGGTATATAAAAAGCAAGAGGAGCCATAAAAAGAAGCATAAACAGTAAAACTATTGAATGGACAATTCCCGCAATCGGGGTACGGCCTCCATTTTTAATATTCGCAGCTGTACGGGCAATCGCTCCTGTTGCCGGTATTCCACCAAAAAGTGCACTAAAAATATTAGCTCCACCTTGAGCAACTAATTCAAGGTTTGAACGATGCTTTCCTCCAATCATCCCATCAGCCACTACCGCAGAAAGCAGTGATTCCAAAGCTCCTAAAAGAGCGATACTAAGTGCAGGAAGGAATAGAGTCTTTACCAACTCAAGCGACGGAACAGTTAGTCCTGAAAACGATATTCCACTTTTGATGGCTCCATAACGAGATCCTATTGTTTCAACAGGCAAATCTAAAAACCAGACCAGAGATGTAAAAACCAGAACAGCAATCAATGCACCGGGAACACGTGGCACCTTTTTACGAACGGCAACGATCATGAAGATTGACGAGAAGCCAACACCAGTTGCGTATATATTTACTGTAGTAAAATTTTTCGCATAAGAAGACCATTGACCTATAAATTTAACAGGTAAATCATCTATTGAAAGACCGAATAAGTTCTTTATTTGTGTACTGAAAATAATCAAAGATATAGCGCCAGTAAATCCCACAATAAGGTTATAGGGGATATACTTCAGAAGATCCCCCATCCTGAACAATCCCATTAAAATAAGCATAATTCCGGCCATGATGGTTGCAGTCAATAGGCCAGTTAAGCCATAATTGCTATTTATGGAAAATATCAGGACTATGAAAGCTCCGGTTGGACCACCGATTTGAACACGGCTCCCACCAAAACACGATACAATGAACCCTGCAATAATCGCAGTAATTATTCCACGTTCAGGCGATACTCCACTGGCAATAGCAAAAGCCAATGCAAGAGGCAGGGCAATAATTCCGACAAGAATTCCCGATTGAACATCAGATCCGATCTGCTTTAGCGGTATACCCTCTTTAATACATGTAAATAGTTTTGGAGTAAACTGACTTTTCATAAAACCTCTCTTGGCACATAGCAAATTGTTCACATTAATATAAGCCAAGTCCATTATCTGTACAGGTTTATTTGCACAACAATATTTATCGAATTTTATGAAAAAAACCGCCTTTCGGCGGTTTTTATGGTTTTAGGTTATTATTATAATTTTTCTCAAATACTGCTTAGAATTTCTTTTTTCTTGGCTTCGTATTCTTCTTTGGTTATGAGTTCTAGCTCAAACATCTCTTTTAGTTTTTTTATTTTCACCATTGGATCATTCGGGTCTGCTGTTGCTGGCGCTTGCTGTGGGGTCTGCTGTGACCCCATCATACCTGCCATCATCTGTCCCATACCCATACCAGCTCCCATGCCCATACCAAGACCTGCACCACCACCCTCGTTCTGGGCAGCCATTTTCATAGCCTCGAGCTTCTGCTGATCAGAATAATTCATGCCTACACGTTTTAATGCTTCTGCTTCAGCAGTCATATCGGCAATGCGATTAATTCGCTTCATTGTGGAATCATCGAAACTTGTTCCTTCGATTTTGAAATCTATCAGATCAAAACCCAGGTCTGAAAACTCCTTTAAAAGACGCTCCCTTATTCCAGCAGATATTTCCTGTCGTTCTTTATCAATATCCGAATAACCAAATCCGGCCTCAGCGAAATAGTCTGTCAACGGCTCGATGATTTTAGCACTCATTACAGTACGAAACTGTGTTGTTGTATACTCAGATCCAACACCAATAACATTTACAAAAAAGTGGCCGGGATCATTGATCTGAAAAGAGTAGTTTCCATATGCACGCAGGCCTACCTCGAAATTATACAGAGGATCCATATATTTTATAATACTTGGAGTTCCCCACTTTTGATTCAGAATCTGCGTTTTTTTATAAAAATAGATACCGACCTTATGCTCGCTCTGAAACTTTTGCATAAAGTTGCTTATTGTTGTCCAGAACGGTACGTTTTCTGTTTTAAGCTCTATTATGCCTTCATCTTCAAAAAAGGCCTCAACACGTCCCTCATAAACAAAAATACATCCCTGACCCGGATTAACAATCAATTTGGAGGCATTCTTTATCTCATCTCCATCACTACTCCACCGATAAAAAATCATATCTTCCGCAGGACTACTCCATTCAATAACAGACCGCAACTGCCCCTTTGCTTTATTCCACAATCCCATAGTTACCTCTCATTCACGTTGTTTTAAAACGAGGAATTACACCTTGAAACCGGGTAAGTCCCTCAAAAGACAATTAAAAAAATATGTCGGAGCACCGATTAAATCAAGAAAAAAACAGTTAGTTTGAATAAAAGAGAAGGGGAGAAGAGCAGCAAAATACGGAAAGTAATTGTGTTTTATGAAGATGGAATTTAACACCCGATTGAAATATTTAAAATCATTAAGTAACCTACTTGAAATAATAGACAGCAGGCAACAGATGCAGAAAACCCATTTATTAAGGCTTTACTTTTATGGATTCCCGTTAAGTCATTACCTATCAAGCCTGCTCATCCAGAGATTTTCCCATGTTTCAGAATCTTTCTGTACAGACGAACGACGACCCGAAAACAGATAATAGACCATACCGACCCCAACTACAGTCGTTCCAACAGCAATAAGCAGAATCATCATTTAAAACCTCTTCAGCAATAATCATATAGCGGTTTCAAATAATTCACGGGGGTTATTCCTGTCAAGCATTATGCAAAAAATAGCCCCAACGGGCTATTTTTTATCAAATCTTTATTAAATATCCTGTTGTCCGTCAGGCCGCAACAGAGGAAATAGAATGGTATCCTTAATCGAAGCAGTATCAACGAACAGCATAATAAGACGATCAATTCCAATTCCCAAACCACCAGTCGGAGGTAATCCATACTCCAAAGCAGTGATATAGTCATCATCAATCATCATGGCCTCGGCGTCACCCTCATCCCTCATTTTAGATTGGCCTTCAAACCGCTCCTTTTGATCGAAAGGATCATTTAACTCTGTAAATGCATTAGCCATTTCCCGGCCGGCAATAAAAAGCTCAAATCGCTCAACATAATCGGGATTATCTTCAAACGATTTCGAAAGAGGTGAAAGCTCTTTTGGATAATCTGTCAAAAATGTAGGGTTCTGAAAAGTTTTTTCGACCCGCTCACCAAGAACCTCATCAGCAATTTTCCAAATTCCCATCGATTCATCAACTTCAAGACCAATCTTCCTAGCAGCTGAAACGGCTTCAGCTGGCGATTTAATTGCAGAGAAATCAATACCCGTTACCTCTTTGATTGCATCAACAAAACGTACTCGTCGCCATGGGCCTTTCAAGCTAAGAGTTTCACCCTGATAAGGGATATCTGTAGTTCCAAAAAACTGTTCCGCTAGTGTAGTAAAAAGTCGCTCGGTTAAATCCATCATATCATTATAATCAGCATAAGCCTGATAAATCTCGACCATTGTAAATTCCGGATTGTGACGTGTATCGATCCCCTCATTTCTGAAGTTTCTGTTCATTTCAAACACGCGTTCAAAACCACCCACTATCAACCTTTTCAGATACAATTCAGGAGCAATTCGTAAAAAGAGCTCCATATCAAGTGTATTATGATAGGTAACAAAAGGGCGTGCCGCCGCACCACTGACTACGGAGTGCATCATTGGAGTCTCTACTTCAAGAAAATCATTCTCTTCAAGAAAACGACGTATTCCGGACACAATTTTGCTGCGCATCAGAAAATCTTTTCTTGTTTTCTGGTTAACGATCAGGTCAACATAGCGATGACGATATTTAAGCTCGGTATCTGAAAACTCATCAAAAACCTGACCATCCTTCTCTTTTACAACAGGGAGTGGTTGAATACACTTAGATAAAAGAACCAGCTTCTTAACCTTTATGGAAATCTCTCCCTTCTGCGTCAGAAAAGTTTCTCCTTCTACTCCTACATGATCTCCAAGATCATGAGTTTTATACAAAGCATACTCCTCTTCCCCCATTATATCCCGCGCAGCATAAAACTGGATTGAACCAGAAAAATCTTCAACATTTCCAAATGAAGCTTTTCCCATAACTCGTTTTGACTTTATTCTTCCTGCGACAGCAACCTTTACAGGTTTAGTTTCATCGAAAGCCGCTACAACATCTGCTATCCGGTCTTTTCTCTCATACCGATTAGGATAGGGATTAATTCCGGATTCCCTCATCTTTTCAATTTTCTCTATCCGCTGACTTCTTATATCACCTGGTTTCTCACTCATTGCACTACTCCTTATTATCATTAGGAAACTTCAATATCAGACTATCAAAATCGTATTGTCCTGCTGTCAAAGTATTTTTTCCATAAATACAAACTCTATCCCGCTAATTACCTCTGTTCGAAATGGTATGTATCCAAAATTGCTATATATATGAATATTCTTTTCATCGGCAACAGCTGTATACAGTTCAAAACGATCCGCATCCGGAAACGATCTTTCCAAAGCCACGAACATCTGTTTACCTACTCCTCTATTCTGATAATCCGGGTCAACGATAAGTTTTTGTATATACACAGTCCTCTTGGAAATCTTACCGCGTACACTCGCTATAACTCTGTCATTACTTTTTGCAATTAAAATCGTATGATCCCTAAACTCCTTTTTCAAATCTTCAAGAGTCTGTGTCAAAGGCTGAATATTAAAGTCATTATGACGACGTGCGTTTTCTTCAAAAGCTCTCTTCTGTAAACCAAGTACAGCGGGTAAATCCTCTATTTGTGCACTTAGAAACACTAAATTCTTTTCCACAAATCCCCCGAATTTCAACCTACACTGATTCATTCAGTTAAACCTGATATTTATTAAATCCAAAGACTTCAACCTTAAAGAAACAGGATCAGGTTCAAAATAATCCTAATATAGCTATATCAGAACAAAACATCATAAGCTGAATATTTTTAGCTAATTCCAATCTCGTCAAGAACAATCTCCATACACAACAATAATCATGCAACAGAGTTTCTGCAAGTTTCAAAACCCGAGGTTTTCAGATATTCGCTTTAATAAAATTCTTATAAAGATATATTATTATTGCTTTATTAATAAATGCGAATATAATTATGACTAATAAATTGAATCACGAGGTAATAGCTATGAGCAATATCTTAAAGGATATCGGTGTTCTTTTCTTTTCAGCAGGTGAAGAGGTCGAAAAAAAGTCAAAATCATTCAAAGAGAAGCATCAAGACGATTACGAAAAAATCAAGAATGACATGAAACAGGGTAAAGATGAGTTTCAAAAAAAGTTTAAGGATGAGTTATCTACAGTAAAAGATCGTGTCTCTGAGACAATTGGCAGCTTAGGATCCTCATCAAAAACCGAAATTCAGGAACTTAAAGCCAAAATTGACGAATTAAGCGCCAAACTCGAAGAATTGAGTAAAGCGGATAATAACGAAAGCTAACAGCCAAAACACTTTTATAAAATTGCTGTTAAACAAAGGCGCTTGATAAAAGACACTGATACAATAGTTCACGTAAATTTAGACTTCTTAAATCTCGGTTTATATAAGCGCTTTTTCCTTTAACCCTTCAAAACTAAAAGAACTTCGTAGACATCGTTTTCTATAACAAGCTTTAGAAGTACTAATCTTTACAAATCTTTATTCAAATGATTATTAATCATTATTAATCTTGGGAGAAATCTTAATGAAAATATCTAAAATAATATCCGTCCTTATTATTATGTTTTCATCCTTTTCTTTGTTATCAGAAGAGACCGACTTTTCAGCCGGAATACGTCTTGAAGCCGGCAAGGATGGAAACTATGGAGCAACAATCCGCTATCGTTTCGCAGACCCCTCCCACCTGGAAGGACTAATCCTTTTTAACAGGAATGGATTTGAATTTTCAGCGCTTTATGAATATCAGATACATCCTGAATTCTTTCCGGAAAATCTCTTCCTGTTTTTTGGTGGTGGAGCACATATTGGCCTTTGGGGAGAAGATGACCCGACCGTGTTTGGTCCAGATGGAATTGTCGGCATCCTGTATTCTGTTAAAGATCTCCCTATGAACTTCTCTCTCGACTGGCACCCGGTATACAACATCGTCTCAGAAAAAGAACAGAGAATGTGGGGTAACAAACTTGGGATATCAGTTCGTTATTGCTTTTAGTGTTTTTCTTAACATCAGGAGAATCACCAATAATTATTTGAAGCAAACACCTGCCTCAAATCACCTTGCAAAAGCAACTGAATAGTGCTAAACAAAAAGACAATAAGCAACTAACTTTTGAACTTTTCCTAACGCTTGCAGCTTTAAACCCATCCGTACTGTTTTGAAATATCTTTTCACCAGGTGCAAAATATATTGACAATAATCGCTTTTATTCAGACAATTATTTGATTTCAAATCAATTGTCTTGTCCCCGCCACCAGCGGTGACAAGACAATTGATTTTGTAGCTTTATTCATTTAGTTATTGACCATTTCAATTATTGAGCGTTCTGTAAACTAAACTATTTTTTCCAGAACATTTACTAAAAGACCTTGTAAGCACAATTTACTTTGATAATTTTTTAAAAGCACACATGTTAAATTTACTATTCCAGGATTGAAGATGTCTAATCTTGATAACACTCGTGACAATATAAGAACCAACGAACTTTCTGAAAAAGAACGAAAACAGATTTTTCAAAAATTTGTCAATCACGGTGGCACGGTAGATACTCCTAAACCTAAAAGACACTCAACATTTGATCGCAAAAAACAACGTGAATTTCTGGAAAAAAGTGAGCTGCGAAAAAAAAACTTACCACAAAAAAAAAGCTCTTCTTCTCAAAAGAAAGACAGAGCAAAACAGTTTTCTCAAACAGGCTCCTCGGCTCAACCATCTGAAAATGCTTTTTCACAAAATCCCCTCATTAAAGTGATTAACCTTTTACGTATCCGTTTTAATTTAATGATACATGGTGTTACTGATTTTAGTGGATTGCAGCTTAAATCCAGTTTTATAAAAAAATTCAATCAGGAATATAAACCGGCAATAATTGATCTTCAACTAGTTTATCTGGAAATATTTAAACAAAGTGGACATGTTATTTCAGAAAAAATTGTCGAAAAACTTGACCGTGAACGACCATTGTTGTTTGAATTAATTGAATTTGGTGCGAATATTTATGATCGTGAAATTACTTCTGATATTATTGATGAATACATTGCATTTGGAGAAAAAGATTATAAAACTTTTGAAATTGCTCATGCTCTAACTGAATACTTTAAGAGAATCTACCTGATAATTAATTTTCAGGATACCCTCTATTCCGCATATGATAAAGCAATAAGCTATCATACATCTCTCAGTAAAAAAGGGAAATCTTTATCTTCAAAGCGTCGTCAAGTTAAACAGAGTATTAACACCATCTGTAATAAACTTTTCCCTAACCTCTATTGGCTCTTCTGTTTCTTCAACTCAGGAATTATATCTCTTTATGATATATCAATTATTGACCATATGCTTGAGCTAACTCCTGAAATGAAACCAGGCGCCCGACAACCTCATAGTCCAAGCCGCCTATCGGCTGAACTTGCCATAAAAACAAAAGAGCAAAAAGACCTTGAGCACAATAAAGAGATGGAGCAGGCTCGTGAAGAGATAAAGAAAAAGAGTGCTCCAACGGTACCTGAAGAGGTTAAACGCGGCCTGAAGCTTATGTCTCAAATAAAATTGAAAGAGCTCGCTAAAAAATTTATTAAAAGCAACTATATACTATCTGAATATAAGAATGATCCGATCATCCGTTCTTTTCTTGTTTTTCGAGAATTTGACGAGGAATACTCAATTCTTCTAACTACAAATAAAATTAAAGTTTCAGTTCCCTCAGACCGGCGTCACGACACAGACTACCGCCTGAAACTATCAGAACTATATAACAGAATTCGTCATATTGACAACCAGTATAAGGACTATTTCACCAGTGTTGAAATATATCATGAAACCGAAGAAGATAAGCCATTATCTCAAAATCAATATTATCACTATAGCAAAAGGCTTACAGAACTTGAAAACGAATTAAAAAAGCAGTCAAAAAACCTTCGAAATGATTTAAAAGGCTACTTTGATTCAATTATTGAACTTTTTGATATATTATTTAAAGACATGGAAGGACAACAGAAAATTGTCTCCAACCCACAAGAGAATATCGAACTGGATTATGAACTTGAAGGGGATAAGAAACTTAAAGGCAAAAAGATTTATCAGGCATTAGTCGAGGTAATAGATTTTTCTCACGCATTTAACTTTCGTTTATCATATGGAAACGATCTTTCTGAAACTTCAGCTGAAAAGACGAAGTCAACAGACCAGCAATCGAAAGACTCCCAAACAGAAACAGAAACAGAAACAGAAACAGAAAAGAGAAAGCCGGTATCAGAAGATAACTCCTCTCATGCAGGCAATTCTATTACTAAAGAGAAAGTTCAAGAGAGCGAAGAGAATGAAGGAGATAAAGAGGATAAAAAAAACAAGGATCAAACAGGTTCAATTATAAGCGAATTAGAGAACTTCCTCTAATCATTAATTAACAATTATTGATTAATGATTGGTCATATAGTTTTATTGTTTTGCTTTTTCAGTCTCACTGATTCAACTCTGTTCAATCGTATTTTTTCTCTGGAAAGCGATAGGTCTTCATTATCATAATATGGCTCTGAACGATAATCATTTTTTAGTGCTGATATCTCTGTCGAGCTAAAGCAATTATTCAGTAATCCCTTTTTGGCACAGGTTCCCTCTTTTGAAAACTGATCACTTATAAATGGTGCAACAGAAAAATCAGCTTCAAGAAGTCCCATTCGAATTTGTGGCGCAAAAGAATATGTCGTCAATATCCCACCCGGTTTCAGTAATAGATACAGATTTTTAAAAAAATTAACTGTCCAAAGCTCGCTGTTTTTTCCAGGCGAATGAGGATCGTGAAAAATTACATCCACTGTTCCATATAACAATTCTAACAATTTAATGTTTTTGCGAGCATCGCCAAAACAGAGTTCTATTGAAACCTTATCTTCTTTAGCGCTGCCTTCATAGAAGGCCTTTTTTATCAACGAATATGGTTTATCTCTTTCATCATTAAATTCTATTTTTTGCAAACTGGAAGCGATTGACCTCTCTTTTTCAAAAGAAAGAATCTGTAATGACTCAATTAGAGAAAAATCAACCGACATAAGAAGAGCCAGAATATTGTAACCCAGCCCAAACCCAACATCCAGAACAGTAATACATCCGCCCTCAATATCAGATATTCCGGAAGGAATAATATGTTTATGTATGGCTTCACCATATGCCCCATGAATGGTATGAGTATTTTCAGAAAATTCAGGCATGTAAAGAGTAAACGAACCATCTTCTGTTTCTTTTAACGATAAGTTATCTCCTGGTTCCATCAATTGCCTCCTGAAAATCACTTAGTTCAAACCTGTAATATGCGTCCGAATAGAAATCACCCTCTGCATAATCAAGCAAGACGGGTTTCATTTCAAAAGATCGCAGTCGAGCGATCACTCTTTCCCGTATAATTTTATCATGAATCTCTTCTTCCAAAACAATTATCATTAGTCCCAGAGCCCTGGTAGCTGCTTTTTTTTCAAATTCTTCAAAAAGCTCCGCTTGATCCATTTCTGCAACATTGCTTCCTTCAATCTTAACATATACATAAAGTATATTGTTGCTGTAGGTCTCTTTCTTTAAAGAAAGGGAAGAACAGGCATATATATTTAGTAAAGCAAACATAACGACTATTTTAATTAAACAGATAATAATTCTATTTTTCAATTATTCTATCCACCCATTTGTTTTACACAAAATAAGAGAGTACCTGAACCAAGGTCAAGTAATTACATATGAAAATCGCTATAAACGGGAGGGCTGAACAATAAGAGTATATCTAAATGAAATCTTCTGAAGCAACAAAAGAATTAATCTGCAAAATAATTGTAACGGCATCTTTATATCAAGTTCTGAAGCATACCTGTTAATTCATCATAGCTTAGACCATCAAACTTCAAAACCTTCATCCGTGAGCTTTTACCCTTAACAATTTCTATCGAGCTTTTCGCAATTTTGAACTTTTTTGAGAAAAACCGAATACACTCTTTATTGGCTTTACCATCAACTGGAGGAGCAGTCAATCGCAACTTAAACCCGCCGGTTGAATCATTTTCCAAACAGTTTTTTGAGGAACCTGGAGAGACCCTGATTGAAATTTCACAGAAACTGTTATTCTTCTTTTTCAAATTCATTATAAAAAACAATAAGAATGATGGTAACCTCTTTTTCAGAAGCCTCTATTTCTGCCTCTTCGAGTTTATCCATAAAATCATCTATTGACAAAGAAGAATATTTTTTTCGCAACATAAGTACCGCTTCTACAATTTCGGGCTTAATCTCTTTATCTCCGGGGAAAAATCGGTCATTTTGAAAAGCCATTACAGCTGCACGAATGCGTTGATCTTCAGTTTGAAGATTTTTAATATATGAATTGGTTACTTTCCGATAATCATCAAAATTTTTCAACAACCTGCGGTTCTGTTCCTCAAGTTGCAAAACCTTAATTTCCAGATCATCGAGTTTATTTAAAAGATATTCGGAATCCCGCCGTGCAACATATGAACCAGGGTCTTTCAGCGCCTCTTCGATCTTTTTGCACAACATCTCTTCATCAATATAAACACCGGTTAATTTCATAAAAATTTCACCGCTTTTAATACGGAAATTGTAATTGAGCACCTCTGAATTGTAATCAAAAACAAGCCCGGCCGGAACATACGGTAAAAAATCAACACTATTGTAAATAAATGATTTCGGTACAACTAAAACGCGTATTGCACTACCCTTAACATTAAAAATTATCCTATCTACAGCGATGTACTTCATACTATAGAACTGCAATACCAGCTTTTCAATTTCATTCGCACGGGCCTTGTTAACATGCGAATCACCTTTCACATAAAAAACACGCCCCGATAAATCTGTAACACGAGCAAGATCACGTGTTGAACTTCGGCGTACCGAGAAATCTTTGGATTCCCAGTTGAAGGAGAACAGATTAGTAGAAATAAAAACTATTAGCACTAACAATACCTTTTTCATTCTCTCTCCCGAATTACTTTTAACATTATTTTATCAAATGAACGGATACTAACGCCGGCAGTTGCAGTTACTACCCTGCCATAATGCAGATCCGAACTCTTCTGAATCGAAATAGTGGCGATCTGACTTTCATCACTCCTGAAAACAAAGGCGGTATCACCATCACGAATCTCATAAATATCATCTATATAAAGAATAATCCGATCAGGGTTTCGCCCGTCCAGAACAAATCCGTTTTCTCCATCACGTTTTGTTTTAGACACAAATGCATAATTGTACGCCGAAATCATCGCATTTTTTCGCCGTACCCGCGACACCATCTCAGCTATGATTTTATCGTAACTTTGAATAGATCTTTTTGAGAAAGACTCAATATGGAGTAATGATCTTGGCACAGAATTTGAATAGGGAACAGACTGAAGACGATTAAGAAGCCCTATCTCACCTGAAACACCTCTCCTTATTTCATTAATTTGATTCATTGTTACTACCCGCTCTTGTATCAGATCTTTTTCGATTCCGGCTAACAGCTCAGACGGCAATCGGGACTTGATTATTCTTCGGGCTATTATTGCCTGCAACTTTTTTTCTCTGAAAATAGGGTTATAACGCATCAACAGTTCATCCAGTTCTTCCTGATGCTTACGGTTAATTTCTTCTATACGCTCTTCATACTCCATACGCACCTTATTCATCTGCAAACTATACAGCTCATCCTTCTCTCCAAGAACAGCTCCAGCAGTTTCAACATCCGATCCTGTCCGTTTTTTCAGCTCTTCCAGCTCTTGTTCTACCAGTTTAATCTCGCGTTCTTTGGCTTCAATCCTAGAGCTGTAACTATTACGTATCGACGAGCTTCTACCACGAAAACGGGAATCAACCGCAACCAGATCATCCTTCGCTGCAACAGACTCACCATCGCCGGATGTAGTAGGCTCTGGCTCAGCCACCTCTGTCATCTCTGTCGATTCAGTAGTTTCGGCCGGAGATTCGGAAACAGTATCATCAAAAATACTCTCTTCGGTTGGTTCAATAGATTCTGTCGGAGATTTTTCTTCTTCTACAGACAAGAGAGCTTCACGCTGTGACCGCAACTCTCTGTTTAACCGCGATAACTCGTCATTCTGCTTCATAACAAGTTCCTCAAGTTCAAACCGAAGCTTATTCAAACGGGTCTCAAGCTCTTTAATCTGATTGATAACATCCAAAGCTTTAATGTCTTTAAAATCGCTAATATCTACTTCAAGGTTTTCACCCTGTTTTTGCAAAATAACAACCCAGATAACAGAAGCAGTAACAATTGCAGCAAAGAAAACAATTATTGCCAAATAGAGACGAATACTTCTGTTTTGCTGTGTCTTTGCATACTCCTCTTCAAGAGAATAACTGACAACTCTCGAATCTGGATCCAGAAATTCGGCGGGTAAAAATTCTGACTTTGACCTCTCAATCAGAGACTTGTTTACTTGCTTTTCATTGCCCATATGCCTTTCCAATTTTTCGGAACAGTTTTAGCTGCTGTCCTGTTTATAAATTCCTGCGCTATTGGTAAATTAATCTGTTTAAACTCGCGATGTGCGGAAGCCCATTTCCCTGTGTAATATAATTTTAATGCCCTGGTGAATCGATTCAGATCTTTTTTAAGAGCCCCGGTCATATACTGATCAAGAATCGGCCAATAAATCTTTTTACCAACGGTCTTACCTTTCACCTGTACGGTATCGATTTCAATAAACGTAACCCCACTATCCGGGGAGTTTACCTGCACATCCTTTTTTACATATTCTGAACATATAACAGGAACCTTGTAAATACGAGTCAATCCCTCAAGACGGGAAGCTGCATTAACATTATCCCCGATAACAGTATTAGTCATACGCACATAGGAACCAATATTACCATAAAATACATCTCCGCCATCTAAACCAACACCAATTTCAATCATCAAGGCGTTATACACCTGCTCCTCTTCACGACTTAATCCACCTTTTACCCTTACAATGGCCTCTTTCTTTTTTGTCATTTCCAAACGTAATGACTCAGCTATCGCCTGTAACTCATAAGCGGCAACTATTGCTGATAAAGACTTATTCTGAGTTGCAACCTCATCCATTGTTCCAAACATTGCAAGAATAGCATCTCCGATTATTGAACCGATAGTGCCGTCATACCGAATGATCTCACGAATAGCACGGTCATAATGCATATTAATGAGCTTAATAATATCAGTTCCCAGTGTTTCTGTAATCGTAGTAAACCCTTTAATATCAGAAAAAAGGATCGTAAGATCTTTTTGGGCTCCTTCAAGACGCACAACTTTTTCAGTATAGGCCTTATATGCTATATCCTTGTTCGTAAATCTTTTAAAAATCTGTAGCAACGTTTCAATTGTAGATGAAAGTGAATTAAAAGCCATTCCCATGTAGGTGATATCATCATTCGGGGCATTTTTCAAAGGGATCAGTTCTAACTGCTGATTTTTAACCATATCCATTATGGCATTAGTAATTACGCCGATAAACCGAAGAATATATCCTATCACAAAAACACCTAAAATTGTCAAAACAACAGTACTGATAAGTATGATTATTGAGATGACTTCGATGGTTGCCCAAGACTCCTCGTAAAACTCACCATACTCCTCGGCACGGAAAAGAAAAGCGTCCCACTTTGAATTATATTTGTAGATTCCGAAATAATCGTAGTCACCATTTTTTACCGAAAGAAATCCCTGTCCCTCGTCTTCCATAGACTCTTTCATTTTTTGCAGAGCTTCAGGGGCAAAGCTTTCCCAGACAGGCCCTTCATGCGATGCATCAAGAAGAATTTCACCTTCAGGAGTCACCGCAATAAATGCAGCTTTACGGTTTTTCATCTCATAAAGAGCCTTATTCTTTATATTATGAAGGGCTCCGTCTTTATCATTGTTAAAAGTAAATATTTCGTATCGGGTATTTGAATAGACATGAAGATCTTTCAGATCTTTAGCGAGAATAATCTTCATTAATTTCATCTGATGATTACGATTATACATCATATTAATGAAGTTTGTGCTGAGGTTGGAAAGAACGATAAAGAGAATAAAAATAATTATTATCTTCAGCCGAACAGGTACTACACGAGTACGGTTTACACTTTTAAAAAGAAATCCTTTTACTGTTCTTTTCATCGTTCACTACTTTTCCGTTAAAATTTAAAGGTAATTTCTCACAACAAGCCCTGCTTTACTCCGACCGGTATTGTTTGAAAATCACATACGAGAACAGCGCATTTAACAAAAATTCCTTTCTTACATTCTACAATACTGTTTCAGTAAAATCCATTGTTTTTTTTATTAATTGGATATTTTTAGCCCATAAGGATGGAATTTTTTACATAATTTTCATTAGTTACAGAAAGATCTTCAAAAACCCTTTAACACTCTATCTAAAAATGCTTAATGGTAGCATTATAAGAAATTTAGAATTATTTGGTTTATGAAACTATCATTTATTAAAATGAAGAAATTATTAACATATAAAGGGAGAGTAGAAGGCCATACAAAAAGATATCTCTTAGAAAGTAGTTTTCTTAAACACGGCAGGGATAATCTTATTAAAGATTATCCCTATACCAGAACATGTTTTACAGTGCATCATCAATTATTGTTTGATTTCGCTTTATTGAACCGTTTCTAGGAGCCAGCGACAATGCTTTATCGATGTTTTCTTTAGCCAATTCAGCCTTATCCATACGTAAATAGCATATTGCCAGATTATTATATATCTCCGCAGAACCGCTGTTCAAAGCAACTGCTGTAGCAAATGCTGTTTCAGCATTACCATAATTACCCATAGCCATAAATACTTTTCCCAGGGCGTTATAGGCAGCATAATGTTCCGCCTCAGCTGCAATGATTTTCTGATAATACTCCTGCGCTTGGGCATAGTTTCCACGTGAAAAAGCAACGCCACCCATTACATAAAGCGCTGTACTATTGTCGGCTTCTTTACTTAAAACAGCTCTCGCATACTCTTCCGCACGTGCATTACGATTAGCTTCCAGGTTCATTAGTGCCATATCTATCAGAGGATCATTGCTCTCTGGTTTTATCTGTCGAGTTTTAACAAAGTGAATCATCGCCTTGTCGTAATTACCCAGCCTCCAATGACAATGTGCTGCTAAAAATCGTAACCGATAATTATCAGAAGTTGGGTCTGAATCCTTTTCTATCAAAAGAACATCCGCAACAGCAAGAATAGATTTCATAAACTCACCACGCTTATACAACTCCAGCGCTTCATCATAACCGGAAAGAAGTGGAACCGTGGTCAGAGCGATAAAAACTATTGAAAATATTGCCTTTTTTATTATCATAATCCTACCTGTTTAAACTGTTATTTATAAAAGACATACTATATCCTGATTTAACAGCATAGACTGTCAAATATTTTAACATTATCATTACAAAAAGAGATCAACTAATCTGTAAAAATAAACTCTGTTCTTCTATTTTTTTGTCGCCCCTCTTCTGTATTATTAGGTGCAATCGGCTCAGATTCACCGAATCCCCTTGACATCAGCCGCTCAGGACTAATGCCGTTTTTAACCATAAACTCGTTAACCGCATCTGCACGACGTTCTGAAAGCTTCTGGTTATAGTTCTTGTCACCAACATTATCTGTGTGACCTCTGATTTCCAGCTTTAGCCCCGGATTTTTAGTCATTATCTCCAGAAGACGATGAAGAATCGGCAAGGAACTTTTGCGCAAATAGGCCTTATTATACTCGAACGTAACATCTTTAACCACATATGTTTTACCGCTCTCTATCTTTTCGAGTTCTACCTTCCGCTTTTTTTCACCCTTTCCAACATCAAAACCTTCAGGTATATATCCATCAGCACCGACAACAACATGAACATTATCTCCATCAGGAATTTTTACCTTACCACCCGTTACTGGCTTTCGATCCTTATATAATGGGCGTCCCTTACTATCTTTCTGTTCAATATCAACATAGGCCGGTATCTTTCCACCGTCTTTACCGGTAACATCCAGTTCAAAATCACGAAACTTCATGGAGTGATCATCTGGTGAAGTAATCGCTTTCCCAGTTGTTCCGGTAAAATCTTCGGAACTGTCCGATTTTTTACCTTCATCAGGTTCGCCACCCGCCCCATAAACACTACTGCCACCACTTACCACTCTCGGATAAGCTTCAGCTCCTATAGCGTAAAGATAGTTACCAGCTGGTAAAAACAGAATTCCGTTCGACGCTATTGGCTGTGAAACAGCTCCGGGGAAGGGAGTTTTAAATCGCCACAGCTCGGATTTATCATTATAGTTTATTGCACGGACTATTCCATATGCTCGATTAACACTACCTTTTTCATTATAAGCAATATAGAACTGATCCCGAACCATAACATATCCTGGAGAGCTCTTATCTGCAACATCTATTGTATTTTCTATGGCGCCATTATCGGGATTAGTAACTACAAGCTTATTGTTATCCAGAGTAAAGATAACAGCTCTATCTGTAAAACCAGGCATTGAAGAGATTATACCTCCATACTCCCTTTTCCACAACTTCTTACCATTATCAAGATCAAGACAATAAAGTGTCTTTGAAACTGGGATGTAAACTCTTCTTTTGTATACTACCGGTGGAAAGATTTTAAATGGTTGAGGGAGTCTCTTTTCCCAGATGGTTTTTCCAGTCTTTCCCTCAAGCAAAACAACCTTGTACTCCATTGTTTGATAATCCATCGACTGTACTATTATTCCATCATCATAAAAAGTAGGAAATCCAGAGAAACTCTTTATCGAACTGTTCTTCCATTTTTCATTACCACTTCGATTATCCCGTGAGACAAACACCTTGCGCGTTCCATAAAATATCTCATTTCCCGATAAAACCGGATCACTATATATACCATCTATCATTGCATTCGGAACTCTTGCCGTCAAATCACCCTTTTTAACATCCATTGCAGCTGAATCTTTCAAATTATAGGCTGTTCGAGCCCAAATTACACGCCCGGTTTTCTTATCCAAACAGTAAACAGCAACCGGATCAGTTAAATAGATATAATCGCCTTTAATAAGTGGATACTTAATTTTTCCGGCGGATTTGGACAAGGTGCGAAATTGCGCAGAGATATCCCTCACACTGATTTTCCAGACTATCTTGCCACTATTCTCATTCAGACAATAGAGGTTTGCTTTCTGATCAATGAAATATATAAATCCATCAGAAACAATCGGATTAAAGACACGGTCTTCCGCCTGATACAGCCACTTCAAGTTTCCGTTCGGCACAACAATTTCATCATTATTCCCGGTAAAATAGATGTTACCCTTATATACCGGCCAATCTGATGCAGCAAGTGCAGTGAAAAACAGGACAAGCACAACAACAGTTGTCACTTTTTTTGCTATTTTTATCATACCGACTCCTTGTTTTCGGGAAATCGTTTAATCATTACACTGCTATTGTTGTATAGCAACCCTTTTTCTTTAGTAGGAAGTTCTTACGTTTTAAGGACAGCGCAAAGCTTAACAATGATAATTTTCGGACTAGCGTCCGAAACCGTCTTTGCGCTTTAAGCACAGCGCAAAGCTTAACAAAGATAATT
>JAQIBV010000036.1 GCA_027858855.1 Spirochaetota bacterium | reverse complement strand
TTCAAAATTCTGTGACGCATTACCGTTTTATCGTCAGGCAAAAATATATTCCCGATTCGGAGTTGATATCTCCCGGGCAACATTGTGCAACTGGTCTCTTCTTGCGGCTGAAAAATGCATTGAGCTTCTGAAAGTGTTGGAAGAGACAATACTTTCAGGCCCGGTTGTGCGTATGGATGAAGCGTCACTACAGGTTTTGCACGAAGAAGGCCGAAAACCGGAGTCAAAATCGTATGTACCATCTTTTGTTCCGGTTATATGAACCGGAACAAAACCTTTTTGATCATTGTTCATGTAGTAACATGAACAAGTAATGTGGGTAACGTACGAGTATGAAGAAGGCGAAAGACCGCTTCTTCTGCACCAGTATCATCCGACTCGATCAGCTGATGTTCCGAAAAAACTATTGAAAAACTATTCCGGCTTTGTACAGACTGACGGATACAAGTCATATAAATTTACTGATAAAGAGTATACCGGTACGATCACTCATGTCAGCTGCCTTGCTCATGTCAGGCGTTATTTTGAAAAAGCATATAAAGCCAACAAGAAGTCGGAGTGCGCGCATACGGCACTCAAGTATATACGGAATATGTACTCTATTGAAAATAACTTACGCGAAAGAAAACTAACGTATGATGAGTTTGTCGAAAAACGCAAAAGACAGATGACACCTGTTTTTGAGAAATTCCATAACTGGCTTGTCGAACAACAAAAGAATGTTTTACCAGGGAGTCTGAGTGGCGAAGCAGTGTCATACACACTTGGTCAGTGGGACAAGATTCCTAATTTTCTTGACCATCATCTGTTGACACCAGACAATAATAAAACAGAAAATGCTATACGTCCATTCGTTATCGGTAGGAAAACTGGCTATTCTCAAACACTTCTCGTGGTGCTAACAGCAGTGCCTGTTTTTATTCACTCATTGAAAGTGCCAACCCTGGTCGAAACCAAAGGTTGCTGCTCAGGCAAGCGTCCCGGGCAAATAAACTGGAATCGTATTATTATCTACGTTATGTTTTTGAAAAACTGCCGGCCTGTGAGAGTAAAGAAGAACTACGAAAGCTGTTGCCGGATGTAGTTTCGCCTGATATGATCAAAATCACCTGACCTGCGGTGAATTTGACGCTTACAGCTAATTCGTATCGCTGCCCCGATACGTGTCCCTGTTAAGCCGGTTAGAATTCGAAGAAAAAACAAATGCAGCATACGGTACCTGTAGAACGACGAGATCAATCCGTGACTAACGCGAATCCATTTTTACAACGATAACGAATTGAGATTAGCGATTGTGTGGGTTTTTACGATTCTCCAGCTCCAGCAGAAAATCGGTTTAGCAATACAATGTTAAGGATAATTTTCTCGCAATGCTCGAAAAAACGCCAAAAAAAACGCTTTGAAGACAGCGTAAATATTTCTGCTTATTAACGCCAAAAAAAACGCTTTGAAAACAGCGATTTTTTTTGGTTCAATGATAATTTTTCTCGCAATGTTCGAAAAAACGCCAAAAAAAACGCTTTGAAGACAGCGATTTTTTTTGGCTTTTTATGTCTTTTGTTCGTTTTTGCCCAGACGCATAGAGACAAGTTTTGATACACCAGGCTCTTCCATTGTAACACCATAAATTGAAGATCCAATAGTCATTGTCTTCTTATTATGCGTAACAATAATGAACTGAGTCTTCTGAGAAAACTGACGCATCATTTTAAGAAAACGTCTAACATTTTCTTCATCAAGTGCAGCGTCAATCTCATCAAGAAAACAAAATGGTGATGGTTTAACCATATAGGTAGAAAAAAGAAGCGCAATTGCCGTCATGCTACGCTCTCCACCGGATAAAAGATTTATAGTTTTGGGCTTCTTTCCCGGAGGTCGGACGGTAATATCAATTCCTGACTCAAGAACGTTCTCGGGGTCGGCCAGAATAACCTCGGCATGACCTCCCTCGAAAAGCTGCCGGAAAATCTCGGTAAAATTTTTCTGTATCTGCTGGAAGGTCTCAGCAAACATCTGAACTGATGTTTGATTTATATCTTCAATAACTGAGATTATATCTTCACGAGCCTTCATTATGTCATTGCGCTGTTCACTGTAGTAATCAAAGCGCTTCTTCAAATCGTTAAACTCTTCTATGGCAAGGTTGTTAATAGGCCCAAGCTTATCAATGCTGCTTTTTAAGCGGGCAATTTGCTGATTAATAGAATCAAGCTCAAGCTCATCAACTTTGACCTTTTTTATAGAGTCCGGTTTTAATTCATACTCAGTCCAGATATACTCTTCAGCCGAGTTTATCTTAAACTCAATCTCGACAGCTTTTTTCTCGGAATCCGAAATTTTACTGTTTATTTCATTCAGCTTTTCAGCATCACGAGCAGAGCTCTGCTTTCGGTTGACAATTTTTTTATCGATATCCTCGCGTTTTCGAGAATTCTCTTCTATACGGCTCTTTAACGAAATACTTCTTTCATTAAATTCAACCAGCTTCTCATCCCAATCTTTTATCTCGTTCTGCAGCTCGCCGGTCTTATCTTCAAATCTTTTAATCTCGGCATGGACATTCTTTATATGTTTTTCTATATCCTCTATCTGGCGATCAAGTCCCTGAATATGCTTTTCAATCCAGGCGCGTTCGTTATCATTCCGTGAAAGATCCTTTTCTATGCGGGTAATCATCTCATTAACATCTTCAAGTTCACCCTGCAGAGTTACATTATGCTCTTCAAGCGCCATATTTTCAGCGCGAGCCAGCTCTATCTGATTTGTTCGTTCTTCAATCTTCTTGTCGATTGACTCTTTATGCGCATGAATACCCGTCTTATCGAATAGAATGGAACGGAAACCGTCTTCAAAGCTTTCAAAACGGCTTATTGAGTCATTGAGTACATCTATATCGATAGAAGCAGCAAGGCCGTAGCAGTCGTCTCCCGACTTAAGAGCCGATAAAACTGCGGCAAGCTTTTCACGTATAGAGGCAACCTGCTCATGGATGGAACTGCGAACACGCTGACGCTCATTTTCCGAGTCTAAAAGCTCGGCCTTTCGCTTGTCGATGGCATCAATAAGCTGCTTAACAACAATCTCAAGTTCATCCCGTAGTGCCTTAAGCTGCTTTTCTCTGTCTGAAACGATATGACGATTAGCTTCGATGGTCTCACGGTTAACATGTATCTGTTCAATCTTCTGCTTTCGTCGTTCAAAAAAGAGCTTCAACTGATTACGGTCTTCGACTATCTTCTGTTCAATAACAGCGCCATTCTTCTGATTACGGATCTTCTCTTCTGTTAATGTCTTGTAACTGCTACGCCTTTCCTCTACCTCAACTAGAAGACGTTCACGCTGCTCTCGGTTCTCTTGTATCAGTTTGCGATTCTTTTCACGCTTATCGTCAATATCTTCGACCTTGATTCGGTAGGTATGCATCTTTTTATCAAGCTCAAAAAGCTGCAATTGAATCTCGTTCTTACGTTTCTCGTCGCGTTCATTCTCTTCAGATATCCCGGCAATTTTTCCAGAGGTATCTTTACTCTCTGCTATAAGTTTTTCACGAGCCTCGGTAATTTTCGTCAGACGCTTAACTAAATCACGGTGTTTCAGCGACTGAAGTTTCAGATCAAAATCTTTAAGTTCTGAACGAAACTTTATATACTCTTTTGTTTTTTCTGCCTGCTTGGCCTTATTCTGCTTTTCGCGGTCAATTTCATGAATTATATCATTAATTCGATCAAGATTCTCACTGGTATCAGATAGTTTTTTTAAAGAGTCCCGCTTCTGAACCTTATAACGGGATATACCGGCAGCCTCTTCAAAAAGATAGCGCCTGTCTTCGGCGCGTGACGAGAGAATCATGTCGATACGCCCCTGCTCCATTACAGAATAGGAGGTTTTTCCAATACCGGTATCCATAAAAAGCTGCTCAATATCTTTCAGGCGAACCGGTGATTTATTTATCAGATACTCAGACTCTCCATCACGGAAAACCCGACGGGTTATAGTTACCGATTCTGAATCAAAATTAAGAAGGCGGGTAGTATTATCCAGGGTCAGCGACACTTCTGCTAGGGAAAGCGGCTTGCGGTGTTCGGTTCCGGTGAAGATTATGTCTTCCATACGGGTTCCCCGTATGTTTTTTGCCTGCTTCTCGCCCAGGACCCATTTTGCAGAATCAACAATATTGGATTTTCCACATCCATTCGGACCGACCACAACGGTTATACCCGGCTCGAATGTCACCGGCGTACGGTCAGCAAATGATTTAAACCCGAATATTTCCATTGACTTTAAGTACATAGGTTCTCCATATCTATTCAACACTGGCATTAAAGCCGCATAAATAACAATAAGTAAAAAATCATAGTAACCGAAAATCACCCGTTGAAAGCAACAATTTTTTTTTTTGACATCAATTTAAGATTTCTACTATCTATAATAGACTTAAACCGGAGGAAAAATGATCTTCAGAATGGTACTGTTTCTTTATGTTTTTGCAGTTCTGACAGGCTGTGCGCTTTTTAAACCCGCACCATACAGCAGAATTACACGTCTTGAGACAGATAAAGAGTCTGTTTCCATATCAATGGATAAAATTGACGGCCACCCTACATATGAGATATTTTTCATGCTTGCCGAAAAAGAGAACGATATCAGGCTCAATATAGAAGGAGAATCGACTAATGTAGTCGGTATACTGGAAACTGCCCGCTTCTTTTTTGTGGTAGAAAAGAGATACGAAACCGGCAACAGCAGTTCGACCTATTCAACATTTATCGAACTGGGAAGAAATTTTGATAACTCCTGGAACAGCACATTGTCAACAGAAATCAGAGGTGGAGCCAGCCCGCTTACGTCACTCTCGACTGGGGTCTACCGTGTAAGGTTCACATTTTTCAACGACAATGATTTCAACTGTACTGTCTCACTCTTCACGACACAGCAAAAGGGAAGTCTGGCACACACAATACAAAACCTCGAAAAGACAGATGAGGAGTTGTAAAAACATTTTTATTAAACAAAGGTCTATCTTTTGCGACCGGGCCATAGTTGCAAAAGCCGCTCTTTAATCGATTTTTCGCTACCATTCACTCCTGGACGATACAAAACCAGCCCTTTATGCTCCTCCGGAAAATAATTTTCATCGACAAAGTTTCCCGGATAATCATGAGGGTACTTATATCCTTTATGATATCCGAACTCTTCCATCAGCTTTGTGGGTGCATTTCTCAGATGCATCGGAATTTCTGCGTAGTCATCTTTTACTAATGCAAGCGCCTCATCTATGGCCGTGCAACAAGCATCGCTCTTAGGTGAAGAGGCTAAAAATATTGCACACTGAGACAAAACAATTCGAGCTTCAGGCATTCCTATGTTTTTTACAGCATCCATAGTCGACACCGCAATTGTAAGCGCAGTCGGAGACGCATTACCAATGTCTTCGGCGGCATGAACAACCATGCGGCGGGCAATATAAAGCGGATCTTCTCCGCCGTGAAGCATACGTGCAAGATAATAGACCGTGGCATCGGGGTCGGAACCACGTATTGATTTTATAAAAGCTGATATTGTATCATAGTGGCGTTCACCCGAACGATCGTAATAATTTGATGCGGTTGCAACAGCCTGTGTAACCGCATCCTCATCTACAGTATTTCCAGCCGAAAGCGCACATGCCGATTCAAGAAGGTTAAACATCTTACGGGCATCACCGCCACCACCGGCAACAATGGCCGGCCGCAGCTCATCTGGTACTGTATATAATGAAAGAAGAGAGTCAGTTTCAATGGCCTGGTCAAGAATTAGGCGTAATTCAGACTGTGTTAGCGGATTAAGTTTAAATACACGTGCGCGCGACAAGAGAGGCGAAATAATAGAAAATGAGGGGTTTTCAGTTGTTGCTCCTATCAATATAATATCTCCAGACTCAACTGCCTGTAAAATTGAATCCTGTTGTGCTTTGTTAAAACGATGGATCTCATCAAGAAACAGCAGCGATGCAACACCATGAAGCCGGTTGGAGCGCCCCTTTTCGATGATTTTTCGCACATCAGCAACACCTGCTGAAACAGCAGAGAGATAATAGGGATCAAGATTAAGGGTATCAGAGATAATTCGAGCAATTGTTGTTTTCCCACAACCAGGTGGCCCCCAGAGAATCATGGAAAAGAGTCGTTTCTCTTCAATCATACGATAGAGGATTTTCCCGTCACCGATTAAGTGGCTCTGCCCCATATACTCTTTCAGAGTAAGAGGACGGCACCGTTCAGCGAGTGGTACAAGAGAGCTGTTATTATTAAAGAGTGTCATATTAGGTGGTGATCTATAAATAATCCGGAACATAATTCCGGATTATTGTGATTATTAAGAGCTACTTTAAGAACGGTGTCGCCGTTGACGATTCTGTGCAGCAAGGCGTCTGATTTTTTTAAGACGTCTGCGCTCAGCCTCTTCACGCTTGCGCTTTTTTTCCTGAGAAGGTTTCTCAAAATAGCGGCGTCTTTTCAGCTCCTTAAAAATACCCTCAAGAGCCATCTTTTTCTTCAGATTCTTGAACGCTTTCTCAATATCGCCGTTATCCACATTTACAATTAGCGGACTCGCCATAACATCACTTCCTTTCATTTTTTTGTCATTAAACTCCCCGATCAGGCTCTGTCAAGATAAATAGTAGTTAAATATTTATCTTGACAATAAACCGGTTGCAAAAAATATGTTTTGTATGAATTCTTTTATAACAAATAAAAAAATATTGTTAATATCAATTATTTTTCTCTCATGCGTGTTTACATCCTGTGCCCAGTATCAGATTGGCTCCGAGAAATATTTCAGTTATTTTAACACAAAGGTAATTGTAGACTGTGATATGACTCTGAGCGAAGCACTTGCCGCTGTTCCTGAAGATTGCCCCGATTCCGTCACTAAAGACCTAGCCTTAATTGAGGTTTTCTATTACAGCTTTGATCATCGTATACACCGTGGACAAATTCTTGCGGATTACCGCCATGCTGAAGATATTCAGGCCATTTTCACTGTAATTTTACGGGAACGTTTTCCAATTTACGGTTGTATTCCAATAGATCACTCCTCATATGTGTGGAAAGATTTCCAAACAGTACCCGAAGGCAATACATATAGCTTTCATTACAGAAATATTGTCTTCAAAAAAAGGCTCTCATACCATAGCTTTGGACACGCCATCGACATTAACCCAATTATTAACCCCTTCCGAAAATGGGGCGTTGTTTTCCCAAAAGGGGGCACCTATGACCCCGAGGTTCCTGGGACGCTACATGATGATCATCCTGTTGTACATGCATTTGCAAGTCGCGGTTGGCACTGGGGTGGAAACTGGCGTCGTAAAGACTATCAACATTTTCAAAAACCGATAAAAGGTGATGCAGATATACATATCGTAAAAAACCCGGGTATAATCCGCTGGCCTAACAGACCTGACCAAGAGAACCAGGGCACCGAACGATTGTTTACCACCAACCCTTAAACAGTGTATTTTGATATTGGCTTTTCAATTCGTTTTATCCGGAAGAGCAGCCTCAAGAACATGTCTGCTTTTATGTAGCACCTTATCAGCAAAGCGGCACCCTTCAAGTAGCCCTCTGTAAAGAAAGAGGGATCGCTGTGCAATCTTTTCATGATCGTTGCTACCCTCTTCGTCAGTATTATAGCCCTCGGTGATTGTATGTATAATTCTTTGAATGGACATACCTATCATCGATTTTGTGGATGATTTTGAAGCAATAAACTCGTCGAGCGAGTCCAGCTTTGAGACAAGAGAACCGACCTCTTTCGAACGTTTCCTTAAAGCGGTTACCAGACGCTCGCCAATACGTACCGCGCTCTCTATTCTGTCCATAACCACACCGTTCTCATTCTGAAGAAGGGTTATACGATCCGAAATTTTAGCGCGAAGCCTGAGCTGATCCTCATCCGATATCTGTGCCGAAGTAAGCAGAGCATCTATTGCTGATCTGATATCAAACGAGGCACTCTCATCAATCTGTGAAGTCTGACACTCCTCTATTCCACGCAGACGCACTCCTCTTGAAGTTGCATTAATCAGAGCGGGATCTCCCCTCTTTTCAAACCATTTCTGAAAAATAATCATTTTCTGATTCGTATGAGCCTCGCTTCCGTCAAGAGCCGGCACCAAGATTTTCGGTAGAGCCGTCAACTGCCGGCGATTGAATATCTCCTGATTAAAAAAACGGCTGCACCGCAAAAAGACCATCTCATCAAGATATGAGCCGCGACAGTGAGCAAGCCGGTCTGTGAACGAGAGATCCTGTCCAACCAGATAGATCCGTTCAAGACCTAACCTTTTGGCAAAATCGTAGGCATTAGTTGAAACGGAACCGCCATGCGCAATCTCACCCTTTTCACCGGTGTACTCTTCTAACCACTTCATTGTATCAAATGGCATGGAACAGACTACACTTCTTCCACGAAAAAGTCTGAATACACTTGGATGTACAGTTGGATCAGCCACAAGAATAGTTTTTGTATGAGGAACACCCTCAAAATAACGGGCATTAATCAGTTGAGGATCAACACAACAGCAGAAATGCGGTTCAATTCCATAATCCAGCAATATCTTATACGAAGTATCCAGGGCGATGAGTACCATCGAATTTTGATTTTCCTTCAGGAATTGAAGTGAATCACGCAGTGAAGGCCCAGCTCCGATAACTACTCCCGCTACCTTACTGAACCTGTCATAAAAAATACCTGCCCCCGGACGTGAAACATGATAGCAGCTGTTCTTTGCACAGTTAAGAGTCCACAGCTTTTCAAATTTAGCCAGAGTTGCAATATTTACTTCTTTGGAACTGAGATAGGATTTCATTATACGACTAATATTAGAATAGTAATCCTGATCGATCTGGAATGAGCCTCGGTGAGTCACAAAAGCGACGCTGCGAGACGAACGTCCCTGTAGTGCAGTTGCAATTTTATCCTCATCAGGATCAACAAGCAGAATTAAACGTTCATCAGAAAGTAGTTGGGTTAAGTCACGTTCAGTCAGAGCCGATCTTATCATTTCATAATCACGCTCGACCACCAGAACCAGTGCATCAGGTGCGGCATGAGCAAGGAGTTGCTGTACATGATAGCCATAACCGAAACCAATGACTACAAAAAGATTATGCGTTTTAGTATCAACACCATCGATGAATCGAACAGCTTCCTTTTGAGGATCAAACTTACTATGAACAGCAACCGGCCGCTTACCTTGCTGAATCGTTATCAAAGGAACCCTGTCTCCGTTTTTTGTATCACAGGGTATAATTGAATTGGTACCGGAATTTTGTACCTCCCTTAACAGAACTGGCCACCTGGTACCGAGAACTTCACAGTTTTTTTTATAATATGACATACTCACCGCATTTGAAATTTAATTTTCTGTTTCTTGGTTAAAGCAGTTCCCGGCTCAGGAAACTGCTGCATGATACTTCCCGTTCCGGAAAATGAAAAAGAGGCATCAAATTTCGATTGAAGATGGTTCAAAAGTGATGTCACCTCAGAAAGCCTGTACCCTGTAAAATCCGGCATTGTATGACCGTCAAACTGCGGCATTCTTTCTGAACGCTCGCCGGGAACCGGGTTTGCGATTGAGGCTACTCCGGCTCCCATTAAAGGTAAAACCTCAGAAACCACTTTTGAGAAAACAGGAGCTGCAATCTCTCCACCATGAATAAGCCCGACAGGCTGATCGAGTATAACAACAACAGAAATTAGAGGTTCTTCATAGGGGGCAAACCCGGCAAATGATGCTGTATAGGCTCCTTCAATATAACCGCCCCTGGAAGAAGATATCTGTGCTGTTCCGGTTTTACCAGCCACCTCATACCCGGGAACAGCAGCATTTTTTCCAGTTCCTGATTCGACTACAGATTTTAACATTTGCCGAAGTATCTCTCCGTTTTCCCGGCTAATTATTCGGCCACGTGATTTTGGATAAAACTGCTGAATTTTATGTCCGTTATTAAGCTCAATTGAATCGATCAGTGAAGGTTCGATATAAACCCCACCGTTAGCAATTGCACCATAGGCGGCTGCAAGTTGAAGAGAGGTAACCGATAACTCCTGACCAATGGAAATTGACGATTTCGAAATTCCCGACCACTCTTTTACCGGACGAAGCAGGCCGGACGATTCTCCCGGAAAATCGGGACATACCCGGTCACCAAATCCGAACTTTCTAAGCATGGAGTCAAGTTCTGTCTTGCGCACATCCTGCATTGCTCTGATTACTGCAACATTACACGATAACCTAACAGCATCAGCCATTGTTATCCAACCATTAACATGTGTACTACGAATTGTTACATCATAAATAGTAATTTCGCCGCTTCCATGATACTTCTTATTCATATCGGCTCGTCCACTCTCAAGCCAAGCCGCCGCCGAAAATATTTTCATTGTCGAACCGGGTTCAAACGACTGAACAACTGAAAATGATGCACGTTGAAAGCTGGTATAACGATAATAGTAGTTCGGATTATAGGTAGGACTAACTGCACAGGCCAGTATCCGGGCATTTTTCACATCAGTTATTACAACTGCCCCCCGGGGGGCGTTATGAGCAACAACAGCTTCATTCAGATATTTTTCTGCAATATGCTGAATGTTTTTATCAATAGTCAGGTTAATATTAAAACCATAACTCAGGCTACTGGCGTCTACATTCTCGACATCAACGGCACCCGACAGGTAGTTATTCTGGGAATATTCGATACCAGATAATCCATTGTTATCAATATCGGTGAACCCGAGAATATGAGGCGCAAGCGTTTCATAGGGATATACCCGTTGAAACTCATTCTTGAAGCCAAGCCCCTTTATTTTTAAAGCCCCTATTCGGGAGGCAGTAGTTTCGGGCAGCTTGCGCTTGATCCAGATAAACCGTCTTGGCAATACAAGACGGGACAGCAGATACTCACGTCTTATTTGTAAAATATCCGCAAGCAGGTCTGCAGTCTTTTCCGGATCTTCAATCAATTCAGGATTAGCATACAGTGATGGTGTTTCAATACTGATCGCCAGTATGTTTCCTGCTGAATCCTTTATATACCCTCGTCGTAAATTCTCTTCCTTTTGCTCTTTAGGTAATCTAATCCGGTCACTAAAATGAAGCGAGACAACACGTAATACCAGAAGCCCGGCAATTGTAAACAGTGCTATGGAAAAGATAAAAACTCGTATTGAGAAGATCCTGCTGGTAATGGCTGACTCCTTTACTGCTTATTCAATAAATCCGTAACGTGATATCCTATTCCAATAGTGGGAATCCGAATTGAAATAGAGAAAAAATGCACGAGCTCTTATACTATTTATCGGCACATATCCGAATATTCTGCTATCCTGTGAATCTGCCCTATTATCACCCAGCACTACTACATGATCATCTGGAACATAACCATCAATACTGTTACTGTCATCACCGATATACTCCGTCTGCCCCAAGGCATAAGGCTCATCTAACTTATCTCCATTTATATAAACTGAACCATTAACTATCGAAAAATGCTCTCCAGGAAGAGCTATAACCCGTTTGATATATTCATTGGAGTGCTGACTCTTACTTGGTGGAGAAAAAATTACAATATCTCTCCTTTTGATACTACGAATACGTGCCCAGGATATTTTATATGAGTCACTCATACCAAGCATTTGTGGAATAGTTATGCCATGAGTAATTTTTTCTGCAAAAATATGATCATTTTCAATTAATGTATTTCGCATAGAGCCTGTTGGTATAAAATAATTCTGGGCACAGTACTGAATAATGTGTACCGCCATCAGAAGAGCCAGAATTACTGCGTGAAAAATTTCAAGAATACGATCGAAAAGACGGGTTCGTTTCGGAAAAAGGTCTGTAAAACTGGATAAGAGGGTCCATCTATGAGTTTTGTCCAGCAAAAGAAGCGGAAAAACATAGGTTTTGCCACTTGCACGTATCAGAAGCAGGTTTGTAAATGTATGTATCACAGCCTCAATTGTCGAACGTTCAATCAGAATAGAATGATGGTAGTTATTAATAATTATTTTTTCGACAGTGGTTAAAAGGGTTCTTGGACGATGACGCAAATAATATAACAGATGAATAAAAAACCTAATAAGATAAAATATGAGAACTAAAATGCCGATAGTGTATACAACGGCTGAATTCTTTTCGAAAAAAGGTGTTGTTACAGCCAAAAAAAGGAGTGAATAGGCGATAAAAACTATCAGTAAAAGTTGTTTAAGATAAAAAAGCGGAACAGACCGTCCGTGGATTATGTAAAAACGGCCATAGAGCCCTTCATTATTCTCTATTTTCAGATAACGGTACATGAAGAAGGCCTCTTGCGATAAAAACATATTTGACTTGATCTATTCAAGCCATTCATGATTATGTTCATTATGATTATTTTATTTCTTGTGGCTGATATATAATCTTTTAATATTGAACTTATCTTTGTTAAGTAAAACTGATATCACTGTCTACAATTTTTTATTATGGATAAATTAAAAAAAACTCTGGAAAAAATGGACTCTGACACGATAAAGCAACTACAAGAGGTAATTGGAGTAGGAAAATCTGCATCAAAAACCTCTATATTAAACGCACTTGTCAAAATAAGCGGACTCAACTCGATGCTCTCCTCCCTTGACGCTCGCGAACTTGAAATTTTTACCTTCATTTCATCACTGAAAACCGGACGAACCTTCAGTGAAATAGAGAAAGCCACTCAATTTAACATCACCGAGATAGAATCTATCTGCGATTCCTTGAAAGATAAGCTACTTATATACATTTTTAAAAACAGAAAACATCTGAATAACCGATTCGACAAGGTATATCTGTTCGAGCCTGTGTATGAGTTGATAAACCACTACGGGGAAAAAGAGCTCTCTAATCAACTTCAAAATTCAAAAAAACGTATGACAAAAAGCTCTTCTTCTGTTAAGATCCGCGATAAAAAAGATATTCTTCAAACCATCTATAATACTGGTGGAATTATTACACTGAACGCTCTGATTGAAAAAACGAACATTTCTAAATATGACACACTTCTTGCCGATTTCGAAGAGAAGGGATATATCTCTATTCATCTTAAGCTTACCTACCCCTTCTCTACAATTATCCTTCTGTCGCCTGAGGTTATAGATTATTTTATTGATATCGAAAATACTGAAGACAATACTCCATCAATTAAAAACGGATATTCACTATTAGTAAACACCCTCTATATTTCTGATATAATTCGATCTAATGGACTGTATCTGACTCAACAGAATCACTTTCGAAAAACTGATATTAAAAAACTGCAACAGGTCGCTGTCGAACTTCAACAGAGTGACGGCACCGTTTACGACGTAGAAAAGAGCACCCAGCTTTCACTCTATCTTTTATATCTGCTTGATACACTCGAACTGACCAAGACAAATGTCTTCTTTTCCATAGATCCAATCAGTAAAATACTGCATCTTCCGCATAAAATGCTTGAACTGATACTAAAAAAGTTAACGGCTTCTCTTGAAGACGAAAATTTCAATGCTCCACTGGAAATTCCGAAAAAATCGGATATTGATTTCTTTATAACACAACTGCAAGAAAAAAGTCGGTCGAACAATATACTATTCACTCAGTTTCTGTTGCGAACTGTGCAGGCTACAATTGACTCTATTGATAATATTGACGCAACAGTTATGTCATTGCGTAATTCGTATAACCGAACCCTTGAATTTCTTATTCTTTGTGGTATTATTGATAAAAAAGGCAATACAATTGAGCTCTCTGATACCCTTGAACCTCCTCTTGCTAATGAGCCAAAGACCGTATACATAAATCCTGATTTTTCTTTGATGATTCCAAAACTCGAGACCTCCGCATATGCACAATACATTTTGCTTTCGTTCAGTGCTGTAATTAAAAACGATGTTATATTAAATGCAAAAATTACCAAAGAGTCTGTACTTCATGCCTACAAAAGAGGTCTTAAGACCGAATCGGTAATATCGATACTAGAGAAGGTTTCGGCAAATTCTTTGCCACAGAATATGTCCTTTTTAATAAACGAGTGGATTAAACAGACGCTTAAAATAAGCATCAACTATGGCATTCTTCTGGAAATAAATCATGCATCATTTCTGGATGAGCTGGAATACAAGCACAAGGGTTCGATAATAAGAAAAGTATCAGACACATGTGCTATTGTAAAAAAAGACAATATCGATGATATTGTCCGTTTGGGTGAAAAGCACAAAGCAATCATTCACTTCGAAAATATTACCTAACCCCTACTTCTCGGGAATAACCCGCAACTTCTTTTTTACATTCCACTTAACAAACTCACTCAGGGCTTCCATAGTTTTGGATGTTACGAAAAAGATTCGATCTTGATACATAACAAGAATGCCTTTGTAATGAGTATACTTCATTGGTGTATCAACATACCCTATTGGCTCAATGTTGTTCCAGTTATCACAATTTTTCAAAACCGGTATTTTACGTAAGTGCAATTCGCGAATTGCGCCATCTTTTACTGAATTACGAAGAAGCTTCTCCCATTCCATCAATCAGATTCCTTTTACAATAGCGTTTTTAATTTTTGATTTTCTTCAAGCAGATAGCTTTTCTCTTTCATAAGATTTTCAATTGTATGATGTAAAGATATAGCCTCATCACGGCTTAACTCAACAACTTTCTCCTGAGCCTCTACAAGTTTGAGATTCTCGCCTAAACGGTTGCTGGAATACTCAAGAACCCGTTCCTGTGCATGAATAACCTCATTAGCATCAATAAGCTCTTTTTCACGAAGCCGGTCGAGCATAGTGCTGGCAAAAAGAAGGTTTCGCGTCTCTAAAAGATCTTTTTGTCGAAAAGAGGAGAACTCGTGCAATTTTTCATTAAGCTCCTCCTGTTTTTTTATCAGATTTTTTTCAAAATCGAGAATCTTATGGAAAGCGTCATTATCTTCGGAAGATGCAATAACATCACGGTTATTAATATGAAAGATATTTTCGTATTGTTCTATTCGTTTTTCGTACTCATTTGACAACTGCTTCATTATTATTCTGTATTTTTCGACTATAATAGTTTTTTCGATCAGAAGAGCAAACTCACGCGGATTATAGGGTTTCTCGATAAATTCGGTGTGCATGGACGAACCACGCTGTTCTATTGCATGAGAAATAAGTGCAGCATCAAGCACTATATATTTGGCAATATTATGAAGTCTTGTAGAACTTTCAAGCCTGGCGATGCAATCGGAAACTGGTATGTTTTCCATATCAACAACAATCAGAGAGACTTTTACCTCATCAGGAGTAATTTTCGTTATCTGTTCTATGCCTGGGGTTTGAACATCCAGACCCAGTTTTTTAAGCCTGATTACAGCATTTTCACCAGACTGATTATCAGTAATAAAATAAATAACTACACTTTTCATTATCTCTCCCGGTTGCAACAGAATATGATCATAAGGCATGACAAATATCACAAATATTTATAAATTTCAGCAGCTTAATTGCAAAAAAAGATACATTATACAATATACACTCCGTCAGTAGTATTTCAAAGGCAAAAGAGCCAAAAAATTAGACAAATAGTATTAGGAACCTCTAATAATTAACTTATTATAAAGGAACTTGCGAAAAATTCCTTTATAATAAGCACTTAAACAGTGTTACCTTCTGAAAATTTAGAATTTTTTCAAAATTCTTTGGTAATTTTTCGAAGTTCCCTATTCTTAATTATACAGGGTATAACCCGCAGGGGATATCCACTTATTACAAGAAGATATTCCCGTCAAAACATTGCTATATAAAAAGAACTCTATTCACTCTTTTTAAAGATTGAAAAAAACTCAACCCTTTTTTAGTTTGGGCATATTCTGATGATTAAACTAAAATTTTTGTTGAAAGACACATCCGAGGTACTGATGAGCCCTTACATAATAGCACCATCCATACTGGCGGCCGATTTCGCCCGTTTGGGAGAAGATACAGCCCGAGCAATTGATGCCGGCGCCGACATGGTTCATTTTGATGTAATGGATCACCACTATGTTCCCAATCTGAGCTTCGGATCAATGGTTTGTAAAGCCCTACGTGATTATGGTATTACTGTTCCTATCGATACCCACTTAATGACTACCCCAGTTGATGATTTAATATGTAATTTTGCCAAGGCGGGATCGACCTATATCAGCTTTCATCCAGAAGCTACCCATCACCCGGATCGTTCCATTCAACTGATTCGCGACTGTGGATGCAAACCGGGAATAGTTCTGAACCCTGCTACACCTATAGACTGGCTCTCCTACATAATAGACAAAGTGGATATGATTCTGGTTATGTCGGTGAACCCCGGCTTTGGCGGACAATCTCTTATTCCCTCCACTTATGATAAAATAAGAGAAATCAGACAGATAATTGACAAATCCGGACAACAAATCCGGTTAGAGGTTGACGGTGGTATTACTGAACACAATATCGGCTCGCTAGCCGAGGCCGGAGCCGATACCTTTGTATCAGGGTCTGCAATTTTCAACTCGGATGATTACTCTGCTACAATAAAAAAAATGCGACAGGAACTGGCTGATATCAAGTAAGCATACAGATAAAAAATTTCAGCCATTTATCAAATTTTAAAACACTCCTCAGTTAACTTTTAACATCCCACAAATATACATACCTGTCCACCTATCGGACTTGACATAATCATTCAAAGTATAAGCTCTTTTGGTAAAGTAACGAATGTTGCGGGATCATAATATTCACAGTTATGTACAGTTTCTATCGAATGAATTATTTTTAATTACAGTTATATCTTTAAGAAATTTCCTTATTTCTCGATTACTAGCAAGGCGATTTAAATTGGGAAAATTCTCTTCTTCTGAATCAAAGTATTCTTTCATTTTTAAAGCCTGATTTTTATTCCATTTTAGAAGTTTTATTATACTTCCAACGGTCTCTCTTTTTTTACAATCTTCAAAACCAGTTTTTCTTTTTATAAATCTTCTGATTATTCTGTAATTCAAAATTCTTTTTTTAAAATCTAAAAAAAGGAGTTTATCTGCATGTTTAAAACCTTCAGATGGCCATGATAAATATGCACCCTCTACTATCCATGTCTCCTGAATTAATACACTCCTATACATCTCATTTCTAATTAATTCATCTCTTTTAATTCCGAATGAATCATTTTGATTGTCCCAAAATATTTCATCAAGATCTGTATAAGGAGTTTTAAGAATATCACTAATTTGTCTTGCTAAAGTTGTCTTTCCAGAGCCAGCTGCTCCTATTATATAAATCTTCATACTATACTCTTTTTTGGAAGTACTTTTATATAAGAAGAACTCTGCAAGAAACTCTCTCCTGCATATGTTCATCTATTCGAAACAGTTTGTTGTCACCCTGGGTGCTGTCAAAAAGCTGAATTCTATAAACTATATAGATAACAGATGGAAGGTTTCTGCGTATTATTGAAAAACGCAGGTCAGAAAGGTCTTTCATTATTATTGCATCAAGTTCTTTAATATAGGTTGATTTTATTAATCTGTAACGCTGAAGCTTCCCGGTAGATGGCTGAACAGAAATAAGAATATGAGCAGTTCGGGTTACATCTACACGATTATACCGTGACAATAATGATCGTATCCGCTGCTCCCTGCCATTGTTACGCACAAGAGCTAACTGGCTTAAATACCTGAGTTGCTGAACAGTGTATGAAGATGAACTAACGTGAATACGAAAAGCCGCGGCCGGCAATGAATCCGGAGTTGGAGGAGTTGTTGGAATTTCACTTTCGTCATTCTCGTCGAATGAGAACTCCTCAACTTCATCAATTACATAATCCTTGTATGGAAGCGAAACCGCATCTGATTGATTATCCTGAACTGAAGGTTCTGTTGTTGCACAACAAGTTAAAAAAAGAAGTGTACAAAGAAGAATTTTTCGAATCGCCGCAGATGAAGTCATCTATTTTAATAACGAAAAGTTTTTAGAAATAAGTATATCAAGCAGATGTGAGGCATCGGCAACAAAGAGACCGCTCTTTTTTGCGCTCTTTTCAGAAAATGACTTGGATGAATAGCTGTTATGCAGATCTTCGAAAATTGGGTCAGTGCTGTAAAACGCAAAAGGAACCGGGTCGGGAGTATGTGTTCTGACCGAAATGGGAGTCGGATGGTCGGGCATAACAAGAACTGTGTAGTTCTCAAACTGTGCAAGACTCTTAAGCATCGGACCTACAACTTTTTTGTCGAAATCTTCAACAGCACGCATCTTCTTCTCAAGACTGCCTTCATGACCGGTTTCATCTGGTGCTTCAATATGAAGAAAGACAAAATCATGATTTTGCAAAGAAGCGAGTGCAGCCGCAGTTTTGCCCTCATAGTTGGTATCAAGATATCCTGTAGCCCCATCCACAGAAACAGGACTAAGACCTGCCGCCCTGCCAATACCATGAATAAGATCGACAGCTGAAACTGTTTTACCTGTTAATGAGAACTTTTCAGCAAAGGTCTTTAAGGCTGGTTTTCGTCCCGCCCCCCATATCCAGATATCTGTAGGGTTCCCCTTGTATGAGGGATTCTGAGAAGAGACTTCTGCTATAATTTTACGTGCCTCTTCAGAAATTTCAGCAAGACGATCAGCTCCAGAATCGAGTGGCCGATACGTATCTACAATTTTCCCCTGAATATCATGGGGAGGTATGGTTACAGGAGCCATTTTAAAGGGATAGTTGCGCCATACCATTAGGTTGCGATAAGAAACGCCGGCATAAAACTCTATATCTTTAAATCCCTTGCTGTTAAGACGATCCACAATAAGTGAAGCATATTCTGATTCAATATGATCGGCTGTAAAATTACTCATACTGTTGTCCCGGATAGAGACTAAATTCATACGAAAAGCCATATCATCAGGCCCCAAAGTGATACCCTGATTAAGTGCCTCGAGAGGTGCACGACCAGTATAATAATCGCGTGGATTATATCCAAAAATTGAGAGATTTGCAGTATCACTACCTGGAGGCATTCCTTCCGGGACGGTCTGAGTGAGCCCCGTTACATACGCTGCGATACTGTCACAGTGGGGTATCGCAGCGGCTTCAAGAATGGTTTTACCGTCCAATTCATCTATTGGAAGATCAGCCATTCCGTCTCCGATAATTACAAGATACTTAGAACTCATAGATACCCTATTTGCTCTTTTTTTTCTCTAAAAAGAGAAGATGCTTCACATAAGGTTGTAAAGACTCGTGAAAAGTGTTTATTTCGACCTTTTGTGGATTTTTCAGTATTTCGTCGACTCGAACTTTTGTAAGATCCTCGTCAGAGGTATCAATAAGGATCTTAAAGCGTTTAACAATTTCCTTATCAACTGCATCGGTTGCAAGTTTATTCATGGCGGCATGAAGACGTGAAAGATTCACTTTGCGTTTTCCACGACCTTTTCTGTTTGACTTAGTAACAACGGCTTTTGATGACATTAGTATCTACTCCTAAAAAAACTATTAGATGACGATAGTAAAAAATAATCGTTCAATGTAAACCAAAATTAATATTTTAACTGTAGGTTAATTCTAAAACCAGGTAATTCAGATAATTTTTTTGCAAACTTCTAAATGGGGTGACCTCTGATAAATTAAACAAATTTTAACTCATTTCTAACATTATTTTTTTAGTCAGAGTGCTAAAAAACTTAAATGAATTATACACAATCATTGAATCCCTCTTTAAATCAAGGTTTTTTAAGATTATACCTTTGAAAAAGTGATTTTCAACTAAAATCATCACATCTATTAATTTTTTACTCCCTCCCCCTCCCAAAACGGGGAAAAAAATCATAATTATAACATTTGAAAAAAATAGTGATTTCAGATAGCGATTATTGACTCATTTTCAGGCTGATTGCTTTACTAACAGGAATAATCATCCGATAATCAGAGTGTGTCAGTATAAAATCAGATTTATTTAATCTAAAATTTGATAAAGATAAACCTGAATCATGGAGGGAATCATGAAATGTAATAAATGCGGTAAAAGCATTCACGAACTGAATCACTATTATATTCCACAAAAAGCAAAAAAAGGGTACAGACTCTGTATTCAATGCGCAAAAAAAGAAAAAATCATTACACTTGTATAATTACTCTCTTTTTACTTGAAATATTAGATGGAATTTTGTAATTTATGCTAAACAATCCCTGCACGATAAAAGGTTTTCATGGAAATAACAAATAGAGTACAGAAAGAATATCAGGTTTACGATATAAAAGGAAACATCGCCTTCGAAGAGACACAGGAGATGGAGGATTATATCTATAGTAATATATCGGGTGATTTAACAAAGACTGTGATAAACCTTAAAGAGGTACCCTATCTTAACAGCTCGGCTTTAGGCGCCTTCGTAAGAATTCTTCAGACACTCAAAAACAGGAAGATGGATTTGTACATTATGAATATTAACTCGGATATCGACAATCTGTTCAAGATTACCGGTGTTAATAAATACTTTAATTTTATTAAAGAGTCCGATTTAGGATAAGGCGGTAGATCTTAAAGTCGCAGATATCCTCGTAAGACTTCAGGAATCGTTATTGTACCATCTTCACACTGATAGTTTTCCATTACTGCAGCCATAGCTCTACCGGCTGCAACACCCGAACCGTTTAATGTATGAAGATACTCCGGTTTATCACCCTTTGCACCCTTACAGCGAATCATGGCACGACGCGCCTGATAATCCAGAAAATTAGAGCATGAAGAGATCTCTACATACCGATCCAATCCCGGCATCCACACTTCCAGATCATAGGTTTTACACGATGATGCACTGGTATCTCCTGAACAGAGAAGCAGAACCCTGTAATGAAGCCCAAGTTTCTGAAGTATTGCTTCAGCATTTGCAACCAGTTTTTCCAGCTCGTCAAAAGAACTCTCCGGATCAACAAACTTGACCATCTCGACCTTCTGAAATTGATGAACACGGATTAGGCCGCGCGTGTCCCGCCCAGCCGACCCAGCCTCACGGCGAAAACACGAAGACTGGCCAACGATGTAGCGGGGTAGCTCTTCTTTCTGTAAAATTTCATCACGATATAAATTGGTAAGCGTTACCTCTGCGGTAGGTATTAGGGAAAGATTATCTCGATCTAATCGATAGTATTCATCTTTGAATTTAGGGTACTGTCCGGTTCCGGTCATGGACTCGTCATTAACCAGAAATGGAGCAAAGACTTCAGTGTAACCGTGTTCAACGGTATGAGTATCAAGCATGAAGGAGATAAGTGCGCGCTCAAGCCTTGCAGCAAGACCTTTATAGACATAGAATCGGGCCCCTGCAAGTTTAACCCCTCGTTCAAAATCCAGGATTCCAGCATCAACACCTAAATCATAGTGAGCCTTTGGTGTAAAACTTAAATCAGGTTTTTCTCCCCATTCACGAACAACAACATTTGCCGATTCATCAAGACCTTCTGGAACGCTGTCATGAAGGCGATTTGGAATCGCTAGCATTATCTCATTATATTCAGCGTCATATGAAGCAAGTGTATCGGATATTTCTGTTATCTGATCATTTACAGAACTGACAGCAGCCATAATATCATCGCATGGCTCGCCCTTCTGTTTCCGTATGCCAATCTCTTTTGAGCTTTTATTTCGTTCTTCCCGAAGTGCATTCATGGACGAGGTAAGTTCGCGGCGTTTCTCTTCGATTTCTTTCAGAGCGGCAATATCACATGCAGCTTCCATATTACGGAGTTTAAGCATTTTTTCGATATAATCGTAATTTTCTCGGACAAACCGGGGATCAAGCATGGCATCCTCCCAACAGTGAAAATAATGGTTAAAAATGAAGCCCGCACTACTTTCTGATGTACAGGCAGAATATAATATGCCGATAATTAATATATGAACAATTCAAAACTGCAGATAAAATTTTTCGAAAAAAAAAGCCGGATAAAATCCGGCTTTTGGTCAGAGACGGAATCGAACCGCCGACACGGGGATTTTCAGTCCCCTGCTCTACCGACTGAGCTACCTGACCTCTTTCAAAACTGTGTCAGTTATATTTTATCATTATTTTCTGTCAAGAATATTGCAATTTTTTTGTTAGTATTGCTCTTTGAGGTTTGGACGAATCCTCTTCTCGCAAAAGATAGCTGGAACCTGTTTGAACGGAAGGGAATTATTCAATACAATGAAGAGATGTACGACTTCGCCGAAGAACACCTTCATCGTGCTCTTGATATGAACCCCAATGCTCATCGAAGTGCAAAATACCTAGGACTTTTGTATAACTACCGGGGTGACTATAACAAAGCCCTGCACTACTTTCTTGTCTCTGTGAAAATAAACGAAAAACAGGATGATGCCAACTACCTTGCCGGAGAAATTTATGACCGGAAAGCACAAACAGTCAAGGCTCTTTATCACTTTGAAAAGTCGTTGGAAGCAAATCCTGATTACTATAAATCGCATATCGGTGCAGCTAGAATATACAGCCTCCACGGTAATTATGAAAAAGCCGAGAATCATATTAATGCGGCTTATGAAATAAACAGGGAAAAGAGTACTCCACTGTTTGAAGCTGCTAAACAGAAGAGAACTCTTAAATCAGACAGGTCTATCGCAGTTCTGCTTGAAAAAGCCTTAGAAGTAAACCCTGCCGACCGTGAAATATATTACGAACTATCGAGTGTTTATCGCTCTTTGAAGGAATATCGTTCAGCGATATATATTCTGGAGCGTTTAAAGTACTACATTCCCCATGAAGAGCGCAGCTATGTTCACATAGCAAACATCTATCACTCAGAGCGGGTACTACAAAAACGGCATGATGACTACCGAGCAGCCCTGTTTAATATAGAAAAAGCGTTACAAATGAGCCCGGATAATCTTCAGTATCTTGAGCTTGCAGAGGAGTTGTACCGGCTTAACGGATTAGACGAAGAGGCAGACAAGACAGCACAGCGCGTACTGGAGTTAACACAAAAACTTTTTAGCGAAACGGAATAGTAGGACATCAACGGATAAGACGTGATTTTCTTTTTTTAAGCTCGTAAACATTCATTCCCACGGTCAGCATGTCAGCATCACTTTTTTTTACAGACACAGCTGTGCAAAGATAGGTCCCAAGCTCGTCCACACGCATAATAATCTTACGACCACGATCACTGTTTCCTGGAGAACTGTACACATAGAGATGGGATTCCTCTTCAAGCGAATCATACAGTCCAAGATTAATCAGAGGATTACCATTTTCAAATTTTAGAATGGTACCCCTCAACGGAACAGCCTGAGAGATATCACGTGCCGCACGATAATTTATACGATTAAGAGCATCAAAACCAGTCTCATGATAGGTGAAGGTCTCACTAACAGCTCCGGTCTGATTATTAATCAGCTGATACTCCGCATCAATATAAGTTTTACCAGCTGTAAAAAATCCATTAACTATATAATCAATATTTTCATCTGAGAGTTTTACAATAACATCAGTTACTGGGCCTCGGGGGCTAAGCTTATTTAACAATTGCGATCTCTCTTTTCCGGTAATTACCTCCGTTCGCCCGAACTGAGAAAGAGTGAAATCCAGGTTATCCGAAAATATTGTGCCTGAATCGAACATCCGGAAGCTGTCACCACGATCGTGAAAAGGTACTACCAAAACCCTGAATATATTGCGCTGTGGCATATCGAGAGTATAACCAGCACGATTGTAAAGCCTGTCTCGTCGCTTTATAACAGCAAGATTAAGAGCCTCTCGATTAGTGTTTGAGGGGTGCAGACGCTGTAAAACCTTAAGCTCATTAATATAGAGCCGGTTAAAGCCAGAAATGTTATAAAAATCGGCAAGCTCCTTACGCGCGACCTGATCCATCGGATTCAGACGGATTGCATAACGAAGATGCATCAATGCATAGTCTGAAAGATTTTGATCCCTCTTCCGTTGATATTCACTGTAGTGGTGTTTTGAGTAACCTACCCGACGGGGGTTTCCAAAAGCAAAATTGTTTTCTAATAGAAAGTTCTGCATCTTCGCATGCATAAATGTATCCTCGGGAGCAAGCTTTCCCGCCTTTACATAATAGTTATCGGCATTTTTATAATCGGCAAGTAACTCGTAGCTATAACCAAGGTTATAGAGAGTGGAAAAGTCATTACTGTTTTCTTCGAACGCTTTCTCATAATAATCACGAGCTTGTGACGGATTACCAGAAAGAAGATCAATCATGCCGACCATCTTTATAGATTCTGTGTCATTTGGATTAATGGATATGGCACGGTTAAACTCTTCACGCGAATCTGAAAGCAGTGCAGGACTCCCTTCATTCATATAACGATAAAGCAAAAGTTTTCCGAATTGCATGTAAGCATCAGGAAACTCTTGACGAACATTAATGGCTTTCTGAATCTGTTCTTCGGCATCGTCAAGATGATGCTCGTCAATATCAATTTTCGCACTAAGCAGGAGTGTATCGTAATGGTAGGGATTAACGCGAAGCGAATCTTCAATTACCCGTTTTGCCTGCAGGTTTCGACCCATACGGTAATACAGATAAGCGGTACCGTAAAGGGCCCCGCTGTTCTCACCACGCTTTTCAGTAACCAGACCGTAGTCACGAAGCGCCTCCTCAAAGCGACTTAGTTCTGTCAAAGCGGCAGCCCGACCTAACCTAATTTTTTCGTCATCGGGATATTTTTGAATCAGATCATTAAATATTTCAAAAGCATCATCTGCGGCATGTCGTAAAAGATAGGCATAGCCCAATCCGGTTAGTGCGTCTTTGTAGTCTTTATTCTGAGAAACAGCACTCTTAAAACTAGCCAAAGCCTGAACGGCCTGCCTTTTTTCAAGGTAGCTCCACCCTTCTTTATTGTAATAGAGTGCATTTTTTGTTTGCGCAACTGCGATTGTTACAGTCAAAAGCGCAAACAGAGTAATTATTCTTTTCATAGCCTACAAAACCTCATTATGTCGCATAATAAACCCGCATTAGAAATATGCAAGCAAAAAAAGGGAGCTATTACGGCACTTTACTTCTATTCACAAATTTCAAAAATATTTATAAATAGTGAATTCTCGTCTTTCCGTCCATTACAGCGCATTTACGTATCTCATAATCCATATGAAAACACCTGCTCATTGACATCTTGTCAGGTTACGATGCATCGGTTTTTGCCCAATAATATATTGGTCTCATTTCGCTTAAACCATTATGGAAACGTCTGCATTTGGATAATAGTCTGATTACCCATCTCATTTTAAACCTGGATATCAAAAATCGAAGTCTTGTCCGACACAAGTATTTCAGGATTTAAAACCTCAGTTACTTTATGCATTGTTTCAGAGGCAAATCAGGTATGAGCAAATAAAAAGCATGAGCAAATCCGGCTCTTCACCGAAGAGCTTTTGAACAGGGATTTGGACTTTATACTTAAACTTACATCTATTACGAAGGACATAGCAATAAAACACACCAGCATATCGCTATTTCTTCTTAAAAAAGTCCGACAGGTCTCGGAGGGTATCCGGTTTGAAGGGGGTTGATATGGCTGCGATGTTCTCCTGCTTGATCTCGTCGAAGATCTCTTTGCGGTGAACGGTTACCTTTTTAGGCGCCTGAATGCCCAGCTTGACCTGGTCGCCTTTTATGTCTATGACAACGACCTCAATATCATCGCCGATCATTATACTTTCATTTGTTCTTCGTGCAAGTACCAGCATAGCTTAGGCCCCCGTTTTTGCTTGCAATTCATCAAGTACGCAATGCTTGGTTTTATACTTATCACTCAAGGATATGACCTGACGGCCAATCCGTTTCTTCATATTGATTATTATAGGCCCCATCAGATTTGCAGTCATATCGGATGGATTATCAAGCGGGATTGTAATAATCGCAAAAACTTCAAGTTTTGAAGGGTCATCGACCAGAACGGCTTCCAGGTCGCCTTGGGAAATTGACAGGTCGTACTCCTTCATGAAGTCAAGAACCCGAAGAATTACGAAAGCCAGGTCAGGCTCATTACATGATTGTAACCACATCATGGGCGAATCGGCCTCTTCAACAATGGTAAACTTCTTCAGATTCTCGAAGCCAAAAAGACCATCAGGGAAACTGAACAATGTCTCCTCATCAATAGTTAACATGCCAAATTGTTTTGTTTTAATATCTTTTGTCAAGTGAGCACCTCATTACATTAAGGAAAGCATTGATTTCCCGTCTGATTTTTTTATGATATTCTAACTACTATCGTAAGAAATCCATCAAAGTCGGCTTTATACTCTTGGCTCCTACCGACAGAGCGTACTGATGGACGCTTTCGATCCATTTGAAATTCATTATCTCTTCAGTATAATCAATACCCTCGGTTTTGGCAAGAATCTCAGTCACATTTGTCTTCATATATTCAGAACGTGTGGCCAATTCCGAAATTCGATTCTGTTTCGCTCCAGTTTCTGCAAGATGCTTCAAGATGTTTTCAAGACCCATATCAATCATGCCAAGGTCGCGTCCACCTACAAGCTCCTGATCGCCACGAACTAGGTCGTCACGCAACTGAATAACCATGTCAAAGATTGACATTCCATCTATTGTCGCTGTCGGTGCAAAGTTGTTTGGTGGCTGACTTTTCACCGGATTTATCATTCCGATATCCTTAAAAACCTGTCCATCACCAACATCTTCAAGAAACATCTGGTGAGGTGCAGTGGTTTCGAGAATCAGGTTGTTACGCCCGCCTTTGGAAGCTCGTACTGAAAGACCACCATTATTAATCTTGTCGATTATTATATCAATCGTATCGCCGGGAGCAATATTTAACTCGACACCGTCAATGCGTATTTTCTGATTAACATTTGAAGAATAATCGGTAGCATCAAAGTTCGAGGTCACAACCTGATTTGATGCCCACATGGCATAATTACCAGGAGCACTGATCTCCATATATTCACTCTTAGCGACCTCCCGGACAAGACGACCGCTATCTCCACGATACTCAACCCCTGTCATGGCATCACCCTGATTACCTGCAGTAAGCGTCATATAGACCGGCACGAAGGGATTCGGATTCTCGGTAGAGCCTGTTTCAAAACCACCGAATAGTGACCTTCCGGTCGCATCCTTGGTGTTGGCTATTGCGACGAGCTCTTCAAGAAGCTGATTTATTTCAGTCGCGACAGCCTCTTTTCTTTCAAACGATGAATAGATACCATTCGCACCCTGTACCGCCAGCACACGAATTCTATGAAAAATTCTGGTCATACTCTGAAGCGAAGAGTCGGCCTGTTCAAGGAAAGACTTACTCTCTTCGATATTAGTTATATACTGATTAACTTCACTCAATCGTGTCTGATACTGCATCTGATTGGAAGCGGCGATAGGATTGTCCCGTGGCACACGAACCTTTTTACCGGTGGCTAAAGAATTCTGTACCTGATCCATTTCACGTTTATGACGCTGAAGATTATTGGTCATTGTGTTACTTATCATCTTATTCGTTACACGGTACATTATCGTCCTCCAAGACCTATAATAGTTTCCAGCATTCTATCAAATGTAGAGATCATGCGTGCGGCGGCATTATAGCCATGCTGAAACGCAACCATATTTGCCATCTCTTCATCCAGGTTTATTCCCGATATCGACTCACGGAGGTTATCAAGATTAGCGAGCAGAGTTTCCTGGTTGGACAATCTGTCTCTGGACTCTTCCCCCTCTGAACCAATCCGCGAGATAAGAGAGATATAGAAATCATCAAAAGTTGAACTATTTTGAACCATTCCATTTTTATGACGAATAGAGGCCAATGCGAGCGCATTGGTTCCGTCGCCAACACCGTTAGTCAAATTATAATCTCCGCTACCGTCTGAATCTATTCCTTTTGCTGCTGCGATATTATCGACATCATCGATTATCTCTTTACTTACAGACATGTAGGCTGAAGGATTCTTAAGCGGCGTCAATGTTATATGCTCACTATTTGGTGCAAGATTACGTACAGCATTAAGTTCGGTGTATTCGAATGCACCATCGGGACCAGAGTTTTGCAACACACCTGTCAGACCAACCAGAAACTGACCTGAGTCCTCCAGGTGACGAATCATAAAGTTTTTCGCGGGTGTATCCTCCGCAGTGGTAGCCTTAATTGTAAAATTACCATCATGACTTACATAAGCTGCAACTCCCAGCTTGGCTCTGTTTATTTTTTCAATAACAGTAAAAACTGTATCAGTCGAAACATAATCAATTGGTAACAGAGCTTCCTCTCCATCATTCTTTCTGAATAATAACGTGCCGTTAACTCCGATGGCTGCAGATGCATCTATTCTGTTTTTTCCAGCAACCTTAAACACTGCAGAGACATCATCCTCTCCATCATTATTAAGATCAACATTTCCTTCAATGTTATCTGACTTATTGATAAGCTTGAAAAAATCGATATTCGTACGTCCGTTTTTTCCAAAACCATCACGATGTACTTCATTGGTAAGATCCATAATATTAATAGCAAGAGAATCAATATCATCTATGTTCTGCTGCAAGACCTTATCGCGAACATCTATCAGCGCCTGTAACTCTCCACTTGAAAAGGTTACATTTGCTCCCGACTTTTCCCAAACCACTTTGTAAAAGCTCTGGTTATCAGCATCCTCTTCAAGAGCAAGCTTATGAAGAATCTCACCCTGCACAAGATTTTCCGAACCTATATATACTATAAGCTCATCTTCATCACTTCGCCCTATTGAGACATCAACAAGCTGTGACAACTTTTCCAGAACTGCATCCCTCCGATCCAGAAGATCATTAGGGCTGTCTCCCACGGCTTCGGCCTTTACAATTCTCATATTAAGATCACGGATAGTCTTTCCGTAAACATTGATCTGATCAACACGAAGTGCCACTTCACGATTGGCATCACGCTGTAAATCAAGAAGCTGACGACTGACATGATTGATCTCGTTTGACAGTGAAACAGCTTTTTCTTTTACCACTTCACGAGTCGATCGCTGCTCTGGATACTTGGAAAGCTCTTGCAAGGACTGCCAGAACTGATCCGATTTTGTACGTATAGAGTTATCAGAAGGCTCGTTATAGATGTTTTCGATCTGATATACAAATTTATCTTTAGTTTGCCAGTAGCCAAGGGCGTTTTTTTCTGTTACAATGCGGTCATCCACAAAGGCATCACGAATTCGTTCGACTCGTGCGACCGTTGAGCCCTGCCCTATTTGACCCGCAGTTTCGGCTCTGTTAAATGCCGGTTCATAAATTGGATCAGCTGAAGTAATTACGACCCTCTGCCTGGAATACTCTTTGTTCTCTGCATTTGATATATTATGGCCTGTAACCTGAAGCGCCTTCTGATGGCTGGAAAGTCCACGCTTACTTATTTCAAGCCCCATAAATGTCGAACTCATGTTTGCCTCCTAAACAGTCAAATTAAAGAGCGCCGATTGAGTAGAGCTCTTTCGGGATGAACCGGATGCCGAATATCCGTCGTCAGAACGAACCGTTTCACGCAGCGACTCAATCATCAGGGAAAAGAAGTCAAGGTTATCTTTCATACAGCGCTTATTAGTATCGGATAACGCTTTTATACGGGTAATTGTATCACGCAACTCTTTGCCATAACCAAGCAGAAGATCACCGGTTCGTACCCCTACCAGCGCCGCGACTTGAGTGATTGTATATACAGGCTGGTCTGAGTTATAATGACGTGATATTTCTTCTGTTACCTGAATACGACTCTTTTCAAGTCTATCCACCCGTGCGGCCAGCTTTTCCTGATCTAATACCAGATCAGCGAGCTCTTTTCCATTACGGTCTATTATTACTTCTGTTTTCTTCAATTCTATTGTCTCAAGCTCCTTATAGAGCTCGCCCTGTTCCGAGAGAATTATGACAAGCTTATCAGCACATTCCACCTAAGTACCTCCTTCGGATTTTCAGCAAAGGGTAACGGAATAATAAAAAGATTACCCTATTAGTAACTTTCGGCACAATATTGAGAATCAATTAGAAAAATATGTCTCATAATCGGAATTTATTTTCTCTCTAAAACCTATAAATGTGTTTCCCCCGCCAAAGGCGGGGAAACACATTTTCAGCCTTAATTATTTTCGACTATGCGAGAAAAATTTGATTAATACATATCGCATAATCGGTATTTTTGCTAATTTGACTTTCATGTAGGTTATAGTTATATTATCTACGGAAGCACTTCTATTCTGGCTTGAAGTTAAGGAGGTTTCTATGACATATTCAGGAGTAAATCGACGCAAAGGCCCTGATCTTATTGTACGAATATACCACAAATTGACAGCAGTTACTACTGTTGTCAATATTCTGTTAGTGACAATTTCAGGAATAGCAAAACCACGCAACGTTACTATGTTTGATCGTTTTGCAGATTCAACGCAAAAGGGGGGCTGGGACAGCGAATTGTACAGTTATCTTATTTATCTGATTCTGTTTCAGTTTATTATTTCAGCTACCGGTCTTTTTCTGAACTATACCCGTCATCACAGGAAACGAGACAGCTACAGCCTGCTTCTGGGTGGATCACTGATAATTTCAGTTATAGCAGGAATTTATCTTCTTGTTTAGTTATGTGTGATTTCATAAAACGTTTCTGCTTGACAGAATTTTCACATTAGCCACATAATCTTCTGTAGTTACCTTTTCTGAGTTTTTCGTAATAACCTGTTAAACAAAATGATACAAATTTACAAAAACTGATGTTTTTTCAATGAGAGGGCTACAGGAACTGCCATCACAATCTTAATGAAAAAATCAAGACTTTACCGAAGCCCCAATATGAGTATCTTGAAAAACATCTGTACGGAGAATCATGAGAACCCTACTCTGTTTTATTCTGCTACAGTTACCCATCTGTCTATTTGCAGATCCGATCAGTAGCATCTCTGGAAGCTGGGAGCAGAAGCTTACAGAAGAAGAGGGAGAGATAGCTCTGGTTTATACCTTTCGTAAAGATGGCAGCGCAACGATAACTTCGACTGTAAATGGTAAATCTCAGGGCAAAACAGAGCATATATATACACTAAAAAAACAGCGCCTGCATCTTTACCCGAAAAAAGGTAGTCTATCGGAAGCAACGGGCAATCACTACCGACTTATCAATATAAGTAGTAAATCGCTAACGCTGGAACTCCTGAATAACAACAAAAAAGCAACAGGTATTAAGCTTATTCTTTACAAAAAAAACGTGGATGAAAAATGAAACGATTAATAAGCATTTTGCGCAGCAGAAAATATGGTTCGGCCAACAGCGAAATGAAAGGGCTGAAAAGTGTAAAAAATGATTTAATCTGCGACAAAGAGATCGCAGATAAATTTGATCAACTATGCGGATTTACAGGAAGCAGCGAGACGGCTCTTTCTCCCTTTTATTTGGCACAACTAGCCTACCCCGCTGTTTCCGATTTGATATACAATGAAGATTTACGTATTAATCTTCTTAAGCTGGTTCATTCGGCTCAAAGCATAAAAATATTCCACCCCATTCTGCACGGAGACAACCTTTCACTAGAAGCGGAAATTTCCGAAATAGACAGATCTGCAATCGGAGATGTTATATTACTTAGTGCAACATTCACACGAGACGACACTGTTGTTGCCCGTACAAATTCTGAATTTATTACAAAACTCAGACGACGAACCGGCGAGAAACCGCAATATACCAATACTCGCCCATCATCTGAAAAACCGGAGACATTCACAATTCAGACTGTTAAGAAATCGACTAAGCAGTATGCACTTCTTTCTGAAGATCGAAACCCGATACATACATCGGCAATTATTGCACGTATGGCAGGATTTCCGGGAGCGATAATGCATGGCATGCACACCATGGGGATAACCACCGCCACACTTGTAAAGAGATACGCCGGTAACTCATGGAAAAATCTTGATTATGTTTCAATGCGCTTTTCACGCTTCATAATTCCCGGTGAAGAGCTATCGGTTAGCCTGTATGATGCCGACTCGGCCACACTGCACTTTACTGTGAAAAAATCTGACGGAAAGGATGCGCTGAATGAAGGCACCCTCCACCTGAGAGAAAACTGAGATGGAACTGACAATTATACGATTAAACGACCTGATGGCCGACGAAGTCAGCAGCATGATTGCTGAAACTTTCGACTCCTTTGTTGCAAAAGACTTTACACTTGAAGGCATAGATTCCTTTCACGAGTATATCTTGCCTCAATCTCTTCTTGATCGTCAAAATCTTGGAGGGCTTACCCTTGTTGCAATATATAATGACTCTATTGCAGGTATGATCGAGATAATAGACAATAACCAGCTTTCTCTTTTTTATGTAGCAAAAGAATTTCAAAAGCTGGGAATTGGAAAAGAGCTTTTTATAGAAGCTGTGCGCAGGGTTAAAAACAATCATCTAGATACCCTAACGGTAAAGGCCTCACTTTTTGCAAAAAATGTCTATTCGAAGCTGGGTTTTGAACGAACATCCGAACCCGTAAGCGAAAAGGGTATGACAACAGTCCCCATGGTCTATTACATCCATGAATAACACCCCCCATAAAAAACATATGAATTAATATTTATATTAAATCAGCATCTTACATTTACACAAAATAACATCTACCAATTACATTTGACATTAATATCAAATTTACATTTGACATATCTAATATAAAATTATTACCATGTTAAAAGCAACCGTTCCTGTTTTTAAACTAATTTTCTAAAAAATACGACCGGGTCCGCCTGTTCAAAAGTCTTAGCCTAAAACACAAAGGCATGCATGATAGAGAGCTTTACGAAAACGAGGGAAACCATGAATTTTGAGATTGATCATAAACTCGAAAAGGTAATAATTAACGCAAGATACTTTTTTGTTCTGCTTTTCATTCTGGCCGGGCTCTCCTCATATGCCGGTAACTCCCCCGTTGCGGTGTATGGCTCTCTCTTTGGACTAGGACTTATTGTGGCTCTTAACTCTTTTATATCTCACCGCCTTCTAAAACAGGGCAGGCTTACTCTTTCAATAATAGTAATCACTATTGTCATTGATATACTTATTCCCTTTTTCATGAAGATAGCTTTCTCTTTTGATCCGACACTGGGTATGGGTTATGCAATTAAGGAGCCGGGAAGTTACATAGTCTACTATTTCTTTCTGATTATTCATGCTCTACGATATAACAGATCTCTCATTATTTTCTCAGGTTTCATTGCTTTTACATCATATCTGTCACTGATTGCATACAGCGTTCTTTACGGTGGTTTAACTTTTGTAAGATCCATTGAGGGTTTCACCGATCTTAGATATCTTAGAACAGCTAACGAAATACCAAAAATCCTTCTATTGCTGGGTTTTGTCTATTATCTGCAGGTTATGGCGCGCTTTTCTTCAAAGAACATTCAGCAACTAAAACAGGCTCGCATAAATGCTGATAAAAATCTTGAACAGATGAAGAATATTTTTAACACAGTAAAAAGCAGCTCCTCTGAGCTGGTTAATGACAGTCAGTTACTAAAAGATACGGCTCATTACATCTATTCCATTCTTGAGTCATTTCATGGATTAATGAACGAAATTAACGTCCTTACTCAAGATGCTACCGACAACCTTCATCATATTAAAACCAGTTCCTCCTTTCAGTACGACAAGGTAAAAACCAACTTTAACAAGATTACCGAAATTGCCGGACTGATGGAACATATTAACAGTGACAGCTCGAAGCAGCATATCAATGCCAAAGAGGCCTTAAAGCTGGCCGAGCTGAATGAAAGAAATATTCAGGATTCGTTAAACGCAATCGCCGAAATGAAGCTGAATTCAGATAAAATCGAAGAGATATCAGGGGCCATCAGTGAAATTGCCGACAAAACAAACCTGCTTTCACTTAATGCTGCAATCGAGTCGGCACGCGCCGGTGAGCATGGAAAAGGCTTTGCGGTTGTAGCCGAAGAGATTTCAAAGCTGGCCGCAATGAGTATTGACTCTTCGAAAGAGATATCAGTAATAATCAGAGGCACGGTAACAAACATTGACCATACCTCCCGAACTATTGAAAACCTCGCTCAATTTCTTCATAAAATTGGAAGCTTTGTTAAAGATAATTCTCATTTCATGAAGGAGTTAAACGAAAAAACCTACCACGAGTATAACGAGAGCCGGGACCTTTATGACTCGACCTCAGAGGTCGATCAGGCAGCCAAGGATGTAATACAAAAAGCAGAAAGCCAGATAAAGTTTGTAAGCAATATTGATAACTGGATGGAGAACTTTTCAACTATGTGCGACAAGGTTACCGCCAACATTAATAGAATCAGGGAAATATCGGTTCGCCTGGACGAACAATCAGCGACAATGAACAGCATTATACAAAAAGATTAAAACCTCAGTAAAATACTCATTCACAAATAACGATCCTTTTAATTAATTACCGAATAAGCACTATCTTTCACACCAACAGCAAACAGTTCATTTCGGCTCTGGTTTTGAATTCCGAAAAATCAGGAATATTTGATGTTGCTTGTTCTAAAACTCTTATGTTTAAACAGGTACTGCAAGTCAGGGCTTCCGGAATGTTTTTTTCAAAACATTCCAGGAGCCCTATTATTCTTCATTCTTATAACTTATAACGCCTGAACTTCTACACTATTAAGCATGTGATTTTTTATTTTTCTGTAGGCCTGAAGTATATCGGTGTATGCCGTATTCACAAGTGGTGACATCTTAGTTAAGCTGGCATTTTCCCAATGCTCATTTCGGAAAGCACGAATATGCGATGTTATCTCTTCACTTACAGCACAGATATTATCATATTCAGCCTGTATTGTCTGATTTCTTTCGCATTCCCGAACAAGATTAAAAAATTTCTTAACCTCGTCATGAAGCTCCATTATATTAGCAATCTGACTCTCTGACAGATGTGTATCATTATCCTGTAAACGGAGTATCAGTTTTAATATCTGGGCAATATAGTCACTCACAGACTCAAGCTCGTCACACATACGAAGGTGTTCTTTACACTCCTCCGCTACTTCTATTGGTAGTGGCTCGCTCATTAAATCGGTCAGAAACTCCGTTATTTCAGACTGCATGGAATCAAGCTTCTCTTCATCCTTAAAAATACTGTTAATAACAGATTGTGATCGTTTTTCTCCACTTAGTATTGCCTTTAAAGTGTTCAGCATCCCCCGAGTAACCTGCTCCATCTTTATGATTTCGAATTTTGTCTGCTGAACTGCAGCAAAAGGTGAAGAGAGCAAGGTCTGCTGAAGCTTGGTAACCATGCCGGTCTTGACTTTTGATTCTTTAACCATTCGAGTCAGAAAAGAGGCAAGAACACGCGTAAAAGGTAGAAAGAGTAATGTATTCACAATATTGAAAATAGTATGAACAGTAGCTATACCTGCCGTTACATATGGATAGCTTGGACTTCCGTCAGACATAACAACAGTATTGGGATCATGCCCCACAACACTACGCACTAACGGAAGATACCATTGAAAAACAGCGGTTATCCATAGAACCCCCGTCAGGTTAAAGAGTGTGTGAAAATAGGCAGCCCTACGTGCATTTGTACTTGTACCTATAGAGGCAAGAAGAGCCGTTATGGTAGTACCAATGTTTTCTCCAAGAACAAGAGCTGCGGCTGTCTCGAAATTTATAACGCCCGTCTGCGCCAGTCCGATTGTGATACCCAGTGTCGCCGATGATGACTGTACAATCATTGTCAGAATGCATCCAATAAAGGCGATCTTCAGCACATTCAGATACGAGGTGGCATGAAATAGAGCAAAAAGAGCCTCAAATTCAGACATAAGGCGAAGCGGTTGGAAGCCGTCTTTCATCAGCTCGAGACCGAAAAAAATCATACCTACACCCATAATGGTAAAAGCAATATAGCGAATCTTCTCTTTACGGGTAAAAAGATATAAGAAGGCGAAAATACCTATTATTGGCAATCCCCATTTACCAATGTCAAGAACAAGAATCCAGCCGGTAATGGTTGTACCTATATTGGCTCCCAGAATAACACCTATGGCCTGATGTAGAGCCATAATCCCGCTGTTAACAAAACCGACCGCCATTACTGTAGTTAATGAACTGGACTGCACAACGGTAGTTACCCCGACTCCGACAATTGTTGCAAGAAAACGGTTATTGGTAACAAGACCTATCATCCGTTTCAGAGTTGGGCCGGACACGGTCTGCAGACCTTCTGACATGTAGCGCATTCCCAAAAGAAATATTCCAAGCCCGCCTACAATACTAAAGATCATAGCAAAAATATTTGCCTTTTTATTCATGACCAGAGTCAGATGTGTTATCTGCTCATCACTCATTTCTATAGAGGCCTTTCGAAGAATGTACTCTTTCTCTGCGGCCCGTACAGTATATGGATAGGCTACGTTTATCAGTGTAAATTGGCCATCACGATTACTCTTGAGAGTATGCTCGAATCCATTTTTATCGGTATAGACAATATCTATTCCCCGAAGTGGACTCTCTTTGCCGTGAAGACGAACAGTTCCGGTTATTACATTAGTCTGGGGAAGAGTAACCGAAATACCGAACTGTTTCAGATTCACCAGTGAATCATCTTCGACATTTAAGGCAACCGTTCGAGTCTGGGGTTCTGACTCTTCAGAAAAAAGGGGCATAGTAAAAAAGAGACACGATATTAATGAAAATAAAATTAATGAATAGAGGGGTAATCGAAAGGTTTTCATTGATTAGTTTCCTTCACTATTGTTCTACCGGTCACTTAAGCCGGGTTCATGATGCTTTAAAACACGAAATTCCTGATCTAGTATCTCGAAAGTTACCGGGAAATCCTCAGGCATTAAAAGATAATCCTCTCCATCTGTCTGAAACGGGATGGAGTCGGTATATTCTATCACCATCTTCCGTCCCTTTGCCATAGAGACATTTTTCAACATTATATGTCTGCCGTCAAAAAAATAACTTTTTTTAAGGATTTTTTGTATAAATGATATTGGTCGACAGAAACAGAGATTGTTTCTGTCGGGAAGAATCTTTTTGTGGTCACCATAGGTTCGGTAGCCGGTGACTCCCATGGCCACAAAAAGATAGGTGCCATCGTAACGAACTGTCTCTTTGCCATTTGTGACAGCAATTCTCATCATCTGAGGTTTATAACGCTTTTCGTACATAAGTGTTGCAACATCCACGAACAAAGAGTAAAAAGAGCCGGGAACTATTTTTTTAAGGGTATTGGTAAGCGAAACTACATAGCCATCCAGGCCCAGGCTTGCGATATTGAAAGAATAGAGCGACTTTCCCCTGGCCGTTGTTATTCTAAGCACCTCCTGAGATGTAACCTTGCCGTAACCTGCCTGAATCTGAAGAGCCTGATAGATGTTCTCGCAATCGGAGGCGTCATTGCCAGTACCGAAAGGAAGCCGGAAAAAGAGTACATTTTTTAGAATTTTTTCATGACTAACGAAATTACTCAATAGTTCATGTGCGGTTCCGTCACCGGCAGCCACAACAATGAGGTGTTTTTTCCGTTTGTCGCGTTTAATTTCATTGATAATCTGTGATGCAATCTCGAAACCATGCTGTGCAAACTCAGTAACATACAGTTGAAACTCATACCTGTCGAGAGGATAACTTTTAATTCCGAATGTTTCGGTAATTACATGCTCAACATAACTGCGTTTTCGTCTGTTTTTCATAGTTCCGGCATAAGGGTTAATGATAATATGAGGAAAATACCCCTTTTCTGTTACCCAAACTGACTGACAGACAGAATGAATAATCGCTCTGTAAACAGGTTTCATAGACGCTTCCTTAAAGTAATTTCCGTTACGTAATGTTACAGCACTAAGAAAATAATCCATTACTTTTTAATTCGAACTAAACAATTTATAGATGATATCCAAACATCAAACTTTTTGTTCGGAAACTTCGAAAAATATTCTATTTCAGAAGGTCATACAACACATGATTTTTGCAATTTTCAGTGAAAATAAGAAAACGATCATGTTTTTTTTGTGAATAGGTAATTAACGTGCTAAGCGTATTAAAGATATAAAAATATCTTCTGAAAACATCACAAAAGTAATGTCCTTATATAATTTTATCCGGATGAATATAATGATAAAAAATCAACCACGGCATACTATTGCAGTTCTTGTCGATTATACAGATACAGAATTTCAACGGGGAATTCTTTCCGGAATTGACCATGAAGCGCGACAAAGGGACATTAATATAATTATCATTGAAGGCGGATTAATCAAGTCTGATAATATCTCGAAAATGCGTCAGAACATTATATTTAAACTGGCTCAATCGGGAAAAATCGATGCACTTATTCTTTTTTCGGCCTCAATAGGGATGTATCTGACAGACAGCGAATTTGAAGAATTTATCCATCCTTTCCACGACATTCCGATAATCAGCATGTCGCGTGAATTAGCCGGACTTTCATCCATCCTGGTTAACAACAATCTTGGAATGATCGACATGCTTGATCATCTGGTTAAAGATCATCAATATCGAAAATTTCTCTATGTTCGCGGAGTCGCAGGAAACTATGACGATGAAGAGAGGATCGCTGTTTTCAGGTCATACTTGGCTGAAAAGGGTATACCCTTCGATAAAAACAGCATAATACAGGGTAATTATATTCTGGGAACAGCCATGGATGCTTTCGAAGAGTACCTGGCTGACAATGAGCTCGATCAGGATGTGATTGTCTGTGCCAATGATGAAATGGCTGTAGGAATTGGACGTGTTTTAAAAAAACGAGGTGTATCGGTACCTGAAGATATCGCCATTGTTGGATTCGACAACTTCATGAACAGCAGATACCTCTCTCCACCACTGTCTACCGTCTCACAACCCCTCTTTAAACTTGGACAAAATGCTGTTGAAAGCGCCTGCCAGCAATTGCACGCCGGTAAAAGTACTTTAACCATTTACCTTCCAAGTTCATTTATCAGACGTGAATCATGTGGTTGCTGCGGGATGAAGAGTGTAAACAGATTACCTGATATTTCAGCCAACCACCCCTTTGACGAAGAATCGTTCTGTCGATACATTACCCCGCGGCTTAAAGACTCGGTTGAACACTCCCTGTCTGTAATACTGATTCAGCATTCACAAAATGATATAGCCGAAGCCGCGAAAGCGATAATACACTCCTTTATTCATTCAGTATTTCAGAATGATCAAAATATTTTTCTGGAACTCTGGAGATCCTTTTTGAAATCAACCCGCCGTTTTGAACAGGATTACATCATCCTTCGCGACCTTATTTCAACAATTTCAACCATAATTACCGACAAAGTCTCTTCGCCTGAAAATATTTTCACAATTCAGGAAATCTGGAAATGCTCAGTTGACTACCTTGCTAAAAAATGTGTAATGGAAGAGAAGCTGAGTAACCTGGATCTTGATATCGACGGACGAATAATTGACGAGATCAGATTTACGCTTATATCATCAACAGACATTGAGGAGTATTTGACACTTGTTCAAAAAGCCATATCACACCTGGAAATAGACAACTGTTTTGCAACACTCTTTGATGATAACAGTGTCGATTCGACCCTGCCTGAAAAATCAACACTTCTTTTCGGATTCAAAAATGGAACGATTACCGATAAAAACGGATCGATGAAGAAATTCAACACTCTTGATATCCTTCCCAAAGAATGTTTGCCAACAGATGAACGATTCTCCCTTCATATAGAACTACTTACCACATCCTCTCAGCGCATAGGATTACTGTGTGCCGATTTTAATATAACAAAACTACGGAGCATTCGGGGATTCCGCCAGGTACTGAGTAACAGTCTCTTCTCGCGCAACCTTGTTATTCAGGTTAAACAGCAGCAAAAGGATCTTGAAAAAAACATTGCTATCATACGACGCACGATGGGTGGCTTTATACAAACACTTCAACAGACTGTCGAACTGAGAGACCCCTACACGGCGGGTCACCAGCGAAGAGTCTCGGAACTGGCTCGAATGATTGCCCAGGAGATGGGGTTAACAAAACAGGTTATCGAGACAGTACGCGTTGGTGGAGTTATACATGACCTGGGAAAAATAAATATTCCGGTAGAAATTCTGAATAAGCCCGGTAAACTTCGCGATGTCGAGATGTCACTTTTACGGACACATCCTGAAATTGCCTATGAAATTCTTTTACCAATAGATTTTCCCTGGGCAATAGCCGATGTTGTGGTTCAACACCATGAGCATCTGGATGGAACAGGTTACCCCAAAGGGCTTAAAAAAGATGAAATTTTACTGGAGGCAAAAATAATCTGTGTTGCAGATGTTGTTGAAGCGATGGCCTCTCACCGTCCATACCGCCCCGCCCTAGGTCTTGATATTGCCCTTGAAGAAATTCTGAACAAACGCAACAGCTGGTTCGACGCAGACATAGTAGACACCTGTATTTTTCTGTTGCAGAGTGGCAAGTACACTCTTTCATAAAAATTAATACCTACAAAACGCCCCTCACTTGAATCGGTTTATTCTTTTTTATTAATTTCAAATATAAGAAAAAATAGTTGAAAAGGATTTCGAGACCCAACTATTACTTCCTGAAACACTATGGCCTGATGAATCAAAAAATTCGGTTATGCTCGTAGTAGTTCCTTTGTTCTATCAAGCCACGCAAATCGGTTATATTATTTATCAGACAGCAGCGTTGAATGGACAAATATATAATGTCTTTGCCGGAATCATTTCAAACGCATTCAAGGCAATTACAATATAACAGGAACAGGACAAGACACAGGAAGCTATAAAAGTCAGGAGTGATAGAATAAACGGCCTGGTTACCCCTATGATCAAATCGATCAAGGGTATTAAATTCCCAATATTTTTTAAAAAAAATTCGCCCTTTTTTGAAAATCCAGCGTTGTAATATTATGAGGTTTAAACCAAATAATATGATCCGCCTTCACTGGGAGCATAAAAAAGAGGTAGAATTATGTCTAATTTATCATCAACGTTTGTAGAGGGGTTCGTTACCCAGGAGCCACTTTTGAAAAAAACAAAAACCGGCAAGGATGTCTGTAATTTCTCGCTGGCTATTCAACACCATCCTGACAACAATGGTGAATCGAAGGTCTCTTTTATAGATATCGAGACCTGGGAAAAAACAGCACTGTCATGCTCTGAACGCGTTCACAAGGGAAAGCGAGTTATCGTGTATGGCAACCTCCGTCAGGATCGCTGGCAAAGTGAGGATGGTTCACCCCGTTCTAAGATTAAAATTGTAGGAAACCAGATCCGTTATCTTACTGCGAAAAAAGATGAAGAGATTCTGGAAAAAAACAGAGAGGCTGTTGCACTGGCCGGATAAGGCAGCAACCGGTTTGGTTTCTGATCGTGGGTGTTTAGCTAACGCCCACGGCCTTTCGTAGTTTCTTCGCACATAATGAGTGTTAAACTAATTATTAGTTTTAAAAGAATCAGCCTTCTTCGAACCACCCCGATTATAGCTTAACAAATTTTCCCATTGACAGAAATTTTCATGGAACCTGATAATATTTTATCATTAATAAGCCCTAAAAAAAAGCTGTCCTTAAAGCGTTTTTTCGGGCGGTTTTTCGAGTCTTTACGAGAAAAATTATCATTAACAAGCCCTAAAAAAGCGCTATCCTTAAAGCGTTAATTAAGGCAGTTTTCAAGCAGGTTAAGCCTCAGGGGATAAGAAGAGATGCACAGTATTGATAAAAACGATTTAGCAATAATTCAATCTCTTGTCGGTAATGTTAACAGTGATCAGCTGCGTAACATAGAATTTGCCGTAACCGATGGCTTTGGAATTTTTGTACCGGCCGTTGGGCCTTGCTACTACTCCGTTTCACCTGCTCATAGTCATCCAGCCTACATGGTCATCTATAATCTGTATGCACAGTGTGACATTAAAATTGGATCGAAGGTATACACTCCTCCGCCCTTCTCGGTTTCGGTCTATTCACCTGGCCTTAAACATCAGGAGCTTATCAACGAAACATTTAACAGATACTATGCGATAATGATAGATCCTGAACTTTTCGAAAAAGCTGCAAAAAAAATTACGGATTCCATCCCCTTCTTTGACGGACAATACTTTGAACCGAACGATAACTATATTTTTTATATACGTGAATTTATTTCTGAACACTTCCAAAATACTTCTGCCTCAAAAACACAACTTCCTGTTCTTGCGACTCGAATAACCCACCTGACAGTGTCTGGACTTTTAAACCCGATCGAAAACCCTGAAATTAATTATGCTCACCCAGATATAAACAGTGCAATAGAGTTCATGTATCAAAACTTCTGCGAGAACATTGACATAGACAGTATTGCAGACAGCTGTCACTACTCAAGCTCGCATTTTTCACGTCTGTTTAAAAGCGAAACAGGTCAATCACCCGCCCATTTTCTGAAAAATATTCGTTTAAAAAAGGCGCGCCAACTGCTGGTCTCTTCTGACAGGAGTATTACAGATATTGCATTCCTGTCTGGTTTTAACAGTTCCGCCTACTTTACAGCCGCATTTGCACAAAGATTTGGAATTGCACCATCGCAGGTACGCAAAAAAAATGGAGAAACAGTTTATGAAGATTGAAGGCACAATGCGGTCAATACTTGGAGAAGGAGCCCTGTGGAACAAACACTCTAACAGACTGCTATGGATTGATATTGAAGATAAAAAACTCTTTGAATACGATCCGGTTACCGAAATTGAATCTGTTTATCAACTACCCCTGCAGATCGGCACGGTAGTTCCGGTTAATGCAGACTCCGTAATACTTGCACTGAAGGACGGAATCTACAGCTTCGATATGCGAACTGAATCTCTTACCAAAAGAGCCGATAACCCGGAAAAGTTCCGTTTTAATGACGGAAAATGTGATCCTGCCGGTCGACTGTGGGTAGGTACCCTTGACTCAGAGAAATTCTCACGCCCCCTATGCAGCTTATACAAAATAGGCCCCGACTTTGTGATACATAAAATGATCGAAAAAATTGCTATCTCGAACGGTATTGCATGGTCTCAGCTGGGCACCGAAATGTACCATATTGATACGCCTCGAAAAGTAGTTACGGTGTACAGCTTTGATCAGAACAGCGGAACAGTTAGTAATGGGCGTATTGCAATAGACCTGAAAGCTGAAACAGGAAGCCCCGACGGCTGCACTATCGACAACCGGGGGAACCTGTGGGTCGCGATGTGGCAGGGTTCAGCAGTTCTGGAATGCTGCCCGCAAACAGGTCGAGTTCTTAACCGCTATCCGGTCCCTGCTCCGAACGTTACCTCGGTAGCATTCGGTGGAACCGACTATGAAACACTCTATATAACAACTGCACAAACAGGCATGTCGGCTGGTGAAAAAAAACAGCACCCCTTAGCCGGAACACTTTTCTCTTTTGAACCGGGCAATGGCATCAGGGGGAAGGCGCCTTTCTCATTTGCTCTATAAAACTTAACGCTGTTGCAGATAAATATACAAAGGTAATTTATGAAAGATGCCTTTACTGAAATTGGTGTTGGCTATTACAAAGCTGAAAATGCCGGAGGAGATTACGACAAGCACTATTTAGTTCAGGATTTTGGTGCTCCATGATAATACAAAATCTGATTATTTTCAAGAGACCGGACTCCCGGTCTCTTGTACCGAGAGTCCGATATCCTATTTATCCACAACAGAACCAGAAACCGTGGCTATAACATTATCAAGCATTTCAGCAAGTTTTTTCTGATGCTCTATGAAACGTTTTACAACATCGGGCACGTCGGGCACCTCTGCATTCTCAGTCGTGCTACCATCCCTAAGCTTCTCAATTGTTTCGCCCGCCTTCATTACAGCATGATAAGCTTCTGAAAGTTTTTTATCCTCTTCAATAACAATCTTTAATGCGGCATACTCATTATATACCTCACTTGAACGTATTAAACTGTTCAATTCGTCTGCAATATGTACAAGCTCTTCATAATTATCATTTACTATCTCTTCACTCATAATCTGCTCCACTCAAAATCGATTACAGAATACTGGTCATTTCTGTATTTCTTTAAGCATTATTCCATTCACCCCCCAGAAAGTGTCAAATATTTAAATGATTAAAATATATCTGTCATTCTAAAAGATCACAAAGAAAAAAAATATAACTTGATCACATTAAAAGCATACTATATAAACGAAATTACGGAGACCACAGGTTTTTATTCATGTAATATTCAAAAAGCCCTGATTAAAGGCCATTAGACCAAATATTAATTATCAAATAGAGGTTTCGGCGGTGCTCTGCAAAAAATAGCCTGAGATGCCAAAACCATAAATATTACGGGAGGACTTCAATGATCACTATTCTTCAACGGCCAGAAACAAAATACTCTCTCGATTATTACGCGGGTGACCCCATTTTTTCAGGGCCAGTAGCCGACCTTAAAACCGCTGCTAAAAAAGCTCAAAACAAACTACAGGGCCGTACAATCTGGATGATCAATTCCACCGCTCAAGGAGGTGGTGTGGCAGAAATGCTTCCCGGATTAATTACCCTAATGAACGATCTTGGAATAGATGTAAAATGGGGTGTTATAAACTCGGATGATCCCGAATTTTTCCTTCTTACCAAAAGAATACACAATTTGATTCACGGTGATGAAACCAGCAATACAAATTTCACTGAAGACGATGCTCAGCTCTTTGAATCCATAAATAGAAAAAATGCCGAAAAATTTAAAACAATTATCAAAAAGGGAGACATTCTTGTAATTCATGATCCACAACCGATGCCACTTGGCAAAATAATTGCAGAAGAGTTCGGTCTATTGACTATCTGGCGATGCCACATCGGATTAGACCGCCATAACAATGCCACAGATGCCGCATGGGACTTTTTAAAAAAGTATGCTCCCACATATACACATTCAATTTTCACCGCACCGGAATATGTTCCCGACTTTTTTCAAAACAACTATTCAATAATTCATCCCTGTATTGACCCCCTATCACATAAAAACCAGGATCTTACCGTTACAAAACTCACCGGGATTCTTTGTAACAGCGGTCTTCTTCCGGCTTACGAGCCTATCGCTACCCCTGATTATGAGGCCCGAATTAAAAAATTCCTTGGTGATGGCACAACCGGCGAACCCGGCGAAACAGGCCTTCTGTTCAGGCCGGTAATTACCCAAATATCCCGCTGGGACAGACTAAAAGGTTGGCTGCCCCTGCTAGACGGATTCATAAAACTTAAACAGGAAAACATATACAGAAATGAAGATGATACGAACAGCAGCCATATAAAACGGCTACAACTCTCCAGGCTTGTTCTGGCTGGACCTGATCCCACAGCCGTTTCGGATGACCCGGAGGGGCTAGAGGTGGTTAATCAGGTTAGGGAGCGTTTTATTAGCCTCGACAGTGAATTACAGAAAGACATCACCATTCTTCTACTTCCAATGGAGTCGGCCAAGGAAAACTCGTTGATTGTAAATGCCTTACAGAGATGTGCGACAGTCATTGTTCAAAACTCAATTCAGGAAGGCTTCGGTCTGACCGCTACCGAAGCGATGTGGAAACGAAAACCGGTTCTTGTCTCTTCTGCCAGTGGATTAAAACAGCAGGTTAGTGACAATATTAACGGATTGATGGTCATGGATCCGGAAGATCCCTTCGAAATTTCGGAATGCTTACGCAAGCTGATAACAAACCCGGGTATGGCCTATAATCTGGGAAGAAACGCACAGCGCAGTGTTTATGACCATTTTCTGATTTTCAGACAGATAACCCAATACCTGGAACTGTTCATGCGGCTATTGTAGTCAGATCTGAAAGACAGTCAATCGTAACAAACAATCTCCGCACGATTGACAATTGAAAGAAATCCATTTTCACAAGCTGTTTCGGTTCCATAAGATATTGGTAGTGGGTCACTTTAAAGATTTTTTAAAGTGACCCCGATAATTATTTAACCAGCTTGAGGGTTCCGTCAGAGTTATGTTTAATCGGAGAATATTTAACACATCGCAAATGACTTTTACCACCGGATAGAGTACTGTCATGGTAAAACAGATACCACTGGCCATTGTACTCCACGGTCGAATGGTGTGTAGTCCATCCACTTACCGGTAAAAGCAGTATACCGCGATAAGTAAAGGGGCCTTCTGGCTTATCAGAAGTTGCATAGACAATGAGATGCGTCGGTCCGGTAGAATATGTAAGATAATAGGTATTCTTATACTTATGAACCCATGCCCCTTCGAAAAACCAACGTTCCTGGTCACTTGCCTTGATGGGATTTCCCTCTTCATCCAGTAACGAGATCTCCTTTATCGGTCCATCAAAGCTCAGCATATCATCACTCATCCGTACAAACCTGGGCCCGATTGCAGGCTCATCAGGTTTAGGCCCCAATGCACCCGGATAATAGTTTCCAGACAGCCAGCTCTCCAGCTGCCCCCCCCATAATCCTCCGAAATACATGTAGGCTGCCCCGTCATCATCGATAAATACAGCCGGATCCATACTGAAACTGCCCTCTATCGGTTTAGGCTGAGCCTTAAAAGGCCCGTCAGGTTTGTCTGAGGTTGCAACACCGATGCGGAAAAGCCCGTCCTTGTCCTTTGCCGGAAAATAGAAGTAGTATTTACCGTTTTTATATGCAGCATCAGGAGCCCAAAGCTGTCTTGAAGCCCAGGGGATATCCTCCAGCTTGAGTACTGAGCCATGATCGATTACTGGAGAGTTAAAATCTGTTATCGAGTAAACCCGGTAATCCTTCATGTCGTAATGGCTTCCGTCATTTGAATCTGCTACTCCGGTATCTATATCGTGAGAAGGATAGATATAAATTTTGCCCTCAAATACATGAGCTGAAGGATCAGCTGTATAGTTGTCTGTGACAAGTGCCTCGCCCGGTTTAAGTTCCATACTCTCATAATCTTTACTGCATGAAGCAGACAGGATTACAATACATACAATCAAAATTGCAATTCTCATTTTTTTTCCTTTAACTTATTATTGGGTATTTTTCCCATAGCTTCTTATTTAAATATCAATAAATTCTGCAAGTACAAAACATTTGCAACTGCTATTCACCCTCTTCATCAAGAGAGCATATAGATCGTTTTAGCTGACAAAGGCCTTGTATATGGCTTTTATTGCTTTTTCGTAATCGTTCTCGTCTATACCGATAATGATGTTAAGCTCTGATGAGCCCTGATCAATTACACGCACATTGACTTTTTCATCAGCAAGAGCAGTAAAGAGTTTGGCTGCGACTCCGACATTATGAGACATACCGTGACCAACAGTCGCAATCAGTGCAAGGTTTTCGATTACTTTTATACTATCGGGATTCATCTCTAAACGAATATCTTCGAGCACATTATCCTCAACATCCGAAAAGGATTTAGAATCGACGACAATACTCATAGAGTCGATACCAGTCGGGGAGTGCTCGTAAGAGAGATTCTGATTTTCAATAATACTGAGCACCTTGCGACCAAACCCGCGTTCCTTATTCATCATACTCTTTTCAATATGGATCATGGAAAATTCGGTACGCCCAGCGATACCGGTTATTATCTCTTTGTTGCCTTCAACTTCGGGCCCGATTATTGTACCGGCATCATCCGGTCTGTTTGTATTACGAATGTTAATTTTAATATCTTTATCACGGCATGGGGCAATTGCCTCATCATGCAGTACACTTGCACCACTGTACGAGAGCTCTCTTATCTCGCGATAACTGACATAGGACATAGGACGGGCATCAGCAACAATACGCGGATCAGCCATCAAAAGGCCTGAAACATCAGTCCAGTTTTCGTAAACATGTGCATCACAGGCCTTTGCCAGAATTGCACCGGTTATATCTGACCCACCGCGTGTAAAAGTTTTGAGGTTACCCTTTGTACCTGATCCATAAAAACCAGGAACTACATAGATTTTGCTCTCATCAGACAGCGCCTGATTAATATCTGTATATGACTGCCCTAAAACACGGTAGCGTTTATCAAATTTAATAAGAGGATATGAATCAACAAACTGAGCATCAAGGTACTCTGCCATTATTTTAGCACATAAGAACTCTCCTCGACTAACAAGATAATCCTCGGTAATCTCCTCCGGTTTTTCCCGAAGCTGTTTTTCAAGCAAAGCAAAATCATCTGTAACTGTATCACTGTTCAGACCAAGATTTTTTGTAATCTCAAGATAGCGTTCACGGATTACATTCCATGGGCCACTGATATCAACACCCTTAACTGCGAGGTCATGAGCCGAATAAAAAAGGTCAGTAAGTTTTGTCTCTTTCGGATTTCGCTTTCCCGGAGCAGAGACAACGATTATTCCGCGTTTATTATCAGATGTAATTATTTTTTTGATTTTTTTAAACTGCTCGGCGTCCGCGACAGAACTTCCGCCGAATTTACATACTATTCTTTTAGACATATTACCTTCCTGTTAAAAAATATAGATTTTAAAAATGAATCTGCAAAATTATTAATTTAAGCTATATAAACAGACTTAAATGACCTTTAAAGATTGCCAAATACTTTTTTTATAAAACCAGTTCTTTAAATTTTAGCAGGGCAAATACCCATATAAGAGCTGATTTTTTTGACCGAGACAAGCTATATCGGATTTTCCCCGGGTTCTACCGGCTTTCCGCTTATCATAAAAAGCAGACTTCCCGTAAAACATAATGCGGCACATATATACACTGCTATGGTGTAACTACCTGTTATATCAAAAATCAGCCCCCCGCTTGAAGGTCCGGTTAATCCCGCAAGGGCGTAACCCAAAAAAACATAGGGATACACAGCTGAAAGATTTTCAAGACCAAAAAACTGGGCACTCTCTTTAGCGAAAAGTACGAAATTGGATCCGAAGCCAAAACCGACAGCCGCACTGAGAATCAGGTAACTATAATTATTCAGATCAATAATACCCATCAATATGATTGCAATTCCCTGAAATAGAAGTGCGGCAGTCAGAGCGTGGTGTGCACCACTGTAATCGCTCAGGATTCCCCACAAAATTCTACCTGTAAAATTAGCAACAGCAAAGACCGAAACCCCAATAACCAGAATATGATTTTCAATACTGTATACTGCTCCCATAGGTTTAAGATTTCCTACAACGGTAAGCCCGGCAAATGTTCCAAGGAAGATTCCAGCAAAGAGCAGGTAGAACCTGGGTGTCTTAAAAAGAAGCCTTACGCTTAGTCCCGGCAGCTGCAGGTTGGAACCAGGTGACTTCATGAAAAATGAAAAAATGAAAATCAGAAAAAAATAGGCACCGGCCATATAACGAAAAACCATAAAAACATCAATACCACTAATCAGCATTTTTTCAACAACAGATGACAGAAGTACAGCAGCAAGCCCGAATCCGGCGGATGCGATACCGGTTATCATCCCTTTCTTTTCAGGAAAACATTTTACCGGTGTTGTTAATGCGGCAAGATATCCAAACCCGGTACCGGTACCCGCAAGAACCCCAATTCCCAGAAGCAGAATATAGATATTAGCATCAGAAAAGGAGGCCAAAAGGTATCCTGAGCCCATAAAAAGAGCCGATAGAAAAACTACCCCTCTTACCCCTATTAACTTTTCCAGTCTACCGGCAAAAATCATTGTAACCGGGAAAACTGCAATCAAAAGTCCGAACACAATCTGCGTCTGTGTAGATGAGAGGCCGTAACCTGTTATAAGTTCAGAAGCAAATATACTCCAGGCGTAAACACCTCCTATACAAAGCATTACGGCAAAGGATGCAACAACGGTTAATAATTTTGCGGCTAATGTCATCTGCCGTTTCAAAACTGCCCACCTCCAATTATCTCTATACAGCCGGTTCCCTATTTTCAATTTAAGCCTAATACGCTTATCCGAATCGGCAAAAAAATCACGATATGTGGTTATATGAACGAAGGGGCCCTTTAACAGACACCCCCGAAATATAAAATTTTAAATCAAATTATGACTCACAGTAAACTGATTCAGCTTCTATTAATGCATCATAATCATTCACTGTACCGCCGTTCATAAAGCACTCAATAATTTTTTTACCCAGAGTACACAAATCGGGATCATTATAATACTGCTGCAACTCCTGTGAAAAAAAATCAGAAAGAATCTTTGCGCCTATGTCATATGTTTCAAGGCCTACCTCATTTTGAAGCTCTGGCATAAGCAGATACTTCTCAATCTCCTGACCTTCGATTACCAGACGGTTTAACGAATATCCAAGAAGTGGAGAGCGAGCCTCGGAAAGTTCATGATGCATAAACTTCACACCGCCACGACGTGCCAGATATTCACGCATTATCCACTGAGGATTAAAACCGACTTTCCATGCCCCGATATGCTGATTAGGACATAGTACGTAGTGAACCTTTCCAGTATTTTCGATCTGCTTAAGAAGAAGATTAGCCTGTGATATTTTTTTCCCGGTAGCAAAAGGCCAGTAGGACCCTACCCCTTCAGAACTCATAGCACCGGTATCGATGATACTCGGGTTTGCATATCCACGAGGTGAAACAAGACGCCATAACCAGGCAAGCGCTGGTGGTATTACATGGAAAAGCCCCATAATGCCGTATGTAGGTTCATCCCTGTGGCACGGCGGAGTACGTACACCAAAACTTCTGATATTAACGTTTACCGGGTGACTAACGATTCCGGGGACAATATCCCGTGGAACAACAAAACGAGGATTGGGACATGGTATACCCGGTTCATCTTCAGTATGTTCCCAAACAAGAGCTGTACTGTTAGCCGGAGCATCCATATTCAGAAAAAGCAGTGGTTTTTCCGGATGAATTGCCAAAGCCTCAATATCAGGATCAGTACCGTAATTCTTTATATGGTCAACACGGATAAACCATCCGGCCTCGGCATCGATAACTCTCAGAGTGCCGTCTTTCTTCTGAATCGAAGGATGGCAGACCGCCATATCATCCGCTACCGGTTTGAGATCACAGCCACGGGGCAGTACAAGAGACAGATGATCTCCACTGAGTACATTTTTTCCAAGAGTAATAGTTCCATCATACTCGCGGTGTATATGCTCATGCATTTCGCTCTTTCCACCGCCGCTTGCACCTTCGTGCATAATGGTAACACGGTTTTCATAAGGAGTTACAACCTGGACTACAGATGAGTGTGTTGTTATCCAGTTCTCCTTCTCGCCGAAATCGATCAAAGCAGAATAGACTCCTTTTTTTGCACTTGGGCCCGGATAAAGATTATAGCTAAATATCTCATGAGTTTTACGGGTTCTTTCATGAACAACAACCTGCCTTCCGTCAAAATGGGTATGCCTGAAAGGAGGCGCCGTATAGATTGCTATATTTATCTCAGTACCATCTTCAAGCTCTTTCCAGTCTACAATACCCTGAAGCAATCCAAGACCAAGACAGAAAAAACCGGCATTGGCAGGCGCAATCGCTATACCGTAAAAGCCCATGTCCATCTGCCCGGCTCTGAAGACAAAAGCTGCAAGATCTTGACTTTTCAGCCATTCTAGGGTTTCATTTTTCAATTCAGCAAAATCATTGCCGGTAAACTCACTGTATGACGGTTTGTCAGTTGGCAGGTCATCACCGATTAGCATACTGTTCGGATCCCGTCGTCTCATATAGGAATCAAAGTAGTTTGCAGATATTCCGTTTTTCACTCGCGAAACAAGCGCCTCTTTTACCTCACCTTTTCCTGGAATATCATAGGATACAATCTTCTCTCCATCTTTTTCGCCTTCAATAGACAATTCATGAAGATCGTCTATGCTTGAAGCTAAGCTGACTGACCGGCACGATTTCAATGTTTCAAGTGCGAAATCGGGCAGCTTCAGTTTTTTAATTAATTCGTTCATCTATCCTCCGTTTTCTGTGATTATACGGCTTTGTAAAAATAACCGCATAACACATGCTCAAAATGTATATTTTTTCAGCCCATAAAAAAAGCCGATACCCCATGAGCTAATGCTCTGAAGTACCGGCTTACCTGACAGCTCCTTATAATAAGGTTCTATCAAATCTTCCATATGTAATAACCGTCTCGGATAAACCTTTTAAATCAAGGCCTAAGACAGTAGAGTCCCTAATTATACTTAAATACTAAATATCAAATCTCAAATTTTCCACTAAGAACAAAGACAATGATCCTCTCTCCGGTTTTAGTACTGATATCGGTATAGAGGCTTAATACCTTCTTTTGAGTAATATCGCCGACCATAACTTCAAGCATCGACTTGGCACTATCAATTAACTGCATCCTGACCTGCTTGATCAGGACAGCACCCTCTGGGTTTTGAGACAATTTCTCTTCAGCGGGAGTAAGAACCCCTTTCAGCCTGACAACGACCATATCATCAATTATCGTTGTCTTTGTCTCGACCGGCCCCCGCCCCATATACTCTTTTTCAAAGCGAATAACCGTATCAGAAATCTGCGCCTCAACCTGGCCTTTGGTCATGTTTACCAGCCTTCAAAATCTTTCTGTACGCTTGTCGACCGCCACTGCAGATGTCAGCTGCGGAAAACCTTCGTCTCTAATTAAGCATGAAAAATATTGACATTAAATTGTCAAGTTTTTTGAACTAAAAAATCATGCTTGCAACAGGTCAAAAGGCTAAAGAATAAGAAAGTCAGATTTATGATTAATTTTGATTTCTTCAATGAATAAATCCGATGATTAATTGATTTTTTCTGTACATTAGTTATCTTTTGCACAGAAACGGCTGTCTGGAGTCGAAAATGAAAAACCCTATTACCTTTTTTCTGTTATTGTTGATCACCTTCATGTTTATATCGTGCAGACGCGATAACAACGATCAAAAACCGATAACTATCCGCTGGTGGCACATAAATTCGGACAAACCCTCGCAGCTTGTACTGGAAGATATTGCCCGCTCTTTTGAAAAGAATAATCCCCATGTTAAAGTCAAAGTCACAATGCTTGATAACATGGAATACAAACCGAAACTGGAGCTTGAATTTGCAGCCGGAGACCCTCCTGATATTTTTCACAGTTGGGGCGGAGGTGGAATGCGGGAGCAGGCTCATAATGGCTATTTGAGAGATATTACCGATTGGGTAGAGAGTGATCGCTGGGAGAGTAAAATCAACCCGGTAGCGCTGAATCTGTACAGGTACAAGGGTCGTGTTTACGGTTTTCCTCATGACCTTGGTTCGGTTGGTTTCTGGTACAACGAGAATCTGCTCAAAAAAGCTGGTTACAGCAAGTTTCCTGAAACCTGGGACGAGTTTTACAGGCTGTGTGACAAGCTGAAATCGCTGGGTATCACTCCTATCTCCTTAGGAATCGCCGACCGTTGGACTGTCATGTATTACTGGGTATATCTCACACTTCGAATTGGTGGAGCTGACCTTTTTTATGATATTCATGAAGGCAAACGTAACTTTAACGATCCTGCACTTATCGAAGCAGGGTCTGTTATGCAGGCTCTTTTTAAACGCGATTATTTTCAGCCAACCGCAATTGGTGATGATTTCATAAACCAGTCAAGACATGTGGGCGACGGAATATGTGCCATGCAGCTTATGGGGCAGTGGGCAGTTGCGGTACAAGCCCAGACCGCCGAAAAAAAAGATGCATTATCAGATGCAATGATGTTTGCCCCCTTCCCGGAATTAAGAGGTAAAAAAGGCTCTATTCACGACGCGATGGGCGGTGGTAATGGTTTTGTTATTGGGAGCACAGCGCCGGATGAAGCTATAGAGTTACTTGAATATTTTACACGAGCAGAAAACCTTCAGAAATATTTCAATGTTTTTTCAGCTATACCAACAGTTGAAGAGGTAGTAATTAAACACCGTGGCCAGATAAGAGTTAAAAGCTATCTTAAAACTATGAATAACTACTGTCTATACCCCGATCAGCTGTTTCCACTTGAAATCGGCAATCTTCTTAACGAGACCTCTGCGCGTATTATGCTGGGTGAACTTACATCGAAACAGGGATGTGAGTTACTTGATAAAGCCTGGAAAAGCTACTGACAAGAGGGAACCACGTTATGAGCTAATCAGGAAATATTTGCGAGCAGTATAGTCATTGAAACCTTGAGCCCAGGGTTTGCAGGGATAAACTTTATGGTTCCCTGAAGCTTATTATTTATCAGCGATGAGAGGATTGAAAGCCCCAACCCCATATGGTTTTTATCGCGTGCTGTTGTATAGAATGGTTCTGCGAGCCGAGCGATAGTTTCAGGCGACAGTTGAGAACCATTGTCACAATAATCGATATCCAGTTTTTTACCATGAACAAAAAATGCAACTGTAACAGTATCAGCCGTTGAGTGTTCAGCCGTATTTTTAAAGAGCTGGTCAAAAATCTGATCGAGATCCGCAAACCTGAGCTGAGGATTATTAAAAGAGTCCCCCTCTACGTTAATTTTTACCCCTGCAAGAAGCTGTGTGGCAAAAGGTTTCAAATTTTGTTCTATGTATTTTGACAATGGAACTGTAGTTTTAATTTCAGAATGGTTAACACTTGATAATTTTTTGAAAGTCTCGATCTGTATTCTCATCTGTTCAAGATTGTTGTGGATCAATTGGGATCCCTCAAGCCCCTTATTAACTTCCCGTGAAAACATCTCGCGCGATAAGGTTCCCTGATTTAAAGCTGTTTTGAAATCCGCAAGCACCGACTCAATATAAGTTGATAGAGAAAGACAATTGCCAAGTGGAGTATTCAGTTCATGCGAGAGCCCGGCAACCATTTCAAAAAGAGATTGTTGAAACTGAGCATTATGTAAAAATCCTTGAACTTCAGATAGATGTGACCTGGTTGTATCAAGTTCTTTGGATGTTTTATCAGCTAAACTACGCAGTGAGCGATTGAGCGTATAAAGCCTAATAACAGCTATTGACATGACAATTATGGTAAATACAAGAAGAACTACTTTAACGATAAAAAACTGCCGCTGTACATATTCAGATCTTTCAGTAATTGTTTTTAGAAATTCATCAAGACGATCCGAAAAGATCTGATCAAAGAGAGTATTCATTCCCCGTAAGCGACCAATCAACTGATAATACTGGTAGGCCGAAAGCGGACCCATTAAAGTTGTTGCGTCCTTTCCAGCCAGCCCTGAAAGACCAGCACGCCCCTCCTTATAGACCAAAGGAAGATCTGGCTGATCTAAAAAAAGATATCCATTATCAACGAGCTGTTGCCCTAATTTAAGTCCAGCTTCTACACTGCCAATAAAAGAATCCAGAGGCTCCTTGATCTCGTAACCCAGAGAATTAGATTTAGTTTTTAAATCATGAATCTTCGTTTCCGTTCTATTTTTTAGGAAGGTAGCATCCTTCAGGGTATCTTCAAAACCATAGGTAGTCAACGTAAGTCCCTTCAATGTACCCACATAGCGATGCCAATCCGAGTAGACGACATAGGTATTAATCTGAATTTCACGATACAGAGTTGACTGTCTGTAGTGGATATCATTGACCACGATATAGGCGGTAAGACAGATAAAACAGGAAACAATTGCCACAATAGGCCAGTTAATCTTAATCATTGCACACCAATCCCACTTGATACACTCCTGTCAGTGTATATATAAATACTAATTTGGGTGGCATGTGTCAACAAAATCTGAATTTGTAGCTTATCAGTACAACTATAAGTGGTTAAAGATGCAAAAACCAATGGACAAACACAATCAGAAAATCAAAATTGCTGGTAATTCAGTATTTGGAATTTAAAAGATGATAGATTACGAGAGGATTTTATATGCTTTCATATACAGTAATCGGCACTGGAGCCGTTGGTGGCTACTATGGTGGACGACTTGCCCAGGCGAATCACACAGTGCGCTTTCTTGCACGAAGTGATTATGAGTATATACGCCATAATGGACTCACGGTTCAGTCGGTAAAGGGAGATTTTCATCTAAGCAATGTCGAAGTTTACAAAGACAGTACAGACATACCCCACTCTGATGTTATTCTTATATCACTGAAAACAACAGAGAACGTTTTTTTGAAAGAGCTGTTACGTCCAATAGTGAAAAAGGGCACGATACTATGCGTATTACAAAACGGGCTTGGTATAGAGAGTGAGCTTCATCAGGAATTTCCTGAAAGCATAATAGTGGGAGCGATGTGTTTTATCTGTTCACAAAAGGCAGGGCCTGGAATTGTTAAGCATCTTGATTTCGGGCACATTACTATTGCCGCATATGACAGCTCGGGATTGTCATCTGTAAAAACACTGCAAAGAGAGTTTGATAAAGCAATGATACAAACAAAAATTGCAGAAACTCTTGGAGAGGCCAGATGGCGGAAGCTGTTGTGGAATATACCATATAACGGACTATCTGTAGTACTGAATGCCGATACTGCGCAAATTATGTCTTTGCCGGCTTCGCGCGGGCTGGTACGTGAATTGATGGAGGAAGTCGTTAATGCGGCCTCTGCATGCGGCCACCCGATTGGCGAAGATTCAATCGAAGCCATGCTCAACAACACAGACAGGATGACACCCTACGCGCCAAGCATGAAGCTTGATTATGAAAACGGCCGCCCAATGGAAATTGAATATATGTACAGTAATCCCATTGATGCTGCAGGTTCGGCAGGATATTCCATGATACGAACCGAAATGCTGGCGAACCTCCTTTTGTTTAAGGATAGAGTTAAAGCTGAACCGGTTTAATTCAACACAATATTAATATCTGTGTTAGAAAGACCACAGATATTTACCATCTTTTTTTCGAGGACTATTTATGCGACTTTTTAGATCAAGATTCAGTCTTCTCCGTATCTCAATTACAGGGTTAATAATAGCAATAGTATCTGTTGGTGCTATTAATGCTTATATTATCGCATCGGGAAAACCTGTTTGCATTACTGTTGAATCATGCGAACCAGCATACACAGCGATAGTTCTTGGTGCAGGCATTGTTAATAACCAATATCTGAGCCCAGTTCTTGAAGACCGGGTAAAAACCGCAGTAGCCCTCTATCAAGCCGGCAAAGTAGAGAAGCTTCTGATGAGTGGCGCGAATCACACCAAAGACTATAATGAAGTCGCAGCCATGAAGCATTACGCAGTAAGATGGGGGGTCAGTCCAAAAGATATCTTTCTTGATTACGCTGGTTTCTCTACATATGAGTCGATGTACCGTGCAGAATATATTTTTGGCATCACAGATGCAATAATTGTAACACAACAATTTCATATAAACCGATCAGTCTATCTTGCCAAAAATTTTAACATCAATGCTACAGGAATTGTGGCAGATAGACGCCGATATCAGTACATACGCCATTATCAGGCACGCGAAGTCTTAGCTCGTGTAAAAGCGTGGCTTGAAACTAAAGTGACACGCCCTCTTCCCAAATTTCTTGGTGATAAAATCCCTATAACCGCTGACGGCCGTGTAACTCACGGATTATGAATTATTAATTTTCATAATACTCAAAGGCATCAATGATATCAAGATAGACTCCGTCAAAACCTGCATCGATTATCATTTTCAAATATGAATCATCGTTTCCAAAAATAATATTCTGCCATTCATTTTCCCAATACTTCACCTTGAAATTACCTTCCCAGTCCGGGTTTTCCTCATCCAGCCATACAGGCGGGTTACCCTCCCAGGATGGCTGCCAGTAATACCGATATGTTTCAGCCTCACCAATAGACATGTAGCAAATCACCAGACGAGAAGAACCATTCTTCTTCTGTTTGAGTTCTGATATTTCAGAGCTGACAAACGCAGCTCCGTCGTTATCGAAAAGATCCATTATCAACAGGTCATAATTAGTGGAGGTAACGGCATCTATGAACTGCTGCTTTGTACTAAAGTTCTCACCGTTAATCAGATAAAGAAAATTTTGGATATCACTCAAGCTTTTTACATCAGAACTATTTTCATTGTATATTGGCGCAGGATAGTCCGGAATTTCATTGAGATCACGCTCATGTGCAGCAAATGAAACATATCCATGTTCAGAATTCACATCATACGAATCATCCACTTTAGATATAGTCGAGCAGTAGTCCGTAACCAGGATTACATTACCTGCCCCTTTAGCCTTATCCAGAAAAAGTGCCGTATAGCTTGTCGATGCCTCCGGACTTTCTTCATCGTCATCCTCATACCCGTAAAGTAGATCCTCCTGACCATGACCGTCAACAGCCTCAAGGTAGTCCTGACTCAATTCTCCATCAGATTCAGAATTTTTCGTAACCAGATCTATTCCATTCTGGGGAATAATTATAAAACCAGACTGTTCTTTTTTTGCATATCTGCTGATATCAATAACAAAATTACGCATTTCATCACGATAATTGATATCGCCGGATTTTTCATCATTAGAATCGTTATCATCTGAACAGGATACCAAAATAGCAGACATTAGTAACAACAGAAGTACTGCCTTATGAATTTTCATATTTTCCCCCTTATTATAAAAACTGAATTTAATTTGATGATTATTTATCTTTCCTGACAATTGTCAATAGTAAAATAACTCATACCTTTCGGTTTTAGATATAGACTCATTCCCATCTGGCTAACAATCCAGTTTGGTGGCTAACAATCCACTTTTTCGCGTTGTCATTCAGCATTCACATGCATTATGTCGCTTTAAATGTTAGTTTCAACCTCCGTCCCCGTTTATCGTTTATTGCTCTGCAATCCTCCCTCCTGCCTGGCTAACAATCCAGAAAAGGTGGCTAACAATCCAGTTTTTTGCATTACATTTCAGTATTCTCAGGCATTATGTCGCTTAAAACGACTGTTTCAACTTCTGTTTCAACCTCCGTCCCCGTTTTCAGGACAAATCATTATTTACAAATGGTAATTATAAACAACAGTGACTCAGGAAATTCAAACGGGATTTGAACATGTGCAAAGATAATTATCATCTCTGTTTTCGTCAACTACCACAAACGGTAATGCCGGCTGATCTGCCGGATAAGTTCACCTACCCACTTCAGTACGAACCGCATCCAGTTGCGGTCATGGCTGCGCATGATCTTCAGCAAACAATACTGACAACCTGCGACCTTGAACATAATTTCGGCATAACAGACGATGGTTTGGAAACTGGCAATTCCGGTCTTGGCAAGATGTTCGGAGTTCTTATTGTAATTACAAAAGAAAATCAGATCGGTTATCTTGCGGGTTATTCCGGAAAGCTGGGTGAACGCAATGACCATCCAAACTTTGTCCCCCCCATTGTGGATCTTCTGCATCCTGAGTCTTTTTACAGAAAAGAAGAGGCACTCATAAGTGAAATAAATAGAGAGGTTGAAAATATTGAGACTGATGATAAATTCATTGAATCCAGATTAAAACTTACAAAAACCATACAAGCTGTGGAAGAGGAGTTGTCTCAGGAACGTGCAAAGCTCAAAAGACTCAAGGCCCATAGAAAAAACATTCGCACTAAAGCCGAAATGAATCTGCCTGAAAGCGAGTTTAGGCAACTCTGTGAGCAGCTAAAAACCGAAAGCCTTGAACAGCAGCACGAGTATAAAAAACTCGCTCTTAACCTAAAACAGCAGATTAATGATCTGGAAGCGACTATCGCCCCGAAAGAAGATCGTATCTCCCGACTCAAAACTGAACGCAAGGAGCGCTCGGCAGCACTACAGCAAAAAATTTTTGACTCATTCTCTTTTCTTAATTTTGAAGGAGAAACCAGAAGCCTCACGGATATTTTTGTTAAATCACTACAAAAAACTGCACCTGCCGGTGCCGGAGAATGCGCAGCACCCAAACTTCTGCAATACGCATTCGCTCACTCCATGAAACCAGTAGCGCTTGCAGAATTCTGGTGGGGTTGTTCTCCGGAATCAGAAATAAGAAAGCATGGCCATTTTTATCCGGCATGTCGTGGAAAATGCGGACCAATTCTTGCTCATATGCTCAAAGGTCTGCAGGTTGACGAAAATCCGCTTAATCATTGCACAACCGGTAAAAGAGATATTCAAATAATTTTTGAAGATGAATGGATAGCGGTAATAAACAAACCGCCTGGGCTTCTTACGGTTCCGGGCAAGGAGGATCATGAATCACTCTACTCCATTATTAAAGAGATGTTCCCAAAAGCTACCGGACCACTTTGTGTTCACCGGCTGGATATGGCAACCTCCGGTATTGTCCTTATCGCAAAAACTGAAAGTGTTGCGGTTTTTCTTCAAAAACAGTTCATTGATAGAAAGGTAGAAAAAAGATACGTCGCCCTTCTTGATGGAATGATTACTGAAGATAGCGGAATAGTAAAACTTCCTTTACGTGTTGATATTGATAATCGTCCGCATCAGCTGGTGTGCTACCAATATGGCAAACCGGCTGTTACACGTTGGAAAGTTGCCGAACGAAGCAATAACAAAACACGTGTTACACTGTTTCCTGTCACAGGTCGTACGCATCAGCTACGAGTGCACATGGCTCATCAACACGGTCTCAACACTGCTATTGTTGGTGATGATCTCTATGGCCAACCGGCCGAGCGCCTCTATCTTCATGCCGAATACATACGGTTCACCCACCCACACAAAAGAAAACTGGTTACTTTCACAAGCGAACCCGATTTCTAAAAGAATAAGCAGAAATCTGAAAACCTGGAAAAATCTGTATATTTAATATGATTATATTGTATAGACCCAAACCCTAACAAATACATTCATTATTTTACTAAAATTTCGCATTCCAACTCTACTGAGTCAGAAGCGGAACAGATGTAAATGGTAAAAACTCCCGACTCTGTTTTCCAGTCGTGGATGGTCTCATCATAAAAGGCAAATGCCTCCGCGGCAAGGTTAATGCTTACTACCTGCGTCTCTCCTGCCTTAATAAATACTTTTTTAAACTCTTTAAGTTCTTTAAACGGTCTGACTACTGATGACTCATTATCATGTACATAGAGTTGCACAACTTCTGATCCGTCCCGACTGCTGTCATTAGTAACCGCGCAAGAAATAGAGACCTCCTCCCCGACCTGGATTTGCGTGTCCGAAAGCTCCATCTGTGAATAGTTAAATCTACTGTATGACAATCCATAACCAAAAGGAAAAAGCGGGGTAATTCCTTTACTCTCATACCAACGATACCCTACGAAAACTCCTTCATGATATCTAACATTGTTTACAGGATATGATAAATCATTATCATAATCCCATCCCTCATAGAACCCTTCACCTTCAGGTATATATGGATACGCAGGAGAATCCTCGAAAGATTTTTCGATGGTAATTGGCAATTTTCCCGATGGATTTGTTTTGCCGGAAACTATTTCAGCCAAAGCTCTATTCCCAGCCTGCCCGGGGTACCAGCAATAGAGCAGACCTGCAACAGAATCGATCCAGCGTGTCATACCAACACCACGACCACTGTTCATAACAACTACTACATTGTTATTTAATAAAGTGGCATGCTCAATTAGTTGAGTTACTACCTCTGGAAGTTCAAAGGGACTATCCCAACCCTCATGATCCAGAGTTCCTACACTCAGCAGAACTAAATCTGCATTTATTAACTCATCATCTTCAGGCTTTTCTCGATAAACCAGGTTCTCTCCAAATTCATCGACTAAAGCATCATTTAAAGAAACGACATCATATCCTTCAACTTCGGCCGCCCCCCCGCCAAATGCATTAGTTTTTGTAAAAAGGCCTGTTAACAGTATCTTCTTATTATCATTCACATCTACTGGTAAAAGATTGTCCCTGTTTTTCAGTAACACAATGCCTTCACGTGCTGTCTGCAACGCCACCTGAACATGCTCCTGAAAAGAATCCAGATATGACTCATCTTTTATATCATTAGAATCAAAACCCATTGCAAGGGATGTCGCCAGAATATTTATTACCATTCTATCAATGGCCGACTCCGTTACCGATCCATCCTCTATAAGACGTTTCGTATTACTTCGCAGAAATGGATTATCAAAATCAACAAAATCATCCGGACCTGTCCGTCCATGTCCCGGCATGTCAAGATCCTGTCCCGACTCAATAGTCTTTTTCGGATCCCAAACAGACCACCAGTCACTCATCACCAGCCATTTAAAACCAAGTCGTTCACGTAACAGATAGTTTATAACATAATCGCTCTGACCTGCCCACTCTCCGTTCACCTGATTATACGCAGTCATAACAGCCATTGCTCCAGCATCTACACCTGCTTTAAAAGCAGGAAGGTAAATCTCAAAGAGAGCCCGTTCATCAACTATCGAGTTAGAGCGACGACGATGAAAATCACTATTATTACAGACAAAATGTTTCAACGTAGCTATCACACCTCTATCCTGAACAGCAGTCGTATAATTTTCCACCATACGTGCTGCAAGAAAGGGATCTTCACCCAGATACTCGAAGTTACGTCCGTTTTGAGAATTCCGATAGATGTTCATCCCCGGAGCAAGCAGTACCGCAACACCACCGGCACGACACTCTTCGGCAACACTCCTCGCATAATCGTAGGCTAACTGACTATTCCAGGTCGAAGCAAGAGCTATTGGAGCCGGAAACGATGTCGATTTTTCAAGTTGTCCCTCAATATCTGGACGAAGATGCACACCCTGTGTGGCATCAGTCAAATACAACCTGGGTATAGCCAACTCTTCACAATCCTTTACAAAGAAAAAATTATGTCCGCCGATAAATTCAATTTTCTCGTCCAATGTCATTTTTTGTACAACAGATGCAGCCTTTTGAGAAGCCTCTTGATGTGTTAAAATGGGTGTAGATATTTTTTCCATTGATCTATTCCTATTAATTTACTATATTACATGCGTTATATAACCAAAGTGTAGATGATCTTTATAAATGACAATCAATTAATCCAGATATTCATCAAATAGTGAAGAAGAGCTGTAATGGTGCTCGGCTAAGCGCTCTGTTTGGTTATTATTTAATAGAAGCGATCTCTTTTTCTGAAAGACCGGTATATTTTAATATCGCAGTGGTTGAAAAGCCGTCTTTGAGCTTTGTTGTGCGGTTTCGAGTTTACCTTCTTCTTTCAATATAACCAGATGTTCGTCATGTAACACAACAGCTGAATCATGAACAGAAAAAACGGGGACGGAGGTATTATAACTTTCAAACCTACTTCAAACGCCTTACCTGATTAATTAGATCACCTCACAGGAAAAGATGCTGTCTAAAGTTATGAACACAGCACCCCCGTGCTACTACCCGAGATTCCGGTACAGAGCTAAACGAAACCAACTAAAAAATTATGAGATTAGGAAATTGTATGCTAATGGAAATAATTCGTTAAATCGGAAAGGTTACTATTAGAAGAGAGTTTCTTTATGCACGCCCGAGAGGATTCGAACCTCTGACCTGCGGATTCGAAGTCCGACGCTCTATCCAGCTGAGCTACGGGCGCGTATAAAGAACTGTGGGTGAGTGACGGGGATTGAACCCGCGACCACAGGAGCCACAATCCTGGGCTCTACCAACTGAGCTACACTCACCATCAACGCACGCCAGAGAGGATTCGAACCTCTGACCTACGGCTTAGAAGGCCGTTGCTCTATCCAGCTGAGCTACTGGCGCGTGATAAGCACAATCACCAAAGCTATCAATGTGCCGGGAAAGCAAGTGTTGTACTTCATGTCGGGGCGAAAGGATTCGAACCTTCGACCCCCTGGTCCCAAACCAGGTGCGCTACCGGACTGCGCCACACCCCGAAAATGTTAGGCCAAGTTAGTATCGGCACTAAAAGTTGTCAATTATATTAGCGAAAGATAAAAATATTTTTCCGATTCAGGGACGGAGGTCAATCCGTTCGAAGTTACATAATACGAAAAATTTAAAGGCAAAACTGAATAAAACTGGATTGTTAGCCAGACAGGGACGGAGGATGACCAACCGTTTTCTCATAATCGGCATAAGCCGCCAGAAAACTGGCGGCTTATGAAATTTAGAGCGGATTAGAGACAAAAATTCACACTAAATCGGACAAAAATCAGGAGTTTGGAGGAATCTAATCTTCTTCGGAGCTGCCTTCTCATCTTTTGGCATCTCTAAAGAGAGAATACCTTTGTCAAAACGAGCCTTAAGCTTGTCTACATTGATGTTCTTTGGCAAAGGGATTGAGCGAGTGAAAGACCCGTAACGACGCTCCGAAAAGATACAGTTCTTCTCTTCACGCTTCTTCTCCTCTTTTTTCTCACCAGATATAGCAAGAAGACCATCAGTAACAGAAATATCCAGATCATTCTTCTCCATTCCCGGAAGATCTACAGTCAAAAGATACTTATCCTTCTCCTCATCTATATCAATGGCTACACTTGAAGAGGAACCTACCGGTGACACAGAGTAAAAATCGTCAAAATCCGGTCAAAAGTCTTACTCCACATATCATATGTGTCATTGTTTCGTCGAAGAGGACTGGAAAAAAATAAAAAAAAATTGACTTATTGTACTAATACAACTATCTTTGTACTAGTTCATTAGTACAAAGATAGAGGGGCTATGAAATTTTCACTAAACAGCGCATCCGGTGTTCCCTTTTACCGTCAAATTATACAGCAGATCGAACGGGCTGTACTTTCAGGCATGCTACAACCCGGATACAAGCTCCCAACTATCCGCTCATTGGCAATCGAACTGAAGATTAACCCGAATACCATTGCGCGAGCCTACAGCGAGCTTGAAATTAAGGGAGTTGTCACAACCCAGGTCGGTAGCGGAACATTTATCTCGGACGCTACTCCAGAACCCGATGAAACCGAAAGGAATAATGAAATATTAAAAACGGTTTCTCAATTTTTAAACGAGCTTAAAGCCTTAAACGTAAGCGATAACGAAATCCCAGATCTTATACGAAAATGCCAGGAGGAATCATGACTACAAACAACCAGAAACAGCAGACAGGTCATATAAAAAACCGCTCCTCAAAAAAGACAGTCACCTACTCTCTTATGATTCGTCTTTTTATTCTACTTATTTTCTTCACTATCGGCTATGGCCTCATGACACTTTCCGGGTTTTCGCCGACACATCTGTACGGAGCACTTTGTGTAAGCCTGCCCTCTATTTTAGGATTAATTCTTGTTACCTCGATCCGTATAGCCGACGAATGGGAGCGCGCAATAATCCTGCGTTTAGGTAAATTTAATTCAGTGAAAGGACCGGGGTTTTTTCTAATTATCCCTTTTGTTGATCGCATAGCACATACCGTAGATCTTCGTATCAGGGTCAGCGACTTTACAGCTGAGACAACCCTTACAAAAGACTCCGTTACAGTTACGGTTGATGCCCTCTGTTTCTGGATGATCTGGGATGCCGAGAAAGCTGTCTGCGAAGTACAGGATTATGAAGAGGCAGTCGTGCTCTCTGCAAAAACCGCACTACGAAGTGCCGTCAGCACTCATGATCTTTCGACATTCTTAGCACAGAACAACATGATAGAAGAGTGCATCAGAAACTCTGTCGATAAAAAAACAACAGACTGGGGAATAACCGTTCAGCATATCGAAATAACCGACATTCAAATACCTGAGCAGCTGCAGGATTCACTCAGTCGCATGGCCCAGGCAGAGCGCGAAAAGAACGGCCGTATTTTTCTGGCAGAAGCCGAAACTCAGATCGCAGAGATATACAAGAAGTCTGCAAAAATTTATGACACAAGCCCAGGCGCCCTCACGTTAAAGAATTTATCGATTCTGAACGAGGGCTTAAAAGCCGGCAACTCCATGATGCTCGTTCCTAACTCGATAACCGAAAAACTCGGTTCAGATGGAATATTGGGGCTGCAAGCCCTGCACAATAGCAATAAATTAGAAAAAAAGATCGATACAAAAAATAACGATTCGACTGCAACAAAGGGGGAAAAATGAACTGTGTAGAGACAAGAGAGCTCACAAAGGAGTACGATCTTAACGGTATCGTTGTTAACGCACTCCGGGGTATAAGTCTCAACTTCGAAAATGGGGAGTTTTCTGTGGTAGCAGGACCTTCCGGCAGCGGCAAGTCCACCTTTTTACATCTTATTGGCTGTCTTGATACTCCAAGCAGTGGCAATATTTCAATTGAGGGAAAAAACATTGCCGCAATGAAGCGATCAGAACATGCTATTCTGAGACGGAAATCAATTGGTTTTGTTTTTCAGGCATACAACCTGATCCCCGTTCTCACGGCGATCGAAAACATCTCCCTTCCCCTGATTCTGCTGGGATTACCAACAACCGAAGTACGCGATCGCTCACTAACACTCCTTAAAGATGTAGGGCTTGACGGGATGGAAAACAGGCGACCGAAAGAGATGTCGGGGGGACAACAACAGCGCGTTGCCATTGCACGTGCTCTGGTAAAAAAGCCCTCGTTAATACTCGCAGATGAACCAACAGCAAATCTTGACTCTAAAACGGGTCGTGAAATTCTGGAACTTATGGCCACTCTCAACCAAAAGGAGAATTGCACTTTTATTTTCTCTACACATGATCAACTTGTAATGGAATTTGCCCGCCGACTTATTACACTTAAAGACGGTAGAGTCGAAGACGAGGTGTTCCGATGAAACAAAATGAAATCATTATGGTTGCCAAAATGTCTTTTCGCAATCTGGGGCGCCACCATGTAAAAACTATTATCACCTCACTTGCTATTGCAATAAGCGTAGCGCTTTACATTTTTTTAGACGCGTGGATACTGGGAATGAACATTGACTCACGCCGTAATATTGTAGTATACGAAATGGGTGCGGCCAAAATCCAGACTCAAGCCTACTTCAACAAAAAAGATGAACTGCCCATGTACGAAAGCTTTACCGATTGGCGTAAAGTATCTGATGTTCTTGAGCAAAATGGATACATAAGCGCCCCGCGGTTCGTATTCTCCGGAACAATGTATTCACGAACGGGAAGTGCCCCACTTGTATTTAACGCGGTCAACCCGAATAAAGAGAGAAAGCTCTTACGTTATCCCGACTATATTGACGCCGGATCGTTTATACGACCAGGTGAAAGAGGAATTGTTATCGGTTTCAATGCGGCAGAAAAACTACGCGTGGGGATTCCCCAACGGCCAGATACCAAGGAATTCGAGACAGAACTATTAACTGCAGCCACAAATGACGAAGAACGTCAATTCATCCACTCTCTTTATGTTCCTTATAATAATACTTCAAAGAAAAAAAAGGCCTTCGCCACAGAAGAAACCGATTCTTCTCAGGAAAACAGGCTGGTTTTACGAGATGATGTTACCTCTGATATGATACAACGTTTCTGGAATCTGCTTTCGGCAACCGGCCGCATGAATGTCCGTATCTCAACAACTATCGACATCAAGGCCTTACCTGAACGAATTAAAACTGATAAATTTAACCGTGAAATAGTACCGCTTTTTAGGAAAAAAGATCTTGAATTACTTAATTTGGTTTATGAAAAAGATCCCCTGATTGATGAATACATACTGACAAACGCCGAAGACAAAACTAAACAGAAAGTCTTATCACGCCTGCTTGAAGCCGACTACAACGGAGCCGTAAAACATGTAAATCAACTAATAGACGCGGTTATAGTTGGAGTGATTAACTCTCCAAATCCAAAAACAAATGCGAATATCGCCTATCTACCCATCGATACACTGCAAACTGAAACCGGTCTAATGCTTAATAACCATATTACTGAACTGCTCATCAGATCGGCATCCGCAAACGATTCTGACCTTCCGGGAAAAAGTGAATCCGCACAAGCTATTCTTTCGGTATTACAAAATTCATCCGTTAGTAAACGTTTTAATGAAAAGAATAATGACACACCCACCTTACAAGTCTATTACTGGGAAGAGTACGCCAAAGATTTTCTGGCTGTTGCTGCCGGGGACAATATCAGCACAAAAGTTATGATATTTTTTCTCTTTTTACTCTCTTTTTTGGGTATTGCAAACACAATGCTAATGGCAATTCTGCAAAGAACCAAAGAGATAGGAATGCTTCGCGCGCTGGGGATGACCGAAGCTCAGCTGATGCTCAATTATATTCTCGAAGCGGCCTTGATAGGTTTAATCGGCAGCAGTGTCGGGATTATAATCGGATGCCTTATAAATATTCCAATGGTAAATATCGGCGTTGATTACTCCGCCGTAACCGACGCGCTTGATGGCGACATAGGATATCGTATAGCTTCACGCTTTAAGTCAGTATGGAATATATCAACAATTGTCGCCTCTTTCTTTATTGCAACTTTTTTATCAGGCTGTATGGCAATACTACCGACACTTCGCGCTCTGCGAATGCCGGTAACTGAAACACTACGTTTTGAATAGAGAGGGCCGTAATGACAAATATTAAAAACAGAATCAGTGGTATCATGGCACTTACCACCATAGCCTGGCGTAACATATGGCGCAATGGAAGACGAACCGCACTGTGCATTATTGCAGTAGCTATTGCTGTGTTCTTTATTATTATAATGCGTTCATGGATAGATGGCATGTTTACCGGCCTTGAAGACATTGTTCGCACATATGAAACCGGTCATGTCTCAATCGTCTCGGCCCGGTATGACGCTGACCGTGAATCCTATCCGGTACAGTTTCCTGTCGCCGATGGTGCAAGTTCACAATCATTGATACAACAAATTGAAACCATGGACGGAGTACGCGCCGTACTGCCGCGCATAACTACATATGCAACACTATTCGACAGTACCAAAAAACATGCCCTGATCTGGGGAATCAATATTGAAAAAGAGACTGCAATAAACGACCTGAACCTCACAAAGAAAACTAACGGTATTATCGACGGCCACTTTCCTGAAACAGACACAAATGGGTGTGCTATTGGAAAGGTTATGGCACAAAAAACCGGTCTTAAAATAGGTGACTCCATTCCACTTAAAATGGTATCGGCTCAATTCTCTGACAAGTACTGGAATCCCGTTATTACAGGAATCTTCTCCTTCGATTACCAAAAATTTGATGAAGATACAATCGTTGTACCCATCGACCGTTTACAAAAAATATTGGGACTTGATGATGCGACACAGCAGCTGGTTGTATTCGCACACGACAGTCGTGATTCATCATCGCTTCGAAACCGTCTGCGCTCTGTTTTGCCAAAAGACTCGGTTATAAAAGAGTGGGATGAAAACTACTGGGTTGCAATGTTTCAGTCAATGACCGGATTATATCTTATAATTTTTGCGGTATTTCAGATTATTGCAAGCTTTCTGATAATCAACACTATGCTCATGATTATCCACGAAAGAATAAAAGAAATAGGTATGATGGGCGCCCTTGGCATGAAGCGGACTGAAATAGTCATTGTATTCTTTTTGGAGGCTCTCATACTAAGTACACTGGGGGCTGCCGTTGGTGCATTGACGGGCGGCATTGCATCCTACTTGGGATCACTCTACCCTATCGACATGAATATAATGACAGGTGGAGGCATGAAAGATTTTCCTATATCCGGTACACTATATCTGGACTTCTCTTTTGCGACCATTATTGAAGGCTTCTTTTTTGGAATTATTGTAACCGGAATCTGCACGCTTTTTCCTTCACTTAAGAGTGCGTTTATTCTACCAGTCGAGGCGCTACGGCGATAAACCCGATAATACCGGTTTCGGGATATTACTTTTAATCTGTCGGATTGACAGCTCTGTTTCTTTCCGACCAAGGAGATTCACAATGAAAAAATTCAACATTCTCGCTTCTGTCACAGTTATATTACTGTTTTCAATTCTAATTGCACAAAATACACCAACTGCCAAATCACTACTGAAAAGTGTAGATGATAATGAACGATATGATTCGATCAAATACACAGGAGAAATCATCATAGAATACAAGGGCAAACGCTTTGTTAAAGAGTTCAAAGCATTTGCAAAGGGCAACGAAAATAGTTTTATAGAATTTACCAACAGTGAAGATCGGGAAACCAAGTACCTGAAAAAAGATGGCCGACTTTATGTCTATTCGCCCGATACCGAACAGGTCATGCTTATTTCCGGGCACATGTTAAAAGAGTCCATGATGGGCTCCGACTTAAGCTATGAAGATACTATCGAAAACGAAAGACTATCCAAAAGATACACAGCTGAACTGTCCGGCTCGGAAAAAACAGGCGGCAAAGATTGCTGGATTCTCGACCTGACTGCAATAAAAAAGACAGAAAGTTATCCGAAGCAAAAACTTTGGGTTACCAAAGACAATCACGAGTTGATGAAATACGAGCTATTTGCGCTTTCAGGGGCAAAACTTAAGGAGTACAAACTGATTCGTTCAAAAAAAATTGGGAACAGAATGTTTCCGGTTGAAAGCGAGATAAGGGATCTCTTGCGCAAGGGAAGCCGTACCGTTTTCAAACTTGACAATGTTGTTATTGATAAACCAATACCGGCATCAACATTCAGCATGAGAAACCTGGAAAGGTGATTTTTAAAAACAAGCTGAATAATTATAGAGAGGTTATTATGAAACAGTCCGGATACCTTAACCGGCAAAAAAAATCAGGTCAGATAATTCCAGAATTATTGACAATTAAAATCATTCTGTTGGCTCTAGTTCTTCTGAATTCTACCGCAACTATTCTTTCAGATGAACCTGTTTTCTCTGGCATAGTAGAATCAAATGGAACTACCTACAGCACTCCCTATGGCGGGTTCACCTGGAATGCCGAACAGTTTGCTAATATCCGAATGAAGGCTGCAGTTGGCAGCAGGGGAGTTATTCACGCGGCTGTCAACACTAGTGCAAGTTCCGCAAAAGAAGAAGAGCTTCATACCGATGCCGAATTGGAACGACTCTACATGTCAATACGTGGCGAAAAGATTGACATCGATGCCGGTTATATGCGCATTCCCTTTGGATACGGGCAGGGCTTCAAACCAAGTGATCTTATAAACCCGCAAAACCCTCTTTATCCAGAAGCACGGCTGCAGGGTGCACTGGGAACAACAATTGCCTTTTACCACTTTGAAGATTATAAATATCAAATTTTTGCGGCCGACCGAAAGAATCCGTATCAGCAATACTCAGGATACTCGCGACCGCTTGCAGGTTTAAGTGGTGATTATCACAGCTCGTTGTTCAGTATTCAGGCGTTGTATGCCCTACAACAACCTGTTGATCGCGGATCTGGAGTCCCTGTACACTATGGCGGGTTTTCACTTAAATTCGATGCAATCGCGGGATTCGCCCTGGATACACTCTACAGCCATGACGGCCAAAACAATCCTGAATACGACGGCTTACAGGCTGCTATCGGTGTAGACTATTCCATACTAAAGGGCGACCTGTATCTTATGCTACAATATTTATATAACGGTGACGGCTATCTTGACAATGATGATGATCTCTCGGATCTGTATGGTACAGATCAATGGGATCAATCCCCCCCTGAAGAGCGGGTTTCGGTCAAGGGCTACTCGGATCTTTACAGGAAGCATTATCTTTTTTTCAATACAGTATACAACATTTCCGACTTTACACGAGTATCCGGAATCGTACTTTTGAATATGGAAGATTTCTCTCTTCTTCCATTTATAAAAAGCGAACACGAACCCTTCCAGGGACTTACCCTCAATCTTACAGTACGTATACCGGTTGATCAGTGGCTACTTACAGATGGCGATAAAGGTGAACTTGGGCCGCACCACACCGGGTATAACAGCGCCATACTTTTTTCGGCCGCTATGAAATTCTAAAATTGCGTGATTATTTTTGCAAAATTCAGAGTGAAATACCCTTTACAATTTCAGGGGATTTGAACATCTTTGTGCTTTAAATTTAAAAATGAATTTAAGGTAAAAATACCGATTATGAAATATTCTTTTTTTAAAAATCTTGCCTATGCTATTGGCATCTATGTTTTAATTACTGCGCTAACACATATAGTCATATTATTGATTGATGCTATAAAAAACTGTGATTTTTCACGCTTTAACTATTTCGCTGTTATTGATGCTCAACTCTTTCTTCCAGATATAGCGACAGGGAAACTGAGTTACGCAGCCTCGGTTCTGTTATCGCTTACCATTATTGGCCTGCTTTTTTTCATTATCAGAAAAAGATCCCGTTAAGACGGATCAGTATAGAACCAAATCATATATATGATTCCCCCGCTGAAGCGGGGGAAAAGATAAATACAAATCAGTATTAATCCGAATTTTGTACTGCTTCCCCCTACGAAGGCGGGGAATAGAAAATACAGGTCGCTTGATCCTAACTTTGCATTACTTCCCCCGCGCAGCGGGGGAAGTAATGCAAATCGAACATGATCGATATCATTTACTCTATAAATTTACAGGATAATTAAAATGTCATACATCAGAAACCAGATCAAAAATCTGCTCGGAAGCAAAATATATTCACGAGCTCTGGATTATTATAATAATGGATATGTAAAACATATTAATGACGATGACTATCCGAATATCAGAGCGGTTGTACTGGGTAGCGGACGGCGGGGTTACCATGTTTTTATCAACTCTGAGAAAAGGCAATTTCACTGTAACTGCCCCTACCCTGATATCTGTAAACATATTGGAGCGGTACTTCTTGAAATCGAAGATGGAATTTCTCATTTTTATGAATCAAACCAGCTTGACTCATTGCCTGATTTCAGTCAGGTAGTTCAACAGCGAACCAAGTTACTGCAAAATTCGTCAGACAGAGTTTTCGAATTAAAGCATAACGCACAAAACAATGACACACTATTTTTAGATGACATACTGCCAAAAACAGATAATCCGCAACCCAATGGAAGGTTTACCTTCGTGCTTCTTATTCGCGAAGATTCTATCTTTGGCAAGTACTACCTTCGCAGTGGGCTTCAATACATCAAAAAGGACGGGAGCCCCGGTCGCATAGAAGAGTTCAACCCGAAAAAACTAACAGTACCATTACCGGAAAATTGCAAAACTCTTTATGCTCTGCTTCTGAACAGAAATGAAGTTCCTCTGACTGAAGTTCTGGACTTTATTAAACCTGGCTCTGAGCTTCCGCTTCGTTTTCAACAAAATAAAAATCATGTGGATTTAAACATAATTAGGATCTCGCACATCACAATTACATTCAAAGTTCGCTACGTTACATACCTTAGGGGAAGCAGTGTCGATTCAACCGATGGAACAGTAGTCTTTACTCCGATTATACATTTTAACAAAAAAAACTCTGATGACGAATCAGTAACAATCGATCAATGTATTCCGTCCGTGCATAGCTATGCAGCAATTACCGAATCATTAAATCTCTATATATCTAACCGATGCCCAAAAACAACTGCACTTCTGCATGCTCTACAATCTAAAAAAGAGTTATACCCAAGCGAGATAAATAAAATTAGCAGTTATGTTGCAGAACATATTTCAAAAAAGGTTACGGTCTTATTCAACAAGAAAGAGATCCGCTTTCTTTATACTGTGCCAGTTCCGGTTCTTTACATTGAAGGAGAAGCAGGTCGATTAACACTTTCCACGTTCTTCCGGTATGGTTCCCGTGAAATTGAGGCTGGTCACGAATCCAAGCTGCTGGAAGTTATAGATAATGATTCTACCGAACTACTTCTTCACATACGTGACAATGAAATAGAGGCAGCCTATATCGGTACTATATTAAAGGCTATCATCAAGTGTGAAATTCACCTTGAAGATATAGAAGCGCCAGCAACGACACCCGAAACATTCAGTATTAATTACCCGGATGCTCAATCTTTGCTTCTTGAATTAGGTTCTGAACTGGCTCTAAACGGATTCGAAATCAGATACAAAGAAAAAAAGATACGTCCCATGTCGGGTGGCAGTAAAATAGCGAAACGCGTAAACACCGGTATCGACTGGTTCAGTATTGATGTCACATATAACGATGACGAAGGAAACGAGCACATCCTGACTATTGACGAGGAGCTCCTCAAATCTGGGCTCATACGTCATAAAGATGAATACATCCCCCTTAGCCCGGAAGATATCGAACAGTTAAGAACAATATCAAAGAATACACAAAAAGAGGGAGACTCATATCGTCTGTCCAGGTACAACTTCGCTCTAATAGAAGAGCTTCATGATCAACTATCTGACAATGAAAAAGAAAAACTGGATGAGACAATTGCCCTGTATAACCGACTACGAAACTTTAAAAGAATAAAGAAATACACACTGCCTAAAAAGTTTAATGCACAACTGCGCGACTACCAGAAAGAGGGATACCGATGGCTTATGTTTCTTCAGGAGTTCGGCATCAATGGTTGTCTTGCCGACGACATGGGGCTTGGCAAAACAGTACAGACACTGGCTCTGTTTCAGAAACTAAAAGAGATCGGCATGTTTAGAACTTCGATTCTTGTTGTTCCAGTCAGCACAATGCAGAACTGGTTATCAGAAATTGAACGATTCTGCACAGGTTTCAGTACCCTGGTGCATATCGGTAGCAACAGATCTAAAGAGATTGATCACATATTATCATACGATATTGTAATAACAAGCTATCACACCCTTGCTCGGGATTTGAATGTATTACAGGATATTGACTTTTTTTACGCAGTAATTGACGAAGCCCAGGCAATAAAAAATGCGGAATCGCAATCGTTCAAGGCAATACGATCACTCACAGCCCTTCACCGAATTTCACTTACCGGTACTCCTGTCGAAAATTCTTGTTCCGACCTGTATTCACAAATAGAATTTTTACATCCCGGACTACTGGGAACAAAAACCTCGTTCAGAAAAAACTATCTTTTACCAATTGAAAAGCACAACGATGCTGATAGTGCAGAAGCTTTAAGAAAAACTGTGTTTCCTTTTATCATGCGTCGCAAAAAGGAGGATGTTGCTCCCGATCTGCCTGACAAGGAAGAGATCACCTATTATGTAGAGATGCATCCCAAACAACGCAAACTTTATGAATCATTTCGAAAGAAAGCCAAAGGAGATCTTGACAAAAAGATTAAACAGAAAGGGCTACGGGGCTCCACAATGGCAATCCTTGAAGCCATGCTGAGACTTAGACAAATTGCGCTATTTCCTATGCTTGTCGACGAAAAGTTCGACGTTGTTGAATCAGCAAAATTTGAAGTATTAAAAGATCTTGTAGAAGAGATAGTTCAGGAAGATCACAAGGTTTTGATCTTTTCCCAGTTTGTTGAGTCTTTGAAAATTATTCGTGGATATTGCGACTCCATGAAGTGGCAATATTCTTATATAGACGGTAGCACAAAGAAGAGGGAACTGCAGATAAAACAGTTCCAGGAAGATGAAAAAATCAAAGTTTTTCTTTTAAGTATAAAGGCCGGTGGTGTTGGCATCAACCTGACCGCGGCAGACTATGTAATTATTTTTGATCCCTGGTGGAACCCCGCAGTCGAGAGCCAGGCGGTCGACAGAAGTCACCGTATTGGCCAAAAGAACAAGGTTATTGCCTACCGATTAATTGTAAAAAATACAATTGAAGAGAAGATGCAGCAGCTTCAGAATAAGAAGAAAAACCTTGTGGACAATCTGATAACTGAAGAAAAGTCATTTTTCAAGTCTCTCACTAAAGATGATATTGATTATATCCTCGGCTGATAATACCGGACTGTTCCGGTTTCCAGATCCATGAACAATACAGCTGTATATTCTGCTGAACAGCTTTTTCCGTTCAACTCTTGAAACAAAGAATTCCGCCTGCAGGAAAATGGCATAAAAATATCAAATGGGGAATTCTTGCTGTACATTATCCTGGAGAAGATCAGACAGCATACCGGAAAGTTTGCGAAAAAACGCCCCGCACCACTTTGTCAAATTTATCAAAGTGGTGCGGGGCGTTTTGGTTACCCTGTAAAATTGGAGATGACGTGGCTCGAACACGCGACCCCCACAATGCCATTGTGGTGCTCTCCCAGCTGAGCTACATCCCCATAAGAAAACAAATACAAAAATGATAATTTTTAGTCAAGCGAATACGGTTTTTTTGTCCAAAAATATCTATCTTTCATTACTGCAGATCCTTTCGTACAATTTCCCACTCGTTGACCAACTTCTTGTAAAGTATCTCTATTTTTGCTATATCATTCTCTGTAGTTGCCAGGTTCTGGATTTCTCCGGCAATATCCGCCACCTCTGAAATAGCAAGGTTTAACGACGCTCCTTTCAGCGAGTGAGCGGTAATTTTTAGCTCTTTATAATCCGATTTTTTTATATACTTTTCCAGTTTTTCCATATATTGTGGTATGGTTCTTAACCCTATCTCCACCAGCATATTATAGAGTTTTTCATTATGCCCGGTCCGATCAAAAACCCTCTGTTTAACTTTGTTTCTCATTTGATCTGTATTTTCCTCCTTAAACAAATGTCGATCAAGCACGGCCTTTAACGCTTCTGGCACAATAGGCTTGGTTATAAAATCATCCATACCAGAAGCCAGTGCTGAAAAAAGGCAATGGAAAAGGCAAAAAAGCAATTAATAATGAATAGTGAAGAATGAACAAGGAAGAATTGTAAAGACGCTCGGCCGAGCGTATCTCTTCGGCAAGCTCAGCACAAGTGCAGGTTTTTCGAGGCAAGAAAGTCACGCAAAGTCGCACAGTAAAGACGCTCGTCTGAGTGCCCTGTTCAGTGTATTTCCGGTGTATAATCGGTTCAATGTCATTACTGCGAATGCAGGAATCTTGAAGAAAAAAAGTCACTCGCAAAGATCGCAGAGGTTGCAGAGGTTGCAAAGGTTACATAGAAAAGCATCGTAAAGGCCGCTCTGTAGTGTCATGATGCATCGTAACACTACAGAGCGGCCCGTTTGGTTGCTACAAAGGTATAAATATCGAGGAATAGCTTTCGTGACCCTAACGGGACAATTATTTATTCGAAGCGATCTCTGTTTCTGAAAGGCCTGTACATTTGGATATCATTGCTATCGAGATACCTTCTTTGAGCATAGCCCTGGCTGTTTCGAGTTTACCTTTTGTAACGCCTTCATGGATACCCTCGAGTTTGCCCTCAAGTATGCCTTCGAGTTTACCTTCAAGCTTACCTTCAAGCTTACCTTCTTCTTTTAATTTCATGGCAGTTGACATAACTATATCTTCTCCTTTTTCTGATATTTGTCGAGTAATAGTCGTCAAGTACTCTGGTGTAATATTGGTAAAACGCATCATATACGTCAAAAACGA
>JAQIBV010000008.1 GCA_027858855.1 Spirochaetota bacterium | reverse complement strand
TTTAAGAATCGATTTTTCTTGCTGAAAAGCAGGAATTTGGTTGAAAAAGGTATACAAACTGTGTAAGTAAGAAAAATTGGTGTAAACATTTACTGATATTATGGTCTATATTACCAGAGGTTAAGTATTAATGAGTGAAAACCGACATCTGATACGGAACAGTTTTTCCGAAGAAATAGATACAAAGCTTAATACAGAGCTTGAAGAGCCAGCCATGTTCAGTGTAATCATGCATAATGATCACTATACAACAATGCAGTTTGTGGTGGAAATATTAAAAACTGTTTTTCACAAAACTGATGAAGAAGCCCATGCATTAATGCTGCAAATACATGACAGTGGCTCAACGGTTTGCGGAATTTTTATTTATGATGTCGCAAACACAAAATTAAACCATGTGCATGGCCTTGCCAAACGGGCTGGATTCCCTCTAAAATGCACCCTTGAAGAGGTATAATGAAAATTAATCAGGAACTAGAGCTTATTCTCAAGTCCTCCTTTCAGGAAGCAATTCATCGTAATCACGAGTATCTTGCTCCTGAGCATATTTTGTACACATCGCTTTTTTTTGATAAAAGCTATCAGCTTATAGACAATCTCGGAGCCGATGTTGACCTACTGAAAGAGGAACTAAACAGTTATCTGAACGAAAAAATTCCACGAGTTCAGGGCATTCTCGAAACTGAACCTATCGAGACTATTGCTTTACAAAACAGTATGCAAAGAGCCTACCTGCATGTCGAATCGGCTCAGAAAAATGAGATAGACTTTGGCGATATTCTTGTTTCAATTTATGAGGAGGAGAGCTGTTTTGCCCGCTTTCTTTTAGCGAAACAGGGAGTCACCAAACTTGATCTTCTGGAATATATCTCTCATAATCCTGACTTTGAATCTGACCTTGACTTTGAGGATGAGATTGAACCCGTTAGTAAAGAAAAAAAGAGCGAATCTTTTCTGGAGCGCTTCACTGAAAACCTGACACAAAAAGCGCGAGACGGAAGAACAGAACCACTGATAGGTCGTGCTGACATTCTTCAAAGGACAATGCAGGTGTTATGCCGTCGTTTGAAAAACAATCCAATACATGTTGGAGAACCTGGAGTCGGCAAAACGGCCATTACCGAAGGTCTTGCCGGCTTAATTGCTTCTGGCGAGGTTCCCGAAGCTCTCCAGAACTCCTCTATCTACTCCATTGACTTAGGTACACTTCTGGCTGGAACCAAATTTCGAGGCGACTTTGAGGATCGCTTAAAAAAAGTAATCAAGGAACTTGAACAAATAGATGATGTCATCATTTTTATAGACGAAATTCACAACATAGTCGGTGCCGGGTCGGTAAGCGGAAGCTCTATGGACGCGTCGAACCTACTAAAACCGGCATTGGCCGCAGGCAAAATAAGATGTATCGGTTCGACAACCTTCGAAGAGTACAGGAAATTTTTTGAAAAAGACAAGGCTCTCGCGCGCCGATTTCAAAAGATCACCATACCAGAACCAACAATCGAAGAAACCAAGAATATTCTCGAAGGTCTTAAAAGCAGATATGAAACACACCACAACGTCATTTACACCGAGACGGCTCTCAAAGCTGCTGTCGATCTTTCTGTAAAATATCTGCATGAGCGGCATCTTCCTGATAAGGCGATAGACCTAATCGACGAAGCGGGAGCTTTCGTTCAGCTTAATGCCCGCACCGATGAACCTGTTACGATTGATCGTGACGCAATAGAGAAGGTAGTAGCCCTCATGACCCGCATTCCTGAAGAGAATCTTTCGGAATCTGAAAGTGGTAAGCTGAAAAACCTGAAAAAACGTCTGAAAGAACGAATTTTCGGACAGGATCATGCAATAGAAGAACTTGTTTCGGCCATACTACGATCACGAGCCGGTTTTACTGAAGACACAAAGCCGGTTGCGTCCCTTCTATTTGTCGGGCCCACCGGTGTCGGTAAAACCGAACTGGCTCGCCAGCTTTCAGAACAGCTGTCAATCGAACTTCACCGCTTTGATATGAGTGAATATCAGGAGAAACATACAGTAGCTCGTTTAATCGGCGCTCCTCCCGGCTATGTCGGCTATGAAGAGGGAGGACAGTTGACTGAAGCAATCCGAAAAACACCCTACTGTGTTCTTTTGCTAGATGAAATCGAGAAGGCTCATTCAGATATTTTCAATACACTGCTTCAGGTTATGGATCATGCAACGCTGACGGATAACAACGGTAAGAAAGCAGACTTCAGAAATGTAATTATCATTATGACATCAAATGCCGGCGCACGTGATCTGGGCAAAGCACGAGTCGGATTTTCAGACGAGATGAATACAGGCGCTATCGACAACGCTGTGAAAGAATTTTTCTCTCCGGAATTCAGAAATCGTCTGGATGCTATAATCCGTTTCGAGAATCTGACACACCCAATGGTTCTGCAAATTGCAGACAAAGAGTTGAATCGTTTCCGCGATAAACTTGCCGAACGCTCAATAACTCTGTCTGTTTCAAAAAACTGTCGCGAATGGATTGCCAACCAAGGATTTTCAAAAGAGTTTGGTGCGCGTGAAATCGCACGTATTATTCAAAACAACTTCAAGAAACCTTTGGCCGAAAAACTTATTTTTGGAATATTAGCCGACGGCGGAGAAATAAAAGCCGGTCTTAAGAATGAACAGATTACTTTCAGCTTTAAGGCTCATATAGCTGAAGAGACAACGGTTTAGACACTGTCCATGATTTACGAATTATCTTCCGAACTGCGTTTTCCTGATGTTCGCTGGGCCGAAAATGATGGCCTGCTTGCGTATGGAGGAGATCTCTCTTCCGAACGCATTTTATTGGGTTACCGATCCGGCATTTTCCCTTGGTACGACCGGAATCCTGTTCTCTGGTGGTCTCCCGATCCTCGTTTTGTACTCTTTCCTGAAGAGGTGAATATCTCACGGAGCATGCGTAAAATTATTGAACGAAAAGTATTTCACATAACAGTCGATACGGCATTTGAACAGGTAATAACAAACTGCGCGACTGTTATCCGTAATGGTCAAGCAAAAACCTGGATTACCGATGAAATGATTAACGCCTATTGCACTCTAAATAAGGAAGGCTATGCCCACTCTTTCGAAGCATGGAGTGATGACAAACTTGTTGGTGGTTTATATGGAATATCTTTAGGCTCAGTTTTTTTCGGAGAATCTATGTTTACACATGTTTCAAATGCATCAAAAGCAGCATTCCTGCAAATGATTCTTTTTTTACGTAGTCAAGGGTTTACACTAATTGATTCCCAGGTTCACACCCGCCACGTGGAGAGCCTTGGTGGTAAAAATATTCCACGATCCACCTATCTCAATCTTCTTGATGAAGGGCTACTTGTGAATGATCTTCATGGTAGCTGGACAGAACGCTACAACTCGGTTACATCATCCAGAACAACAGTTCGTGCCACAGACCCCAGGTAAACATCCTTCTCGGATTCAGTGGTCTTAGCCGGAGGTGAAACTTCATGCCGAGCCTTTGTTTCAGGTTCCTTGAATTCAACTTCCTCTTCGATACTACTTTTGCGAAGCTTCTGTATAAGCTCGCGCGAACTGGTCTCTTTCCAGCGAGTCGCAATGTGCGAATATCTACCCTTTGGATGCTTTTCCAGGTATATCTGAAATTCACGTGTGGCAAGATCATACTTTTTCTGTGAAAAATAAGCATACCCCTTTTTTATTCGCGCATCCTCATCTTTATGATAATATCCGTTTGATAAAGTTTTATTATAATAACGTACAGCACTCTCATAGCGTCCAAGAGAAGAGTATGACTCCCCTATCCAATATAGTGAGTTTTCAGTATACTTCGAACCTGGAAATTTGCTCAGAACAATATTAAAAAATTTGATAGCCTGCCAGTAGCTTCCATTTCTAAAATTACTAAGCGCACTATTATAAACCTGATTAAGATATGCCCGCTTAACATCGGGCGTATAGCTGCTAAACGCTCCATGATGAGACAAAAAATAATCATATTTCGCAAAGGCTTCACTGTTTTTTCCTAAACGGCGTAACGCTCGCGCTTTACCTAACAGCGCCTCCTCATTTTCATGATTCTCGCGTAGTGCAAGATTAAAAGCATTATCCGCTTTCTGAACAGACCCCAGACGAAGATGTGTGTAACCAATTTCTGAATAGATTCGACTTCTAAATTCAGTATCAACAGAATCCTTTAAAACAGAATAGAGCTGTGCTAGTCCCTCATCAGAGTAATTTCGTTTAATCTTCAGTGCTGCAAGCCGAGCTATTACCTCCCTCCTCTTTTTTTGATCAATCATAATTAATGGGTTTTTCAGCAGATACGAGTATTTCAGATAAGCTAACTTATAAAGATCAACTTTTTCATAAGACTCCGCAACCATAAAAGTTGAATCAACAGCAGCACGGGTGTCAGGATAACGGGCGATTACCTTTGTATAAATATCTATAGCCCGATTTATCGACTCCCTGTCATTCCGCTCCTGAATAAGCTTCGCTTCACGATAAAGCTTACCGGCCTCATTTTCGGGTTTAAAAGACAAATCATAATAGGCCACAAGAATAAGACCTGCTGTAAGTAACAGTGCTGACCCGATAACTCTTTTTGCATTCATATGCAGTACCTACTTCAATTTCGTCAGGCAATAGTCCTGCCAGAACTTTGCCTCTTTTGTATAATATTTTTGTACATCATCACGATATAAATAATTCAAAGCCCTTCTATAGTCACCCGATTCCGCGCATACACGACCGGCAAAAAAATAGGCCTTAGCACGTTCAGCCTCGCTTCTACTTTGTTGCCCAATGACCACAAGCTGATTAATAATCGGCCTGTACTTTTTTGTACGATAAAACTCCCTGACCAAAGCATCAATTCTGCTAAGCACCTGTGGATCAGCATCATAACCAGACTCATTATATGGCTCAACAGAAGACCTTTCAGATGGAACCGCAGTTTTGTAATCTTCAGCCACAGCGGTACGATCCACACCATCGATCAGAGATCTTTTCTCTTGACCACCTTCAACCGGAATAATTGCATAATAGCTCCGCTTTCCACCTCTGGTATCATAATAAAAACTTTCAGATATATCAAATCTTTTTAATAAAACTCCCGACCGGGCATCATCTCTAACCTCCGGCTTTCTATCTAAACGATACAGCAGGAAACTCCCTCGCACATGCTTTGGAAAACTCCAGCGCACAAGTACTCCATCCTGCGATAGTTCAGCAGATAGCGACATAATGTCTGTCGATTCAGATAGTGGCTTCGTAGTTTGGCGTGAACCGGTAAAATTATTACCGGGACTAAAAATACGTGCTGGACGGTTATCACGGCCCTCCATTAAAACGGCATAATAGAAATTATGCGAACCAACATTCCGGTCTCGATATTGTTCTACGTTTGTAATTTTTTTTATCATTACAGCACGATTAAGAGATTCATTAGAATCAATTATCTCATCTGATCGATAAACAAAGAGATTTCCTCGATAATTAGAAGGATTCTTCCATCGTAAAAATATACCATCACTGTAACGCTGGGTAGTCAATGAGTAGACAGTTGAACGGCTCCGACCGGTATTAACGGTAAAACCGCGCGCAAGATAACTCTTATTTGCTTCAAGATTCCGATCTTCGGTATATCCACTTTTTTTGGTCGTTACCGCATAATAGTAAACATTTGATTCAGCAATAGATGTATCGAGAAAACTATCACGATCAACGACTTCTCCTACCACGATTGCTGTTTCAAACGCGACATAAGTGTCCATTATTCTGGTATTTCTATATATTGTATATGTAACGTCGCTCTGATCAAGTTTAATCCAGCTAATGAAGACATCACGTCCACGAACGATTGTACCACGTATAAATTTAATTTTTTCCAATGATGAAAGATACTCAATTCTGCCGTAATATGATTCAGGTGTTTCAAGAAGATAACCCTCATCATACTCTACACCGAGCAGTATTGTTGTACAAAAAACTATAATCAGTAATTTAACTTTCATCATAAACCCGGAAAAATAAACGATTTGCTCTGTGAACAGAGATACACACTTCATTTTCGGATATTAATAGCTTCATCTTTAAAGACAATGGGCTCAATTTTATAAAACTCATGAGCAAAGCAGTTTCTCACCTTACACAACTTCAAAATATGACATAATTTTTTTAATTGAAAAATTTCTCTCATAAATTAAGAGGTACTGGTCTAAAAATAATTATAAGCGTGGGTAATAATGGATATTTACAAAATCAACGGTGGGAAGAAGCTATCAGGAGAAATTCATATATCGGGAGCAAAAAATGCCGCTCTTCCAATTATTGTAGGAAGTCTTCTTGCAGACGGCATTACAACACTGCAAAATGTACCTGACTTAATGGATATACGAACAACAGTAAAATTAATAGAGCACCTGGGTGCCGAAACAAATTTTGATACTGAAAACAATGTACTAACAATTAATGCCAAAACCATAACAAACGGAGAGGTACCCTACGATCTGGTCAAAACCATGCGTGCCTCAATTTATGTGATGGGACCGCTTTTAGCCAGATGCCAGGAGGCCGATGTCTCTCTTCCCGGCGGATGTGCAATTGGCGCACGTCCAGTTGACATTCATCTTCAGGGCTTCGAGAAACTTGGAACAGAGATATCACTGGAACATGGTTATGTAAAGGCGCGTACAAAAGGTTTGAAAGGCGATCTCTTTGTAATGCCAAAAGTCTCAGTTGGTGCAACAATTAACCTGATTATGGGAGCAGTACTTGCTGAGGGCGAGACTATTTTAGAAAACTGCGCCATGGAACCCGACGTCGTAGATCTTGGAAACTTCCTCATCAAAATGGGTGCAACCATCTCGGGGCTTGGAACTGAACGTATAGCTATAACCGGCGTAAAAGCCCTGAAAGCAGTAGAATACACAATAATGCCTGACCGTATAGAAGCCGGATCATACCTCTTAGCGGGTGCGGCAACACGGGGTTCTGTGAAAGTAACACATATTGTTCCTGAACACATTGAAGCCCTACTTGACTCTCTTGAAGAGATAGGATTCTCTGTAGAAACCGGTAAAGACTGGGCTTCAATTCAAACCACTGACACCTTAAAGGGGCTGCTGGTCGAGACTACCCCGCACCCTGGATTCCCTACAGACCTGCAGGCTCCAATGATGGCTCTAATGGCTACTGTTCCCGGAATTTCAGTAATGATAGAACATATTTTCGAGAATCGCTTTACTCATGTTGCAGAACTTCACCGCATGGGCGCCGAAATCACAATCGAAGGAAAATGCGCCGTTGTTAAAGGCGGTGCGCCATTAATGTCGGCTCCCGTAATGATGTCAGATCTTCGTGCAGGAGCAGCTCTGATAATCGCCGCACTTGCCGCCGAAGGAGAAACAGAAATCCGAAGAATTTACCACTGTGACCGTGGTTATGAAAAATTATGTCACAAGTTATCAGGAGTTGGTGCCGATATTAGGAGGGTAACAGGAGGAATGTAAATGGTCAGAGGCATATATACCGGCGCAAGCGGAATGATTTCACAACAGGCGAAGATGGACGTTATCGCCAATAATCTTGCAAATGTCGACAAAACAGCATTTAAAAAGGATACGACAATTTTTAAGGCGTTTCCCGATATGATTATCCGCAGGATTAATGATGATGGTGTAGGTATTGTACCAACCGGCTCTTACGATTCCATGCCCTATGTAGGCAAACTTGGCACAGGTGTTGAAGTTAACGAGGTTTTTACTCAATTTGAACAGGGTTCTCTGCAACGAACTGAGAGCCAGTTTGACCTTGCTCTCGAAGGAGAGGGATTCTTTACTGTCATGACGGAAAGAGGTGAACGCTACATCCGTAACGGCTCTTTTACTATTAATGATGAGGGAATACTAATGACCCATAACGGGAACCCCGTGATGGGAGAAAACGGAATAATTCGTGTTCAAAAGCATAACTTTGTCGTTAAAGAAAACGGTGAAATTGTTGTAAACCGTGACTTAACTGATGAACCGGTTGTTGGTCAAAACGAAAACGAGTGGCAAGATCAGGTTGTTGTCGATAAACTGAAGATTGTAGATTTCGAATATAAAAGACATCTGAAAAAAGCCGGCACGTCCATGTACATGGAGACCGAAGAGTCGGGCCCGGCACTTCCCCCTTTAGATCTCAAGATTCGCCAGGGGTTTCTTGAAAAATCGAACGTTAACATAGTTCGGGGAATGGTAGAGATGATCGAAGTTCAACGAAGCTACGAAGCTAACCAAAAAAGCGTTTTAACTGCCGATCAGACTCTTGGAAAACTGATTAACGAAGTAGGGCGTTAATCTTCGGTTGTACCATACCAATAACTATCGGGAACAATAGGCCTCATAGGCATTTGGAAAAGGCTCAAGCGCCCGCTTGAATATTCCAAGGCTGTACGCAATAACCAGACCATAATTTGTAATAGGCACACCTGCCTCTGCACACTGCAGAAGACGTGAAAGCATCGCCCGTCGATTCCACATGCAGGCTCCACAGTGAATTACCAGCTTAAACTCGGAAAGATCTTCTGGAAAGTCGTGCCCCTGTATGGTAGTAAAATTCAATTCACCTCCAACATACTGGGTAAGCCATCGTGGAATCTTGACCCGTCCAATGTCGTCGGCAATCGGATGGTGCGAACAGGCCTCTGCAACAAGCACCCTATCACCAGGTTTTAAATCGTCTACGGCAAATGCGCCGCGGGTCTGTACAGCCAGATCACCCTTATAACGGGAAAAAAGAACCGAAAAACTGGTAAGTAATATTTCCGGAGGTGTATCTGCATCAGCCTTAAGAAATGCCTGCGAATCGGTTACTACCAGCTTTGGTGGATTTTTCAGGTTTCGAATAACCGATCGCAATTCACGCTCTTTAGAAACAACACAAATTGCGTCACTATCAAGAAGATCCCTGATTGTCTGCACCTGGGGAAGAATCAATCGCCCTTTTGGCGCCTCTTTATCGATTGGAACCACAAGCACAACAGTCTCACCCGGTGAAACCAGATCACCCACAATCTGTGGATTATCCAAAAAATCTGCAGGAGCATTATCGAGTAGAGCCTGAATTAATTCGAGTATACCCTCATTCTGTAATACCGAAGTATGAACAATGGGGATCTTTTCAGTTTTAAACCTGTCAACCAATTCTGCAGCAGGTTGTGATATATCCTGCTTATTGAAAACAATAACATAGGGTATTTTACGCTTTACGCACTCGTCCTTGATACTCTCTTCAAACTGACCCCAGTCTGACTCGGCAACAATAAGAGCCATGTCAGTACGGTTAAAAACCTGTTCAGTCTTTCTTATTCGCAAATCACCAAGCAAACCCTCATCATCAATGCCAGCAGTATCAATAAAGAGTACCGGACCAAGCGGCAGGAGTTCCATAGGTTTCTCTACCGGGTCTGTAGTTGTGCCGGCAAATTCCGACACAATAGAAACCTGCTGCCGCACAACAGTATTCAATAAACTGCTTTTACCAACATTTCTACGACCAAAAATACCAATATGCAGGCGATTGCCCTTTGGTGTACTCTGCATTATATCTCTACTCTCTCCTCTCACTCCTGTATCCCAGTTGACAAACTGTCTCCGGAGAAATCAGATACTCAAATCTTTCACTCGTCAAAAATCCGTTATCAATGACAACATTGCGAACAGAACATTTTTCCCGGCAAGATTGCTGAATAATTTGCGTACATAAATCATAGCCAAGCTCATGCACCAGAGCTGTAATAACCGCTGTGGAGTTCTCCACATGGGCACGACAATTATCTCTATTAGCTGTTAAACCATCAACACAGTTATCCGCAAGCATGACACAGGCAGTCGTCAACAAGTGGACAGAATCAAGCAGACTGTATGCTATCAGGGGTAAAAAAGCGTTAAGCTCCAGGTTTCCTGAAGCACAGGCCAACGCTATGGAGTTGTCGTTTGACATAACCTGAAACGCTACCTGTGAAACACTCTCTGGCACAACAGGGTTATACTTACCCGGCATAATTGATGAGCCTATTTGAACTGCTGGTAGTACAATTTCCGCATAGGGGCCAGAAAGAAGGCGCAGATCCGCACCTATTTTATTAAGAGTAACAGCACAGGCCTTAAGCATGCCACTCACTTCTGCAAAAACATCAACATTTGCAGTTACATCAGAGAGATTCTCTGCACGGGCAAAACCAATTCTGGTCAACTCACGAAGCTTACCAGTAACTCCAAAAATATAATCCCTTGGAGCTCCAAGACCAGTACCAATTGCCGTTCCACCAAGATTTATTACACGCAACCGCTCTTCGCATTTATACAGACGCCAACGGTCTCGCCCCAAAGCCTCGGCATAGGTACCCATCTCTCTTCCAAGAGTTGTTAAAACCGCCTCTTGTAACTCGGTTCGCCCGATTTTCACTATAGAGGCAAATTCACGTTCTTTTTTCTCAAACGACTCCTGTAAGCGTACAACCGCATTTTCACATCTTTTCATCGACTTTATGACTGCCAGCTTAACAGCTGTCGGAAAGGTATCGTTTGTCGACTGAAAACAATTCACATCATTGGCCGGTGACACGAACGAGTAGTCTCCGGGTTTTTTACCCAGGATCTGCAGAGCCCGGTTGGCAATGATTTCATTCACATTCATGTTGAGGGATGTTCCGGCTCCTCCCTGCATCATATCAACAATTATATATTCCGAATGTTCACCACGAGACATTTCTGAGGCTGCCTGAAGAATTGCCTTTGCCTTATCCGGATTGTCTTTCCAGACACCTGATTCTTCACACATCAGAAGAGCTGCCTGTTTTACTGTTGCATATGACTGTATTAGAACTTCAGGTGACGGTCGGGTCTGATACGGAAAATTCTCCGCCGCACGCAAAGCACTGATTCCATAAAGGGCATCCTCTGGAAGCTTCTTTTCCCCAAGAGAGTCTTTTTCAGTTCTAAATGATTTTTCCATTATTCTCAAGCCTGTTGAAAAATAATCCGGATATCAGCAGAACACATCACGTTTGCCCGCGTTAACCTGTTCAACCATCTTCTTACTCAGTTCTCGGGGTTTCTCGTCCATTTCATCAATCACCTGCTGAATCAGGGCCTCCCCCTTCGCCTTTGTTTCTGGAGCAGAATAGTCATTCAGGTATTCCTGAAAAGTTGACACTGCGTTCGGATCACAGTGATGACGAATAAGACCCGGCTTTGCAAGATCCATAAAATCGCCACCAGTTCTTCCAAGACGATAACAGCCTGTACAAAAAGAAGGAACATAACCAAGGCGGGCAACATCGGCAATAACCTCGTCAAGCGAACGATGGTCTCCCAGTGAAAACTGAGCTTCATCCGCAACATCTTCACCCTCGGCATACCCCCCCGGATTTGTTCGGCTTCCCGCCGATATCTGAGAAACACCAAGAGCAAACGTTTCTTCACGCATTTTAGGAGTCTCGCGTGTTGACATAATAATGCCGGTATAGGGAACCGCACATCGCATAATTGCTACAATCTTTCTGAAATTTATATCATCAACAGGAAACGGAGGGTGCATGGAAATATCTGAACCCGTAGCCGGCTCCAAACGGGGAACACTAATAGTATGAGGTCCGACTCCAAATTTAGTATCAAGATGATTTATATGCTGCATCAGTGCAAGAATTTCAAATCGCCAGTCGGCAAGACCAAATAATACTCCAATACCTACATCATCTATTCCGGCCTGCATCGCACGATCAATTGCTGTGATACGCCAGTTATAGTCACTCTTTTTGCCAAAGGTATGCACAGTTTTATATGCCTGCGGATGATAGGTCTCCTGAAACAGCTGGTATGTTCCAATACCGCTTTTCTTGAGCTCTTTAAACTCTTCCAGTTCAAGAGGGGCTATGTTCACATTTACCCTTCGTATTTCATCATGACCATTCTTTGTTTTATAAATGGTATCAATAGCTTTAAGTATATAGTTAAAGCCCTCCTGAGGATATGATTCACCGGCTACAAGCAAAACCCGTTTATGCCCCTGCTTCTCAAGAATTTTTATTTCAATTGCTATCTCATCCTGATTTAATGCTCTACGATGCACCTCTTTGTTGTTTGCCCTGAAAGCACAATAGAGACACTCGTTCGCACAGAGATTTGAGATATACAAAGGGGCAAAAATTACTAACCGCCGTCCGTATATAGTCTGTTTAATCTCTTTTGCTGTCGCAAAGAGTTCTTCACAAAGTGATGGGTCTTCAACTGTAGTCAGCTTTGCAACATCGTCGATCGAGAGACCTTTCAACTCGCGTGCCTTTTCCAGAATTTCAGATATTTCACTTCTGTCACACTTCTTATTGTTGTTAAGAATATCAAGAAGCGTTTGACTTTCAATTATTGATGTAGTATTCATGGCTTTCTCCGATCAAACTGATGAATTATTTTTAAACAGCTACAATTTAGATCATATTAGTTGTCAATGTATTGACCTGAATCAAATTGTAAAAGGAAAAAAAAGAAAGTTACAAAAAGTGAACATAGTTAAGAGTTGAAAAGATCTACAGAATCAAAACCGGTTGCATAAAAGACAATGCCTAGTTTAATAACTGATTAAACTGACATTCAATCCTTTTTGTTATTGCTATCCGGATATTAATTATATTCCCATTTTTGATTCTGTAAGTTCTTTACTAATAACCCATCGTCTATCACCATCTACTACTAAATGAACTAATAAACTATTTATTACCATACTATTGAAGCTAAGCTACGATAATCAATAACCAGTAACTGCGTTTTTTCAAACATGTTAAACAAATAGCGAATTTAACTTAGTGAATAATTAATTGTTGCCAAAATGAGTCAAATTAATCACAAGGTTATTATTGAATTTATAAACATATAATTTATCTATAAAAATATAATTATGGTCTTAATGGAGTTTAAAATGCAGAGTACTAATGAAGAACATAAAGATGCAATGATTCTGGTAATTAACTGCGGCAGCAGTTCTCTGAAGTATGAAGTCTACTCAATGCCTCAAATGATCAGCCATGGCAAGGGTCGAGTTGAAAGAATTGGCATGGACATCGGAAATGTTGAACAGAAAAGTGAAAAAGGTGAGATAACTATAGAAGTACCTGTTCCGGATCACAAAACCGCCTTTAAGTATGTTGTTGAAGCCATCACAGACCCCGAAAAAGGAATCGTAAAGAGCAAGTCGGAAATAAATGCAATCGGCCATCGGGTTGTTCATGGTGGCGAGAACTACTCAGAATCAGTAGTTATTGATAAATCTGTTGAAAAGGCCATACAGGAAAATGCGGAGCTTGCCCCACTTCATAACCCCGCAAACTTGACAGGTATACAAGAGGCCAAATCTCAATTTGAAGGAATAGATAATGTTGCAGTTTTTGACACAGCTTTTCACCAGACAATGCCTCCTGCTGCTTACCTGTATGGAATTCCCCGTGAGCTGTACAGAAAATACAAAATTCGCCGATATGGCTTTCACGGAACAAGTCACCGCTATGTAGCAAACCGTGCCCTGGATCTTCTTTACCGATCAAACGTCAATACAAACCTGATAACCTGTCACCTGGGAAACGGAGCCTCAATAACAGCTATTGAACGGGGACTATCGATAGATACCTCAATGGGATTCACGCCCCTAGAAGGAGTAATGATGGGAACCCGTTCCGGTGATCTTGACCCGTCCATCCTACTGTATCTTATGGATCGAGGATACACCTCTGCGGAATTAAATGATATACTGAACAAAAAGAGTGGCATGCTGGGAGTCTCTGAAGTTTCCAGTGACATGCGCGACCTAAAAGAGGCAGCCCGTAAAGGAAATCACCAGGCTCAGGAAACTCTGGATGTATATACATACCGCATTAGAAAGTATATCGGTTCTTACGCAGCAAACCTTGTAAAAGTTGACGCTATCGTCTTCACTGGCGGAATCGGTGAAAACAATGCCGATATCCGCGAACAGATCTGTGAACGCCTTGAAAACATCGGTATCGTTATTGATAAGGACAAAAACAACAGCATACCAAACGGTGGCGAAGGGATAATCTCATCCGACTATTCTCAAGCTGTTATATTAGCCATTCCAACAAATGAAGAGCTCCAAATCGCTGTTGATACCTACAAACTGGTCTATAATGCAGAAATAGCCGCATTTCAGAAATAAAAATAGGGACTAAAAATATTGACTTACTAAAATCTCATTGGTATATTCTTCAATAAAAGAATATACCAATGAGATTTTCTAGTTTAAAGTACTAGGACATGTGACTTTTTAGCCGTACAGCAAGGCTTAAAAAGGTTTTACGTCGGTGAAAACTCCTAAAAGTAACACGAAAATATTCTTTGGAAGATGGGGAAAAGAGCGCAGCCTTTCGAATATGGTTATTATTATTCATAAATCGCTTATAAGAAAAACTTTTCGCATGGGCACTTACTCAAAAACGGGAAATTAAACTGTATAGCATCAATAACGTTTCCAAGTGCCCTTCTTAAGAAAATTAGCAGAAGAAACGAACCCAAAGAAGGTAACATGAAATCTAGATATACTATTTCTTTCATTTCATTGTCCGTTATTAATCTGGTCTGTACATTAACCCTCTTTTTCTTCTTTAGAAAAGATTCAACTATAATTACCGTTTTACTTATATTATCCTTTATTTCTTCTTTTTTATCAATCGGAACTCTTTTAACATTATTACACATCTGGTTTGGTTCTTTACATAAAACAGCTCTAAAGTTAGAAGAAATAGCTCATGGTGATCTAACTTTAACCATCACTAAAGGGGAAAGTGTTGGTCTGCCAATTCTTCAAAATTCCATTAATTCACAGGTTACAGTTTTTCATGATATTGTTCAGGTTATCAATATAACAGCACTCCAGGTAAAGCACCTTATTGATACCGTAATGAGCACATCTCAAGAGTCTTCCACAAATTCTAGAATGATAACAGAATTATCGGAGATTGTTACTAGAGGAGCTGTTCAACAGGCTGAAGACGCGGAATCCTGTAATAGGGTCACAAATGAGCTGATTGAAAGCCTTGAAAATGTACATCTATCAATGGAGGCAATGAACACTAAAGCAACAACTGTCCACGAAATGAGTGAAACTGGTATAAATATAGTCTCTGAACTCTTGAAAAAAAGCAATATAACCGAAAAAAGTCTTCAAAATGTTAACAACAGTATAAATGAACTCACATCAACTGCTCAGGATATTGGACAAATTACAACGGTTATTGCAGACCTTGCAAATCAAACTAACCTTCTTTCTCTTAACGCATCCATTGAAGCCGCTCGTGCTGGAGATGAAGGCAAAGGTTTCGCAGTTGTTGCTGAAGAAGTGACAAAACTTGCGGCACTAAGCCTTGACTCTAGTTCTGAAATAGAAAATCTTGTACGCAATATTCAGAAACAGGTTAACATAACCACCGAAACCCTAGGTGAAACAATAGAGACTATTGCCTCAGAAAAGAAAGCAGTAACAGAAACAACGAGGTCCTTTAATAATATTTCTGAATCAATTCAACTTTTTTTAAAACAGTTAAGTGAAGTTGAAAAGGGACTTTTTACACTTCTTAACTACAAACAGGAACTTTCCGAAGCAATATCCAATATAACAGCAGTTGCTGAGGAGACGGCTGCGTCGACTGAAGAAATCACCTCCCTGATGTATTCGCAGAATAACTCTGTGGAAATCCTTGTAAAACTTTCCGGAAAAATCAATACTCTAATCACTACGTTTATGAAAACAATTGATGGTTTACACTTTAGAAAAACGGAAGAGAAGGAGATAACTTTCGCCGTTGTCTCATGTATAGACATACCTTTCTTTAAGGATACTTTTGACCATGCCCAAAAAACAGCCGCCATGCTTGGAATAAAAATAATTTGCAAATCACCCGTGACCTTTTCTGCACAAGAGCAAGCAACAATAATTCATGATCTAATTGATAAGAATGTTGATGGAATAGGTTGTGCTCCAATAGATGGGATTGAAGTTAAAAAAGCTATTCAACGAGCTACTGATACCGGTATTAAAGTTGTCTTTTTTGATACTGATCTTAAAGGAATTAATCGCTATGCTTTTATCGGCACTGACAACATAAAGGCAGGCCGGTTTTTAGGGGAACTAACAGCACGTCTGACTCAAGAAAAAGGTAAGATATTCTGCTCCAGTTCAAGTGCAACACTAACCAGTCTTGGAAACAGGATCGAAGGTTTCAAATCAGAAATCGCAAACTATCCAAACTGCAAATAATTCACATAGATATACCGGAAACAACAGATCTTGCAGAAAGATGGCAATCAATCTCCAACTCATTAAAAAATCACCCTAAAATTGACGCCTTCGTTGCTTTTGATGCCCAAGGGAGTGCATTTATGCAAAGGCTTTTTGAGTCAGGGAGAAAAAACACGGTTACAATCTCATTCGATAAAACCGACGAATCACTAGATTGCATAAAAAAAGGCTATTTAACAGCAGCAGTAGCACAACGACAGGGTTTATGGGGCGAGCTAATAATTCGAAGACTATATGAAGCTCTCGACTCTCCAAAAGAGATTTCAGAATTTGAAGACACCGGAACATATGAAATAAACACACGTAATGTTTCAACTTTCCAGTAATAACCATTACTCTCAATCATGCTAATCCTCCGGATAAGCCTCCCGTGGCCAACTAGCGGGCTCTTCGGTAAACATATAACGCCCTTTACCACCGGTCTTGGACGCATACAAAGCCAAATCCGCAGCCTTAATAAACCTATCTGCAGCTTTTTCATAATAGTATTGTGGAATCGGAAGTGAAACTGCAATCTCCTCCTCAACAGGTGATGGTATCACCAATGCTCCAATCGAACAACTGATTTTAATCGGCTTGTTATCCACTGTAAATCTATTCTTTTCAATGAACGAATATATTCTTTTCAAAACATGCTCCGTCCCCAATTTATCGGATTTGGGTAAAATGACAATGAACTCATCTCCTCCATAGCGGCCGATGAAATCTGTCTGACGAGTTGAATCAATAAGACACGAACCCATCAGTTTCAAAGCCTTGTCACCCGCTATATGTCCATAATTATCATTGATTACTTTCAAATCGTCCAGATCAACAATCAATAACGAATAATCAATTTTATTACGAAAAGCCTGACGCAATTCACGGATAAAACACTGCATAACATAACCACGCATAAATACTCCAGTCAGGGGGTCAATGGTGGCAAACTTATACAGCTGAGAATTATGTATAGCAACTGCAGCCTGATTTACAAAAATACTTAATAAATTAATGTCCTGTTCTGATTCAATAGGCTGTTCCATGTAAATGGCACCAAGAACCTGGTTACCGACATAAAGGGGGACGTAGGTTTTATTATCATCAACAGCAATATGTGACTCCTGAATTGTTTTAACCAGAAATGAATACTCCTCCTTATTCAGAAGGGAATTAACAGTTTGTCGCTCCTTGAATCTACCGGTCGCAGCTTGTACAAAGAAGGTCTCTTCGTCCTGTACCATTGTAATAAAACCGTTATTGTCAGACTTTTCATCAAGATGATATGGGAGTTTTCTGTTTTCATAAACAGCAAGAAAAGAGCTAACGACCCCAAGAAGCCCCATTATCTGTATAAGAATTCCTTTTAGCAGTTCATCCAACGACTGAATCTTATGCAGATCAGGAGTAACATTCAGTATATACTTAAGACTCTCCCTGCTCTTATATAAAAACTGGGTTGTCTTTGCGGATGACAAACCCACATCAACCCACAATAAGAGCTTATCAGGACCTTCACTCTTATCCACATAACCTTGAATATCGAGTCGCTTAAGCATTTCTCGTGGTGGTTGCTCACTGGAATATCCTGTCTGTAATATTACCTGCACAAGAGTATTAAATTGACGCAACTTTATTACAAACTCTTCTCCGGTCATCTCCGGCATATAATAGTCCACCAGAATAAGATCAAAAAATGTTTTCTTACATAGATCCAGCCCCTCTTCCGGATTCGAGCAGGCAGTAACGGTATGGCCTTCACGTCCAATAAGAGTCGCTGTCGCTTCCAGATACTCCAGATTATCATCTATCAAAAGAATCGAAATTCCGGTCTCGCTGTTCTTCTTATGTTTTCTGGCCACCTATGCCCTCCGGTTTTGGGAAAGAAATTGTAAACGTTGTCCCTTCATCAGGTACAGACCTGACATTAATAGTTCCATTAAAATCAGTAGTAACAATGTCATGAACAAGAGTCAAACCCAGCCCAGTTCCTGAGCCAAAAGGTTTTGTAGTAAAAATAGGATCAAAAATTTTAGTGATAATACCTGGAGCAATTCCTAAACCGTTATCTGACACATATAAGACAATACTACTATCTATAACTTTGAGAGAAACATCGATAACCGATTTAATACGACTATTACAAGCATCGATCGAGTTATTAATCATATTAGTAATTATTTGAGACAATCTGCCTGGAACACCATATACTGTTACATCGTCAGAATCATGAGAGAAATTAACAACTGTGTGTGACTTTTTCACAGCATGGCTTATCAGCAATATTGCCTCATCAATAACAGTGACCGCATTAAATGCGATCCTCTCTTTATAGGTCAAATCACGGGTCTGTGCCTTTATACCATGAACAAATGAGGCCGCTTTCTCGGCAGCCTTGACCGATAGTTGTAAAGATCGCTTCATCTCTGATGCTATCTCATGATGATCATCGACTCCAACTGCACTGTCCCCAATCGATTCACTATATTCCTGGATTAAATCTGTCATTTCTGCAAGCGAAGCCCTAACTGCGGCCAGGGGAGAGTTCATCTCATGCGCTATACCGGCAGTCATTCTTCCCAAAGAGGCCATTTTTTCAATGACGAGCATCTTGTTCTGATTCTCTTTCAAGGACTGATATGCCGTCTCAAGCTCTTTTTGTTTTTCCTGTAAATTGTACATCAGGATCTTAAGCTGCTTATCCTTCATGACTTCCTGAACCAGCATAATTGTAATTAAAGAATTACAAACAATCTGCCGTATGTTTTCAATAAGTTCAATAGGTCCGTCAGTAACAAATACAAGAAAACCGATAAGAACTTCATAATTTATTAAAGGCTCAATAACTACAACATTACTCCCGACACCTGATATTCCATCCGGTAATAATTTTGTAGTTTCAAATATCTTGCCTTCTTCTCCCTGAAAAATTGAACCATCTCGTTTAAAGTTCATGATATGACGGCAGTAGTTAATATTATCCGGCTCAAACAGGTTAACGTAAAATTCCAGAACACCAAACTTTGGCAGTTCGTTTTGCAAGTATTTCAGAAAATTTTCGACTTCCATTACCGGTGAAAAATAGGAGTTAAAAATAATCATCAAAAAATCTTTCTGTTGATTATGGGTTTTAGCCTTCAAAAGAAGATTGTTTTCCCTGTCTGTCAAATAAAAGCGTATACATGAAAAACTGTCTTCAACCGCTAACAGCAGAGACTCGTTTTTACTGAACATTTTTATTGAAACATAGTTCCAAAAAGATACGATTACATGCCAGTTTTGAATGGTCATTTCACTTCTGTGATCAGACTGCTTGATATAATAATTAAACCTTTCTATAAAGTTTGAAGATTCATTAGTTTCGACAATTTCCCGGTAAAACTTCCAAAGATCTGTTTTCCAGGTACAATCAGACAGATCAACTCCGTACTTACCGAGTAATTCGCTATAACTTTCATTTTCAAATATATTATTCTGCAAGAAAACATCTGGATCACTATATTCAACTTCAAAAGAAAAATCCGCAACTGTTATATAGTTAAATCCGCTGCATCCGCAGGATTTACGCACTACTATTTCTGATCTAAGGGTTGTCAGGTCTGCAACCGGCTTCGAATACAGCATGTCCAGAAGTAATACCAAACCTTCACGAAGAAGAATTTCATGTGGTTGTTTTACCGTCGTCAAAGGAACCGAGCAAAACAGGGCTGCAGACGAATCATCGAAACCGGTAACAAGTATTTCATCAGGTACAAAAATCCCACGCCTGTTAAGGGCATCAATAGCCCCCATAGCCATGTCGTCATTCGCTGCGATAATTGAATCAAACTCGACTCTGTTATCCACTATAGAATCAATAACCTGCATAGCTTTATCATATCTGAAATCTGCGTATTTTACAAACTCCGTATCAAAAGAAATTCCGTTCTTATCTAATGTATCTTTAAAGGCTTCACAGCGAAGATTAGCCTCATCGTTATTCCGGGGTCCCATTAAAAACAGTGGTCTTTTTATTGAGTGATGTTTAATCAAGTGATCAGTAAGCTCTCTCATTCCCGTACCGTTATCTACAACAACGGAAGGTATTCCCGGTAAATCAAGTCCGATACTAACTATTGGAATCGGACTAAACCTCTGAAGAAAACCAATTAAAGATGATGTTCCGCAGGTTTGCCCCAAAGAGGCGCTCAAAACGATTAAACCCTCAACATTCGAAGAAGATACCAAATTATAGATCTTATTCCACTGCTGTTGGTGGGTGCCCTCGCCATATAAAATTCCACCGCAAAAAGTAACTAAACGCATACCCTTTTCTGAAACGGCAGCTGAAAGATGCTGCCACATCTGATGATTATAGGTTCCGGCCACATCAAAAGTAAGATACCCGATATTTTTTATTTTCAAAACTATTCCTTCCTGTTATATCAGTTAACTTAAGCTAAACAGGCATTTAAAGTTTATTCCTTAAAATATACCATTCAGAAAACTCCTGAATTCAAACATTAATAAATTTAAAAAATTGGATATTTTGCTAGGCAAATTCCAAGGACTTTAATTTAATAATTCTTTCTATTTACTTTGCATTACATTCGGAGACAGGTAATTATATGAATATAATTGATAAAATCAGGACAGATAACAGATATCAATTTGCTTTGTACCTTTTGGCGGCTTTTTTGTTTCGCCTTTTTTTTGTTCAAATATTCAGTACAAACGGAGATCCAGTACAGTACGTTCGTTTTTCACGAATCTTACAGTACTTTCCACAAGATTTCTTCTGTCATCACCACTCGGTACGATTCCCTGTGATTTTTGCTGTTACAATTTTCAGAAATTTATTCATGGATAATCCGTATCACTATGTAGCCTTGATGCTTATAGTAAACATGTTGCAATTCTATTTTCTGTTTAAACTAACAAAGACTCTCTATAATGAACGCATAGCCTATTTTACAACCACAATATTCATTCTTTTTCCTATTTTTTACTGGCCCAACTACTCATATAATATGCAAATTTACCCGGGACCTTTTGAAATACTTTTTATTTTAACCTCTGTCTATTACTCTTTGCAAGCTCTAAATAAAAACAAACTCTATTTGATTATAATTTCCGCAATATTAATGTTCTTTGCCTGGCAAACAAAAATCACTACAATCTTCTTTTTACCGGCAATGATATTTATCTTAATAAAAAAACCCAAATTCTTTTTCCTTTTTTTCGGGTTATTAGGATCATTGTTTATTCTGGAAACAATGATTTTTAATATAACTACAGAACACTTCTTTGGCAAAATATCAGTTATTCTCTTATCTCATTTGAGTGACGCCAACGAATCACTCTCAGTTTTACAATCCCCCCTACACATTTTTGCACGTTACGGTTCAAAACTAAAACTTCCCTATAAATTTCTAATCTATCCCTTCTTTATTATGAGTTTTATTGCATTGTACAATATCAAGAAAACTGGTAATTCCACAAAACTAGTCTTGTTGGTTATTACCTACTCCTATTTAATTCCTCTCACTTTTGCTGTTAAATCCGTAAGCCCGCTTCAGCTTGCTCTGCCCTTCAACAACAGATATCTTAACGTTGTGATTCCATTTGTAATTATTTTTATAACCGGATCTATTATTAATAAATATTTTTGTGAAAAAACTAAAATTTCAAAAATAGAATACATAACATTAATCTCTGTTCTACTCATAGCTTCTACTGTATATATCGGATACAAAAGAGATTCTTTACCGCTATTAAAAATCCACAGCTATAACATGATTGCGAAAGAAGCTGTAACGAATAACATACCATTTTTTTCGGAAGAAAACATCAGAAGGAATAAAGATCTGGAGGTACTTAACTACATATTCATTGCAGATAATGACTCACATAAAAATGAAAATCATAAAATTACAATTAATAACCGTACATACTCATATTTAAAATATAATGACTCCATCACAGAGAAAATAAAACGGCTTAAAGGAACTGACCCGGTAATAATAACCCGTTCGACACCTTTTGCACTGGTTAAAACGACCTTTAAGGATTTTACAGATGGAAACTACAAATTTTAAGATTAATATGTGGGGAAACAAACAGGCAAGTCTCAGATTAAGGTTCTCCAAAGCGTCTTACGGTTCACATTAAGAATAAGCCCAAACAGGCAGAAGCGACAATCACAACAACCGGGTTAATCTTAAACTTAATTATTATGGGAATAAGTACAATTGATAACAGAACTGCAGTTCCGTTTAATGGCATATTTTTTATCAATTCCAGGCTCAACCCTGCACTCTCAAACTCGGTTTTCAGACTGTAATTGGCATCTGGAAAAAACGATGTCTTTGCAACAATAACAACAGCCGAAGCTATAAGAGCTAGAGTTACAGGTTTTATGACTCGTAAAACAGAAGTTAGGACCCTGCTATTCTTATACTGTTGATAATAGTGAGCGATTAATATAATCATTAAAAACGAGGGAAGAGTAACGCCTAATGTCGCGCATAACGAACCAAGAACTCCTGCTGTTTTCACACCAACGTATGTAGCAGTATTAACAGCAATCGGCCCTGGTGTCATCTGAGACACGGCAATAATATTTGCAAATTCATCCGCAGTCATCCAGTTAAAGTATTCCATCTCTATCTGAATCGGCGCAATCATAGCCAGTCCTCCGCCGAAACTGAATGCTCCGATTTTCAAAAAAGTCCAGAACAGCAAAAGGAAGGTCATAATACAACATACCTCTTGATTAAAAATGCAGTGAATCCTGTCAGGCCTCCAACAGTAATAACAATAAAGGGATGCACACCAAAAATAATAACAGAAGCAAACGAAACAAGTGCAATAATTACAGTGTAAACATCTGTAACAACCTGCCTCCACAGTCTGATGACAACAACAGCCAGCAGAGCCGTGACCCCGGCTTTTGCACCTACGAAAGCTTTTTGAACATAGGGATTTGTATGAAATTCGATTAAAAGCTGAGATACAAAAAGAATGATAATGAAAGATGGTAAAACAACTCCAAATACTGCAGCCAAAGCCCCTTTCATTCCAGCTCTTTTGTAACCAATAAAAATTGATATATTAATCGCAATAACACCCGGAACCGATTGACAAATAGCAATAATGTCTGCAATTTCATCTTCATGAATCCATCTTTTCTTTTCAACCGCTACGCGCTCAATCAATGGAATCATTGCCAGGCCACCACCGATTGTAAAAAGACCTATTTTAAAAAAGCTTAGAAAAATATCTGTTATTCCTGATGGTTTTATAGACATCAAATATCTAAAATCCTCGACATACGCCACTCAAAGCGTTGAAACTCCTTTTTAAGTAAGTCGCCAATTTCAACAATATCCTTATGATTATGAACCAAAAAAAATTCCTTTGCAAGAAATCTGATTTTTTTATCATCATTCAAGTCTGCAACCACAGAGGGGTCACCGTTAAAAATTTGTTCATAACCATTATATTGTTCTTTAAGTATTTCTACAACCGGTCGTTTAGTCTTTTTTAGGGGGAACCCGGTTTTTAGATGCACATTTTTAATAACAAGGGCTATCAATTTCAATACAGTACGTTTTTTATCACCGTCAATATCCGAATACATTTTTTTAAAGGCTTGAATTATATTGGAATTTTTATCTTTGATTCGGTCAATAAGAGGCAGTTGCACCTCTGTAGGCAATCTTTTAAATTCAGGTTCATGCTGGGGATATACACTCTTTAAATACTGTTTCGAAAGCATAATTTTGCCCGCAAAAGTTTCATTAATAGTTTCTGCTTGAACCAGAGCCTCAACTTCAGCCAGGGGAATTTCAGTAATTTTTCTAATGTTACTGAATTGAACTGGTGTTTCCAGTTTTTTGAACAATCCAAGAATTTTTTTCTCGCGGCACTCCTGCTTAAAAAAAAACTGGGTCATTAAATGCTGAAAAATTGCGTCACCATTATCGTCAACAGATTTATTCTCATCAGTTAACAGGGCAAACTCCAAAAGATTATTAAATGATTCATTCAACTCTTTACCCCCTGATTTTAGCTGTCACATCAGCATCCAAAGCATCAAATTCTTCTCTGCAATAATAGTGATACGAAAGACCCGCTATCATGGCCGCATTGTCGGTACATAAGTCAATAGGTGGAATAATGACTCGCTCTTCATGGCGACATGCATCAGCAAAAAGATGACGCAACCTGCTGTTTGCAGCAACTCCGCCAGCAACAACAATATCAGTTAAACCCAAATCACGGGCAGCAGCAAAGGTTCGCCTGATCAGTATTTCAATAGCACTCTCCTGAAAGGAGTAGGCAACCTCGGCCATATCGTAATCGGGATTACTTCTTACATAATTTATTACAGCTGTTTTTAACCCAGAATAGGAAAAACGGTAATCTTCATTTTTAGAAGCCATCAACTTAGGAAAGATCTTCTTTTTCTTCACCGCCTTTTGAGCCAAAGAATCAACAAAGGGACCTCCGGGATACCCCAACCCCATAAATTTCGAAACCTTATCAAAGGCTTCACCGATTGCATCATCCACTGTTCGGCCAAGAAGTTGCATATCACCTATGCCCTTCATGTGATACAGGGCTGTGTTTCCGCCAGAGACTAAAAGCCCTATATATGGAAAACTGATCGCACTACTGTTTAAAAACGGAGCATACAAATGTGCTTCAAGGTGATTTACTGTAATCAGTGGAATCTTTTTGATATAGCTTATGGTTTTTGCAGCCTGCAAGCCTATCATCAAAGAACCGATCAACCCCGGACGGTTTGTCGCAGCAACATAATCCAGATCATCAAAGGTTAACCCGCTCTCTTCTAAAGCCGATTCAATCAGTGGGTTCACAATCTCCAGATGTGCACGCGAAGCTATTTCGGGAACAACACCGAAATACTCTGCGTGCAAATCTATCTGGCTGGCAATTTTGTTCGATAGAACCGTCGACCCGTTTTCAACAATACCAGCTGCAGTTTCGTCACAAGAGCTTTCAAGACCAAGACCGATAATTTTTTTCATTACAAATACTTCAACGAATCCTTCAGTTGATTGTCAAATTCCAGATCATACAGCTCTCCAGGTTTATCACGATTCAACTCGAATTTATAATAAAATGCAGCGACGTTTTTTGTAAGAGGTACATTTCTAGACTCCAAAAAATGTACAAGCCTATCCACATTTTTGGAATTATAACTATCATACTTTACTGCAAACTTTTCAATCAGTTTGTCATTGAATATTCGTCCCAGATTTTTCTTATCTTTTTCCGGAATAACATCCTGCTTAACAAAATAATCAGGTTTAATTCCAGCTTTATGAATCATTTCTCCGGATGGAGTATAATATTTACGAATTGTTAAGGCAAACCCTGTCTTCTCTTTCTCGATATCAATTATACGCTGAACCAGGGCTTTCCCGAAAGTTTTCTGACCAGCTATTGTCGCTCTTTTATTATCTTTTAATGCACCACTCAATACCTCTGAAGCCGAAGCGCTTCCCTCATTTACAAGCACCAGCAAATCGCCATCGAACAAAACTCCATCCTTAGCCTTATATTCTTCACTAATTCCTGAACCCTCTTTCGCACGTGTCGAAACAACGACCTGCCCTGCAGGAAGAAAATAATCCGCAATATGAATAGAGGTCTCAAGGTTGCCACCAGGGTTATTTCTAAGATCAATTAATAGAGACGTAACCCCCTTGTTTTTCAGATCAAGAATGGCATTACGGACATCAAGGTGTGTATCATTATAAAAATTGGTGATTTTCAGATAACCACTCTTAGGCTTCTCTTTTATTACACCATATTTAACCGCGCTTACCTTAATCGGAGCACGGGCTATGGAAAAGTTTAACACCTCAGGATAACCTTCACGTTTAACTTTCAAACGAACTGTTGTATCCGGTTTGCCTTTAATTTCCTTTATAACATCATTAATATTGTCAGGACGAACAACCGTATCGTCTATCTGTACAATCTTATCACCAGCGTGTATACCCGCCCTTTTCGCCGGGCTCTCATCAATCGGGCTGATAATAACAATCTGACCATCCTTTGTTGTGATCTCAATACCAACACCTACAAATTCTCCTGTGACCTGGTTATAAAACTCCGCATACTCATTCTCATCAAGAAAACGCGAATAGGGATCACCCAGGGAAGAGATCATTCCATCTATTGCCCCGTAAAACAGTTTTTTGGGGCTTGTTTTTTCAACATATTCAAGCTTTATTGTCTGGTACACAAAATGAAAATAATCAAGATATTTGAAAGACGGATCCTGAGCAGACTGTACCGAAGATATGTTTACACCCAGAAAAAACCCCAGGAAAAAAACAATCAGAGTAACATGTATTTTACGCTCACTAAAACTTTTTTTCATACAACCACTTCCTTATTAGCATTACGCCGCATTAACCTTGTTTTGTGAAGTCATCCCCGAAACACTCAAAGAAATTTCTGAAAACTACGATCATACAAAAGCCACCTGTTCAAAAACCTCGACATCAAGTATATAACGATTCCTCGTTTCTCAAAATGAGGTTTTCCAAAGGACTCGGTTATTCAGAAAAGAGCTTTTTATACATTTCAGGGTTTGCCTCTTTCAAAACTGAAAAGAGATCCGCAACTGGCATACCATAATCTGAAGCAACGGAACTCATCAACTCTCTTCTTCTAACAGAGGAGAGCTCTCTTTTAAAACTATCAATAAACTCTTTCTCATAGTATCGGCTCCACACCGCCTCAACCTCTGCTTCAGTCAAAGAAAAGTCTGAAGCACAAGAGAAGAGTAATACAGATATGGCAACAATAAGAGGATAATGTTTCATTAGTTTTTCACCTTTCAAATAGAGTCAATACTACTCATTTAAAAGCTGAACAGGAAGTCAATGGATATTTTTACTCAGAGTGCTTCGAAAACGGGCCACTTTAGGGGATACCTTTACGCGACATCCCCTAAAATTAAAATTAAACTTAAACTGCAACAACAGATACAAACATCTTCCAGCAACAAAAAATCAGAGCAGGTCGCCGGTATCAATACCACCAGGATTATATTTAATTGCAACAACCGGTGTACGGTACTCGTTTCCGTTACTGTCTTTCCAGTAAAAGCAGATATAGTTATCTCCCGGTATAAGAGGTAGTGGTAAATCATCGATTTTTATCTTGTTCGCGATAGAATCATCAAGATAGTCTCCAAAAACATCTGACAAAAGCCTGATTAACTGATTGAAATCCTCTGTTTCTTCTGTTTCTGTCACTGTACCATTAATCCAAACACCAAATGCCACAACTGAACCTCCGGCTCGTGAAAGAGTAGCCGGAAGAAGGATCGAGGTCGAACCTGGTGTTTCATCCGTATCATCAACACGTGTGGATTCACTTCCACTAACATCCTGTCCGTTTACCTCAAATGATTCAGCTTCACTCTCCTTTGCATCACTCGGAAAGTTTTCCATTTTTGAAGCATCACTTGTTATCTGTACTGAATCTTCAGAGTCTGACTCTTTATCATCTCCACCACAGGCAGCAAACAATAAAACAATCACGAATAACAATATACCTGTACATCTCAGCAAACCTTCTCTTCTCATAAACCCTCCAAATAGTCATTTATGGCAACCTCCAAAATCTAATCAAAAACCAATTAATTCAATATTTTAGAAGCAGACAGTATTTTAACAATATCATAATAAAAATCAATACAAAAAAGGAAGTTCCTGTGCAAGAACCTCCTTTTTATTATACTGAGATGATAATCTTTTTACATTACACTAAAAAGCATTTCGCCGTAAGTCGGTATTGGCCAGTATTCCGCATCAACCAGAAATTCCAGCTTATCAAAATCTTCACGCAGATCATTCATGGCTTTTACAACCTTATCTCTATAGGCGGCAGCCTGAGCCGGAACATCTTCGACCTCAATCGCAGACGCTACAGCAGCATCTAAAACAGCAATTTTCTTCTTGGCAGATGACGCAAGAGCCGAAACTTCAATAATCAACGACTCCTGAGCTTCAAGTGTTGCATTAATTCCAGTTGCCCTTACTGCATTTATGGACTGAGCTAGATCGGTAACAAACCTGAATGTAGCTGGTAAAAGATCCCGTTTTGCCATTTCCAGGGTAGTCATCGCTTCAATTTTAATTGTATTCACATAATGCTCCAACAGAATCTCATAGCGGGCATGACACTCTCGTTCAGATAAAACGCCCATATCGCTGAACATCTTAACATTCTTTGGGTCAATAAGAGCAAGTTTAGCATCAACCAGGTTTCTGTTATGTGGTAAGCCACGCTTTTCAGCCTCTTTTACCCACTCATCAGAATAACCATTGCCGTTAAAAACTATACGACGATGTTCTTTCATGTATTGAGCAGTAATTTTCATAGCTTCATCTTTCACATCGGAGGCCTTCTCCAGACGATCGGCCACTTCTGAAAAAACTTCAGCAATGGCTGCATTCAATACAAAATTCGGCCCTGAAATCGACTGAGACGAACCTGGCATCCTGAATTCAAACTTGTTCCCGGTAAAGGCAAAAGGCGATGTTCGGTTACGGTCTGTCGTGTCCTTGTCCATGTCGGGCAAGGTCGATGCACCAAGACGCATCTGCTCAGCAGAGATACAGCTTCCCGCACTGCCCTTCTCTACGATCTGATTAACGATATCCTCAAGCTGCTCACCAATAAAGATTGAAATAATAGCAGGAGGTGCCTCATTTGCTCCAAGACGATGATCATTGCCCGGTACTGCAGCCGAAGAGCGAATAGCTTCAGAATACTTATCAACAGCACGCAGAACAACACCAAGCATCAGAAGAAACTCAAGGTTTTTATGAGGTTCTTTTCCAGGGTTGGTCAGCAAACGTCCTGTATCTGTTCCCATTGACCAGTTGTTATGTTTACCAGAACCATTAACTCCGGCAAACGGCTTCTCGTGCAGCAAACAGGCCAAATCATGGCGAGCAGCAATCTTTTTGATTGTTTCCATTAAAAGTTGATTCTGGTCAGTACCAACATTTGTAGTACAATATATCGGAGCAATCTCATGCTGAGCCGGCGCAACTTCATTGTGACGAGTCTTGGAAGGAATCCCCAGTTTCCAAAGCTCCTGATCAAGATCAATCATGAACTCCATTACCCGCTCTTTAATTGCAGTAAAATACTGATCATCCATATCCTGGCCCTTCGAAGGAGCAGCGCCAAAAAGGGTTCGCCCGGAGTATTTCAAATCTTTACGAGCATCAAACATATCCTTATCAATAATAAAGTACTCCTGCTCGGCACCAACATAGGTAATAAGCTTGTTAGACTCTTTATCTCCTAAAGCTCGAAGTACACGCATTCCCTGTTTATTAATAGCATCCATCGAACGTAAAAGAGGTGTTTTCTTATCAAGAGCCTCTCCCGTATACGATGCAAAGGCCGTAGGAATACAAAGTGTGTTATCTTTAACAAAGGCGGGAGATGTACAATCCCAGATAGTATATCCACGAGCTTCGAAGGTTGCCCGTATTCCACCGTTAGGAAAAGAAGAAGCATCAGGCTCTCCCATTGTAAGCTCTTTTCCAGAAAACTCTAAAACTACACGACCATCACCTGTTGGAGAGATAAACGAATCATGCTTTTCTGCGGTTATTCCGGTCATTGGCTGAAACCAGTGAGAAAAGTGAGTTGCTCCGCGCTCAAGAGCCCAATCCTTCATAACGCTTGCGACAACTTCTGCAACATCGGGATCAAGTTTTTCATTATTATCTATTGTCTTCTTTAGCGCCTTATAAGTCGCTTTTGGAAGCATTTCACGCATTACAGCGTCATTGAATACCTTAGAACCGAAGATTTTACTTAAATTTGACATTTCAATACCTCACACTAATAATTTTAAACAAATCATATTAAAATGATATTACGTACCTATTGACTTTAACGTCTAATTTCGCAATACCAATTTGTAGTTTTCAGCCATGAAAAGCGGTTATTTAACACAGGATTAATATTTACAAAGAAGCAAGGATCTTTTAGGAACACAACAGGAGTTAATCTGATATATAGGTGAGGCTCCAAAAATCTAAAAAAATAAAAAAACCAGCACATTAAATAACATAAACCTGTTACAAGTTCGCACTTTAATGCTATTCGTGTTGAACACAGGAATTTGTAAAACCCGCATTTCGATCAGGCAAACTCATTTTCTGATAGTCAGACACTAAATCAACACTTTGGTGCCAGACTGGACTCTCATACATCATGATAAAGGCTGAATTATTATTGGTAACCCCTAAAATTGAACTTTCAACAAGGAAGTTGCGAAAAATTCCTTTTAAAACAGGCGCTTAAACGAGGTTAGCTTCTGAAACATTGTAATTTTTGGTAATCAAAAGACGCTATTGCAACATTCCCGTTTACCCAGGATTGTTGCAATAGCGTCTTTTGAAACAAATATTACACTCCGAACTAAAGTAATGAGACATGTTGTAAACCAGTTACAGCCATTTAACCCTTAGTCTTCATGAATGTCATAATAAAACCCATCGTAATATGTAAATTCTATTGTATACGTCTTGTCCTTTTCTGGCGCCTCAAAATACTCGGGTCCAATTGTGTATAAATAACCATCTGCACCATATACCTGAAAAGAGAGAATTATTGATTCCAGTTTCAAATCCTGATATTCAGATGTTGAACGAGCAGTCACCGAATTAATTATTGTCTCTCCATAACTTATATTATACATATTATAGGGTGTATTATTAAAAATTCGCCCCTGCGCTAATTCTTCTTCATCTTCATCTTCACACGAACTTAAAGACAGTAAAACCATACCGGAAACAAAAATCAGAACCGACAACCACCAAAATTTTCTTTTCACAATCCCTCCCTTGAATTTTAAAATGTTGACCACACAATAACATTGTAAAATAGAAAATCAAGAGAAATAAAAAATAAAAACAAATATTTTACATGTAAATTATATCGGGTTATACGTAAATGTAAATAAGCCAGTTACCAATCATATTTCAAAAAGTAATACTATCGTATGAAAAAATTTTATACAAAAGGACAAAAGACAACTGGGAACTTCGAAAAAGTACCAAAGAATTTTGAAAAAATTTCTAAATTCCAGAAGGGAACATCGTTTAAATGCCTATTTTGAAGGATTATTTTTCTCGCAAGGCTCGAAAAAGCGCAAATATTTTAGCTTATAAGAATTTTTCGCAAGTTCCTGTGCTGCTCGCATATGCATCCTTTGCTGGTCGCAAGATGACTCTTGCTGCTCGCATATGCATCCTGGTAAAAAAGTTAATTATTAGAGGTGCCCAACGATTTGATCAGATAAAACCTAGCTAATGCACATAGATAAACTCATATTTATAATATACCACTACACTTTTTGGAGGAGCCAAGTAACATTATTGACCTTACAAGCCTCATTTAAATAATTTTCATGTTACCCATATAAGAAAAAAACCAAACCTTTTGATTGACACCAAATATTCATCAACCACTCTGATCATAATGATTTTACTTATACGGGTAACACCCTCATGAACAGCCCTGAACAGATTCTTAAAAACATATTTGGTTACTCATCTTTCAGATCCATACAGAAAGAGGTAATTACAAATGTTCTTAATAAAAATAACACTATTGCGGTAATGCCGACAGGTGGAGGCAAATCACTCTGTTATCAAATTCCGGCGCTAATGCACAACGGGCTTACACTGGTCATATCTCCACTAATTTCTTTAATGAAAGACCAGTTGGATCAACTACACGAACTCGGCATTCCGGCCGGTATGCTCAACAGTGCCCTCAGTGATGAGCTCTACTCTGAAACCGTTTCCGAGGTAAAGGACGGTTCCCTTAAACTTCTCTATTGTGCACCTGAAACACTATTTCAGCAGCGAACCATCAATCTGCTTCGCGAATCTTCTCTTTCATTTATTGCTGTCGACGAAGCTCACTGTATCTCTGAATGGGGTCATGACTTTAGGCCTGAATACCGGCGAATCTGTGAAATCTGTAACCTTTTTCCCAACGTTACCTGTATAGCATTAACCGCAACCGCCACAAGCCAGGTTCGAGCCGACATCTCATCACTCCTGAATATATCCAGCGATTCCGAATTTGTTGCCCCATTCGACCGCCCTAACCTCTTTCTTGACATACTGCCCAAAGTGGATCCCAAACAGCAGGCTGTTGAATTTATCTCTCTTTTCCCAGAACAGGCTGGCATCATTTACTGCTTTTCACGACGTCAGGTGGAGGATCTTACGAAATATTTACTTAAGGGTGGAGTAAATGCCCGTGCCTATCACGCTGGCCTCTCGGACAAACTGCGTGAAGAAAACCAGGAGCTGTTTCGTCGCGACGATATAACTGTCATTGTCGCCACAATCGCTTTTGGAATGGGCATCAACAAGCCGGACATTCGCTTTGTTCTGCACTTTGACCTTCCACAAAATATTGAGAGCTATTATCAGCAAATCGGTAGAGCTGGACGTGACGGACTTCCCGCCCATTGTCGGACTTTTTTTAGTCATGGAGATATAAGCAAGATCCAGTTTTTTATTAATCAAAAAAGTGATACAGAAAAAAAAATCTCATACAACAAGCTTAATGACCTGCTAACCTATATGGAAAGCCGAGAATGCCGCCGTATACCACTTCTTCACTATTTTTCTGATAATTATGACAAACAAAACTGTGAAAACTGTGACAACTGTGTGACTCCACCACCTCCAGAAAACGACTACACCGTTGATGCACAGAAATTTCTCTCATGTGTTATGCGAATGGAACAGCGCTACGGAGTAACCCTAATTATAGATATCCTGCGAGGTTCAAAATCAGCAAAGGTTCAACAAACCGGAGGAAATAACATTTCCACCTATGGAATCGGCAGTAACCACTCCAAGAGTGAATGGATGACACTCTTTCGCCAAATGTGCAGTAAGGGGCTTCTTAACGTAGACCGTGAATTCGGCTCTCTAAAAATAACTGCTGCCGGAATAAAAGTTATGAAGAAAGAAGCTGATTTTTATGGATATATTACACCGGCTACCAGCACATACCGGAAAAAAGCTGGTCCGGAATATGGAGACCGTAAATTATTCGAGCAACTTCGTTCTCTTAGGAAAAAAATTGCGATTGAAGACGGCGTTCCCCCATATACAGTCTTTCCCGACAAGACGCTGATGGAGATGTCTCTTTTTCTTCCACAAACCCGCGACTCACTACTAATGATACATGGCGTAGGCCTGAATAAACTTGAGCGGTTCGGTGAACTATTTTTAAATGAAATTAACGACTACCTCAACAACAATTCGGTTACTTTATCTCCGGCAACCAGCTCTTCTGCTAATGATAAAGAGCGTGCATATCAAAGAAGTGCTCGACTCTTTACTGAAGGTTTGTCAGTTTCAGCATTGGCCGATCAGGAGTCAGTTAAAGCTTCAACAATAATTGATCACCTCTACAGATGGGTTCTTGAAGGCAACCCTCTCAACACAGAAGCTCTCCTTGATGAGTTTAACATCTCTGACGAGCTATGCTTAACAGCACACCCACTCTTTGTAAAACACGGCATCAAAGCTCTAAAACCAGTTTTCGAAGGAGCTGATGGAGCCATTGACTACGAAATTTTAAAAGTTTTACGAATCTGGTATCATGCAGAGAAGATCCAGACTTAATATAGAAGACTGGCATAAATATCTTCAAAAAAGCTCCTCTGCATATATTCCGATAATATGAATACATCGCTTTGCTTGGTTGGGTGCTCTTTAAAAAAAACTGATACCGAATAAATATACTTGAAACTGGCAAATCCCCTCTGTATGTTAGCACTCGATCATGCGAGTTCGCCAAACTGGTTCTGTTTGACAAAATCGCTTACTTTATGATAAAGAAGTATCTGAAAAGTAAAACCCGAAACGACCAGAGTCAAATTTTTTAAACACCGTAACACATTGAGTCAAGGAGAGTTAAATTATGAAGTCATTGAAATTTTTAAAAATACACGGCATTGGCAACGATTACGTCTATATCGACGCAATAACCAACTCCATCAGCAAACCATCCGAAATAGCTGTAAAAATCAGTGACCGCCATTTTGGTGTTGGAAGCGACGGGCTCATACTTCTGCTCGAATCAAAAAAAGCCGACTTTAAAATGCGTATGTTTAATTCTGATGGCAGCGAAGCCGAAATGTGCGGCAATGGAATTCGCGGGCTCGCTAAAATGATATTTGACCACGGATTTTCTAAGAAAAAGCAGCTCTCAATCGAAACTCTCGCTGGAATTCTTGAACTGGATCTCATTATTCATGACAACAAAGTATCTCAGGTAACCGTGAACATGGGTGAACCTATCCTGGAGCGTGAAAAAATACCGATGATAGGAGAACCTGGGCATGTAATTGACGAGACCATTGAACTTGAAGACTCTGTTAAGTTTGAAGTTACTACAGTATCCGTGGGCAACCCGCATGCTGTAATTTTTGTAGAGGATGTAGATAACTTTCCGATTGAAAAATATGGCCCATTAATCGAAAACCATCCGCTTTTCCCGGCACGTATTAACGTTGAGTTTGTTAAAGTTGTTTCACAGAATGAAGCTCATCAGCGCACATGGGAGCGTGGTTCCGGCGAAACTCTTGCCTGCGGAACCGGCGCTACAGCTGTAACCGTCGCTGGAGTCTTAAGTGGAAGGCTTGACAGTCAGTCTACAATTCATCTTCGTGGTGGGGACCTGATGATACGCTGGGACAAGCCGAGCAACCAGCTTTTCATGACAGGTGGAGCTACAGAAGTCTTTAAGGGAGAATGGTTCTATTAAACCTGCATAATTCTGATTATGCGAAAACAACAGGTATGAATCAAGAGTGTTCCGGTTCTCCATTTATATACCGAATACGCTCTTTTATTGACCCATCGGAATTGTATAAAGTCCACATACCATGACGCTTGCCGTCCCGGTATTGACCTACCATTGCTCGACCTCCGTCACGAGTCCAATAAATTGCCAGACCATGATAAACCTCACTCTCTTCACTAAGATTTTTGACATTTATTTCACATAACCGCTTTCCGTTTCGGTACCACATCCTAATCTGCTGATTTTTAGCATCACGCGCTATCCATACATCTTCTGTGGAATCAAAAACAGCTACTGCTGGTATGTTTTCCGGTCGTTGAAACGATGGAACCAGCATTGTAACTATTCTGTATTTGTCTATCTCGCCAGCCTTGTATGTCACCCTGTCAAGAACACGGCCTGACGAGTCAAACCTTACCCTTTCACCATGAAGATATCCATTCACATACATGGCGGTTAGAGCCTCTCTTCTGTTTTTATAATACCCTCTAGATCTGCCGTTTAATTTGCCATCACGGTACATCAGCAAAGCCAGCCGTTCGCCTTCGGGATAAAACCTTTCCCATCTTCCCTGAAAAAGGTAACCCTCATCACGTTTTTCGGCCTTTCCTCGGGCTACAACCCTCTTCTTTGAATCAAAGAGAGTCAAAACAGATGTTTTCTCATTGTAATTTTCTGATACCGAGATGTAGTCCAGCTTTTTAACCCAAAGAGCATAAAACGTTACGAAATCTCTTTTTAAAGACAGTCGACCGGAAATATCGGCATATAGAGAAGAATTAAGCAGTATTGACAGGAAAACGAGGAGTAAGAAAGGTAGAAAAAAATGGTGAAGAAGGGGCGGAAAACCCGCCCGGTATTGAAAGGGTCTACTCATTAATTGCAACCGGAGTCCATAAATTGCGGTTATAGAGTCCGTTCTGTAGAAATTCAACTTTAGTTATATTCGGGAAATTTTCTTTTACACTTTTTTCAACAGCGTTTTTAAAATTCTGCTCAGATCCAGGTAAAACGGGTGTTTCAGGTTTAAGTGTCTCAAGCCGTGTATCAATATAACAGATAGAATCGTAAATCCAGACCATTCTGACTTTACACTCTATAGGCACAACAATTCGTGTATTTTCATATTGTGACCCCGTAACCGTTTCTGAAACAAGAAAGGCTATAGTCTTTTCAGGGGTAAAGCTGGAATCGACCAAACGAGTCTCACTAAGAAGAGTTTCACCGTCAACATTCGGAAGATAGATGGAAATCTCTACCCGTTTATCAAGAACCGGAAAAGCAGGGAAAATATCAAAAATATTCTTATCTACATGAAGGCAGTAGAGCGAGTAATTCAAAATCAACATTAGAGAAACAGCCAGCAACAAAAAGCGATTACGTTCCCGTGAATCACGACGAATCAGCTTTCGGTACTCTTTTATCTTTAAAACAATTTTCATCCGAAACTCCAACTTATTCTATAACTTCCAATTTCTTTATCGGAATCATGAAAATATTGTCAAACTTTTATTTATCCTTGATTAAAACAGCACTTTTTTTATAACCAAATCAACTTCACTTTGGAGAGATAAAATGGAAACTAAAACTATAGAAACCCCCTTCACTATACCCCAAATGGGTACTTCCGGGTTGCGAATGAAACAGGAAGAGTATAACCGACCTGGCTTTCTTGAGCAATTTACTGAAGGAATTGCACTCTATTTTAAAGAGATTACCTCAGAATCCCAAGTAGCTGAAAACAATACCCATCTTCTGCTCGGTGGCGACCCACGCGAAGGCAACAGTGAACGTGTGAAGATAATGGCCTCCATACTCGCAGCACATGGTTTCACGGTCATCATTCCCGAAAATGGCCTAGCCTCTACGCCGGCAATAAGTCATGCTATACGCCACCTAAAAACAGCAGGAGGAATAGTTCTGACAGCAAGCCACAACCCTTTTACCGATGTCGGGGTAAAAATCAACACTGCCAACGGTGCTCCCGCTCTCAGCGACTGCGTGGACCGTGTGCATACACTTCAAAACAGTATCAGCTCCTACTCAACAACAGATTTTAAACAGGCACAGGAAAAGGGGCTGATTAAAAGCATCAACATAATTCAAATGTATACAGACTTAATGGACGCTATTTTCGACCTGAATGCTATGAAACAGAAGATATCCACAAACCCGATCAACGCAGTTTTCGACTCTATGAACGGAGCTGCCGGCCCTTTTGCGCGCGAGGTCTTCATCAATAGGCTGGGGCTGAATGCACTCATGCTTCGTGAAGAGCCTCGAGCCGACCTTGGCGGTTTCGACTCAACCGGAGAACCGATGCACCCAGAACCCGACTTCGACTATGTAGGTGAACTGATTAAACACAACAGCGACGGCTCCTACGCCATCTCTGCTGCCTGGGACTCCGATGTTGATCGCCGTCTTGACGGTGGATCAGGTTTTTTTGTCGAATCGGCAGATGAATTCGCAATATTCGCCCGCTACAGCCACCTTATAAATCTCCAATCCTTCTTTCCTGATACTATCTATTTTTGTCGATCGACCGTAACTGCTGATGCCATTGACAAAATGGCTGAAGAACTGACTGAACTTTTCCCAGACAAAGAGGTGAAAGTTGTTCAGACACCCACTGGCTTCAAATGGATAGCCGAGCTGGGCAACTGGGGAGTGGAAGAGAGTAACGGAGTTGGAAACCCGGCATTACGGGAAAAAGACGGAATATTTGCAACAGTCTTTCTTTTGAAAATAATTCTGGAAACAGGCAAAACACCTAAGCAGCTTATTGAAGAAATCTGGCGTGATCACGGTAGAGTCTATTTTACCCGTGGCGAAGTATCCGGTTCGGACTCATCCGAAAAAGAGAAGCTGCAATCAATTCTTACAGACGCATCAAAACAGGTTGGAAAAACTTTCGGCACCCTGCAACTTAAAAGTGCCGGATCCTGGGACTATACACATCCCATAACAGGTGAAACTGCCGAAAAAGTAGCCGCATTTTATCTGGAATTCAGCGACGGAAACAGCGTAAAAGCCCGTTTTTCAGGAACCGGCTCCGGAGGTTACACTCTCAGAATCTACTGTTCAAAATTTGACACAAACTACTCAATTGCCAAAAGCACTGTTGTTAAACCAATGAAAGAGGCTTTCGACGCATTTTTGTTGAATGGTGGGTTTAAGGGAAAGGGTAAAAAATATACGGATAGTAATCAACCGGACATTTACAAATAAAAGAGATTAGAAGTAGTTACTAAAATCATCATAAACCAGCAATAAAAAAGCTGCCTGTGGGCAGCTTTTTTTTACCACATACGGCTCATATATGGGTACGGATTTATCGGCACGTTACCCAATCTTACCTCATAATGGAGGTGATTTCCGGTAGAAGCTCCAGTGTGCCCTACATAACCGATTACCTGCCCCTTTTTTACATAATCATCAACCTTAGTAATAGTGGTAGACTGATGCGCATAAAATGTCTTGAATCCATACTTATGTTGAATACGAACCATTTTGCCATATCCGCCTCCCCAGCCGACCATTATAACCTTACCAGGAGCAGTCGCACGAATTGGCGTGCCCTCTGGAGCAGCTATATCTATTCCTGTATGGAAGTCCCGTCCGGTTCCGAACGGAGAACGACGCCAACCGAAAAGAGATGTTATGTGTCCACGATTAGGAATAATTGATGGGGTATCATTTATTACCTGGCTACGAACATCTACAAAATTGCGAACGGTTTTAACAGTATTTGTGGCACACAAGATATCACCCTGCAACCTCTTAAGTTCAAAAACCTCGCCCGGTAAAACTTTTTTCAGGGTTGCCAAATCTTCATCCGAGCCGGTTTCAGAGTTCTGAACCATCTGCCAGATCTCTGAAATGTCTTCAGAGCCGGCGGCCATCTCGTACAGATCTTCGATTTCAGGGCGAATCTCACCCATCAACTTCGAGACCTCATTAGTCATTGATTCGTAATTTTTGAGCTGATTATGTATTTCGCGATAATTTTCTATTAATTGCTCTTCTTCACTCTTTATCTGATTATTTTTCATATAGGCGAAGGAGGAGGTTGTCACTACAGTTGCAAACAGAACAAGAAAGAATAGCACAGTAAACTTAGAGATCTGAAAGTTAAAAATCTTCTTTTCATCATGCGGAATAAACATAATTGTCATCTTCTCATGACCATGTTCAAGGAATGAAGACCATTTTTTTGATATTTTTCGTCGTAAAACATGACGCTTTTCAACAATTCTACGCTTAAATGCGTATAACATACGTTTTCCTCCGAATTTTAGAAAATCCGTTATATACAACAAGGCCTATAAACAGACCTGCAATTTCTTAATAAATATGAAAATTCACCGCAAGCAAATGAAGAATGATTATGATCTTCTAGCATTACAAAATGTTTTCTCCCTAGAAAAGGGTCGGGAAAGAAAAGCATTCCATATTCAGTTTATACATTTATCTCTTAATAAAACCATTATTTTGCAAGTTTTTTCCTGTTATTTACAAAATTTATTAAAATGGTTACTTGATCCTTCCAGGCGTGAAAAAAAGCGAAGGCAGGTCTTTAAATGGCGGCTCTTTCAACACAGAAGAGAGCCTTTCAAGATTAATAAACGCTTTTCCACCATTCCACTCTACATAGGCCCAATCATCCGGTATTCCAACATCACGGGTTTCAGTAAGGCAATATCCTGTAGCATTAATCTGAGCCTTTTGTTCACCCTTTTTTATCTCTTTCTTAATAATCGGCTGATAACCTAAACTACCCCAGCGATGATTTGACTTCTTAAGTGAAAAAGCCTGATTATTATGCTGGATAAAGGTAAAAATATAGGGTATTTCGACAGTTTTATACGTTAAAACACCAATCCGGCGCTCTGAACGAGTACCCCTACTTTTATATTTCACTGTATAAATAACCTGCCCAGTCTCCTTTTCAGCCTGTACTGCAGATTCCGGGCCTTCAATCTTTTTATCGAACAAGTTCAGACTCTTTGCTGAAAGTAAAACCATAACAGAACAAATAATTAACACAATCCGCACAATTCCTCCATATTATCCCTAAAAAAAGCCATTACAAGGTAGCCTTCCAGTCGTTACTCTTTTAAAATCGAGTTGACCGAATGAATACACCAGAAAACCACAAAATAACACACTGTTAATGGACTTTATATCTGAGATTTTTAATCATTACAATTTTTATTTAGTTCATTCTACTTTTTTGAGGTTTAACTAAAAAAAAAGTTTCACTCAAATCCTGTATTAATTATATTTACTAAATTAATAAATATTCGCTTAAAAACAAAGATTTGTTTATAGGAGCTTCTGTATGACAAAAAAGTTTATCTGGTGGAAACACGGAACCATATATCAAATATATCCACGTAGTTTTTATGACACTAATCGAGACGGTATTGGCGATCTGAATGGAATAACTCAGAAACTTGATTATCTGCAGGATCTTGGAATTTCAGGAATTTGGATCTCACCATTCTACAAGTCACCAAAATATGACTTTGGTTACGATATTTCTGACTACCGTTCAATAGACCCCGACTTTGGCACAGAGGCCGACTTTAAAAAACTTATCGCTGAAGCACATAAGCGAAATATTCATATAATACTGGACATGGTTATTAACCATACATCATGCGAACACCCCTGGTTTATCGACTCCTCTTCATCACGCGATTCAAAAAAGAATGACTGGTACATCTGGGTAGACGGGAAAAAAGGGAAATATCCCAACAACTGGATGAGTGCATTTGGCGGGCATGCATGGCACTGGTCTGAAGAAAGAAAACAGTACTATCTGCACCTGTTTCTGAAAGAGCAACCAGATCTGAACTGGCGCAACCAGGCAGTCGAAAAAGCAGTTTTTGATGACATCGAATTTTGGCTCAAGATGGGAGTCGATGGATTTCGCCTAGATGTCATTAATTTCATAGTTAAGGACAAACAGTTTCGCAGCAATCCCTATTTTTTGCACAGAACGAAACCCCGGCGACACGACATGCAGCATCACAAATACGATCGCAACCAGCCTGAAACACATAAAATACTAAAACGTTTACGGAAACTGATGAACCGATATGGAGAAACTATGCTGGTTGGTGAAGTCTACCCCGACGAGGATGTTATGGATCCGGCCGTCCCAGCGCAATATCTGGGAAAAGGGAATGACGAACTGCATCTGGCATTCGACTTCTCTACAATATTTGCTAAATTTTCGGCACGTTGTTTCAGGAAACTTCTTACCCGCTGGTATTCCAGCCTGAATGACACAGGCTGGCCATGCCATGTTCTTTCCAATCATGATAAGAGTCGCGCAATATCACGATTAGCTAAAGGATCAATCGAAAAAGCAAAGCTTCTGATGATGCTTCTATTAACCCAGAAGGGCACCCCGTTTTTATATTACGGTGAAGAAATCGGAATGACAGATGTCTCAATAAGGCATCGCGATATTGTCGACCCACCGGGCAAACAGTATTGGCCCTTTTATAAGGGACGCGACGGTGTGCGCACCCCAATGCAGTGGGACGAAACTAAAAATGCAGGTTTCAGCAAGTCAAAACCTTGGCTTCCTGTCGGTCCGAAATACAAATCAGTTAATCTTAAACAACAGCAGGTGGAAGCAGACTCCATCTTTAACTTCACACGCACATTAGTCCATTTGCGCAATCAAAATGAAGCGCTCTTCAATGGCTCCTTTCGAATCGAAGAATCTCATCGTTCACTTCTTGTCTATCGCCGTACCGGCAAACATAGTGAATTTCTTATTCTGCTCAATTTCAGTAATAAAAAAAGACAATTTCTACCTAGAACCACCGGTTGGCACGTTATGCAGGCAACACATCTTCGTAAGGGAATGAATATCGATCTGGATATTATAGCGCTTCAACCATTCGAATCACTTCTACTCAAAAGAGATCTCACCAAACAAGGGAGATCTTTGCATATTAACAAAAGGAAGCAAAAGAAGACCTAAGCAAAGCTCATAAAATCCGTAATTACAACACGATTATCTGATATTAATGTTATTTCCCTCCGCTAAAGACCAGAAAAAAAGTTTACGATGATATTCATTGTTATGTATATCATCTCCCCCCGCCTCTGGCGGGGGGAGATGATATCATAATTAAGTTTTAGAACTGCCTACATTATTCTTATAGGAAAAATCAGAAACGACATACTCGTATAAAAGAAGGCAGAACCATCGAAAAGGAACGCCTTTTTTCAGATATGAATAAACGAGTTCGCCTCGTTAACTACAGCCCGAAGGGACGTCTCTTGTTTTCAACCGACAGTGGGGAACTATATATGATAGTTCGGTAAACCGTCCGGTCGTTTGACACTTTTTTAAATTTTTAGGTGACACGCAACAGAAAATACGCTATAAACCTTAATTGAATGTTACTGGTAGCACTGTCGTCGGGCACCATATAATACCCTGAACGCATCTAAGCAGTAACAGCAGAAGATAACTATAGGGAACTTCGAAAAATTACCATGTTCCAGAAGGGAACATCGTTTAAGTGCCTATTCTAAAGGAATTTTTCGCAAGTTCCTTGTTGAAAATTTAATTATTAGAGGTACCCTATATAAGGTTTTTTGAAAACTACACCAACACCAAGCTACTTTCTTAAAATGGATGTAGCACCAAATCGCTTAACAAAAGAAAGTTTTTAAAAACGTCCTTATCAGATTTACTCAAACCGTAACGCATAACGGTAAATTATAAGCTTTTTATGATTAAGCTTAAACAGAAAAGTCTTAAGGAGAGTAAAAATGACAGGCACAATGACAACACAATCTTCTATTTATCTTTCTCGTCAACTGAATGTAACTGCCCGAAAACTCGGAGAACAGGAAATAATGACACTTATCAAGAAAGCAGAATCACTTCTTGACAAACAAAAAAGTAAAAACAGACCAGTAAAAAACAACCCCTATGCTATTACTGTTCTGGAAAGTGATGACGGAAGTAGCTTCAGAATTTTTATTGGAAACACTCCCAAGGTGTTTCAACGCTACGAAATGCGTAAGATGGTAAAACTATGTTACAAATCATGCAGCAGCAGTAAGGCAGTACAGAAACTTACAATCTGGTTAAAAAATAACCGCCCCGACTTTTTTCTTGATCACCGCCTTGGAAACAGCTGGGACACGGCTCTGCACAATCTATATAAATTTCTGATTAACAACTATACTGTTCAATAAGTCAATTATTCCACAGCAAAGAGATAATTAAGCCGGGGTTTTCACGTCTAGAGAATCCCGGCATTTTTTATACAAACATGCGCTTATTGAAGAATATAGTGGAAGTCAGAAGCCAGAAAGACAATTATCACAAAAACCACATGATTGAGTTATACTTGCGAAATAGTTATGAATATAATTTTTCCGACACCCCTCTTCTTTTACATAGTTCAGCATCCCCAATAGTCGTAAGCGATCGCGTCGCACTTTATCCTTAATACGAACAGCATCAAATAGATTTTCGTCTCCAGTATCTGTCAGGCTCAGGGTACCTGCTTCAATTGATCCTTCAACATAACCAAATCTTTCAAGCAGAGAAATAGACGTCTGAAGACGGTGATCTGAACGATTTTTAAACACAAGCTGCTCTTGTATATCTTCATAAGTTAGTGATTGCAGGGAAACATCACTTTTACGCAAAAGAGAAAGCGCTCTCATCAAAAATCTTTGGTCAGGGTTTCGCCATTCCAAAAACTGCAACTGAATAGCAAGATCAGCTTCATCATAGTAGAGTCTGCAACTGGATACTTTACCATCTCGGCCGGCACGGCCTATCTCCTGATAATAGGACTCAACTGAATCCGGTATTTCTGCATGCACAACCGTGCGGATATCCGGTTTATCGACTCCCATACCGAAGGCATTAGTCGCAACCATCATATTCGTTGATTGCTTAAGAAACTGATTCTGAATATTACGTCTTCTACGCTGATCCATACGACCATGATAAACAAGGTGATGTATACCACGTTCTGCAAGAAAAGATGAAAACTTTTCTATGGAGCTGATCAGGCTAAAATAGACAACTGCAGACCCATTTCGCTTTGACAGGTACTCAACTATCGCTTCAAACTTGTCAAGTTCACCAATAATCTGTTCTACTGATAGGTGTAAGTTATCACGACAAACTCCCTCATTACAAAGGACCACCTCTTTCGATGTCAATCCCATCTTGGTGATAATATCTTGCTGTACATCTTCCGTAGCTGTTGCAGTAAAGGCTGCTACAACCGGATCACCCAGAATTTTCCGGTACTCCTCAATACGGGCATAGTCGGGACGAAAATCATTTCCCCACTGGCTAGCACAATGAGCCTCATCCACAACCAGCATTGATATTTTTCTTTGTGACAGCACATCCAAAAAATCTTTCTTTTTAAACCGTTCTGGAGACACATACAACAAAGAAAAACATCCTTTAGCAATTTGCAGATAACGATCTTCACGCACTTTTTTAGAAATACTGGAATTGATATACGCTGCATCTATTGATAAGTTTTTCAAATTATCAACCTGATCTTTCATGAGAGCTATAAGAGGAGAGATTACAACTGTCAATCCATCCATAAGAAGAGCTGGAATTTGAAAACAGAGTGACTTTCCCATTCCGGTCGGCATAATTGTAAGAGTATGGTTACCATTCATCAACGACTCAATAACAAGGCGCTGCGATGGGCGAAATTCCGATTTTCCAAAAACCGTTCGTAAAATAAATTCCGGACTATTTTCATATGTTTTCAATACACAGTTCCTGATATAATAAAATCAAAAATCACTAAATGTGAGATTCCTTTGTTGATCATACGACTGATTTACAGATCTAGGCATGAATAACTCCTGGACGCCTGGGAATTTGGTTTCGAGAAATACTATATAGCTGCAACCGTTTTCTTGCAACATTTATAACAAACGCCGCTATTACTCTATATTATCAGAACTCATCCAATTAATCCGGCACACAGATACTGACAAGCTAATTTCCGTTAAACCCGATAATACATAACGTCACTCTTTTTATGATGAAAACCGCAGAAAAGCACTGTAATGTAAAAAAGGAATGACAAATAATAATAAATAAACGAGTCTAATCCGAGCTCTAAATAGAGCTGCTTTTTAAAATAAGTGAGGTGAATCATGAAAAAAATTACAATCTTTATCCTTATTCTTTTCAGCACTTCAATGCTCTCCGCTCTTAATCTGCAAAAATCTGCTGGACTAACCCTGAATGCAACACGCTACAGCTGGACCTACGAAAACAACGACTACAGCAGCAACATGAGCTTTCCATATTCTGTAATAGGAATTGAAGCCTTCTTCGATATGACCTATTTCAGAACCGGCATCAGTTACAACGGCAACATAGGAAAAATCTCTTCAACAACTGAATCTGAAAACACCGAGACTACTGTGAAAGAGGAATATGCGATGACAACCAGTGATATATTCCTGATTGGTAAATATCCGTTTAAAAAAGGCAAATTTGATTTCTGGCCCGGTTTGGGTATTAATTACTCAATGAATTTATCTTTTGAAGACGAAGACGGAAATGAAATCGAAGACACCGACCTTGACGATCTCTACCTTCTCGCTGTTATTGGAATGGACTACCATCTCGATAGCAAGCTTTACATTACAGCCAGCATTGACTTTGGATATAACCTTGACGCCAAAACTAACACTGGAGACTCCAATGAGGACGATTGGTCTGGATATAAATCATCTTTAAAGGTAGGTGCAGGCTACAAATTTTAAGCTGATATAACTACATGAGAACTATCCATTGGGTACCGCTAATATTTAATTTTTAACAAGGTTGCATGTGCGAGCAGCAAGAGTCTTCTTGCGACCAGCACAGGAACTTGCCTTTGTAAGTTGTTCTTATCAGAACAATAAGTTTTTAGCACAAGATAAAAACCCCACGGGTAACACGAAAAATTATCCATAAGCTTAAATCTTTGCGCTAAAGAAGCAATAATATTTAGCTGTCCTCAAAGCTAAATATTATTGCTTCTTTTCGAGCCTTGCGAGAAAAATCAACCTTTGCGTTTTTTCGAGCTTCGCGAGAAAAATCAACCTTCAAAATAGGCACTTAAACGATGTTCCCTTCTAGAATTTAGAAATTTATTCAAATTTCTTTGGTAATTTTTCGAAGTTCCCTATTGTTATCCCTTATTGATCGTTCTTCCTGAACAATCAATAAGGGAAATTCTTTCTACTTTTTATCTACTGCCCCAGATTACAAATTCTTTATAAAAGCTTACTTAGTCATACATCATCAGAATACTTCATTTAATGTCACAAGTGAAACCATAACTTACTTCTATCATAATGTTTCCCAAAGAAACAATGAGCCGGAATGTGGGACTTTTCACTTAATTCACTATTTTCATTTGACAATCACTACTCAAAGAATTTTCTAGTTGCATAACCACGCAAAAGGCAGATTTGACTATGCGACCATTAAGTTACATTTTACCATTTATAATAATTTTAATTCCCGCTCTTGCAGGCGCATCAACCGGCAGTGAACACTCCTCAAATATAACCCATATGATGACAAAACTTGTTTTCGAAATCGGTGTTATTATCTTCGCCGCAAAAATGGGTGGGATACTCGCTGAAAAACTTAAGATGCCTTCGGTTCTTGGAGAACTAACAGCAGGAATAGTCATCGGTCCATACGCTCTTGGCGTTCTGGTTCTTCCGGGGTTTCCTGATGGACTCTTTCCAATTTCAACCGTTACCGCATTACCTGTCTCTCCCGAACTCTACGGATTTGCAACAATCGCTTCTATTATATTACTTTTTGCTGCAGGCCTGGAAACCGACTTTTCAATGTTTTTGAAATACTCTGTAACAGGCCTGGTGCTTGGTATCGGTGGCGTAGTTGCCTCTTTTATTACCGGCGCGTTAACCGCAGTCTATTTTCTTCAAGTACCGTTTATGGCTCCTCAGGCTCTTTTCCTTGGTGTTATGAGTACTGCAACCTCCGTAGGAATTACAGCACGTATACTCTCTGAACGACGGAAGATGGACTCTCCTGAAGGCGTTTCGATTATGGCGGGAGCCGTCATTGATGATATTTTGGGTATAATCATACTGGCAATAGTTCTTGGAATTTCCGCTGCCGCATCACATGGTAATTCTGAAACTGGTGTTAACTGGACAAACATCGGTTATGTAGCTGCCAAGGCTATTGGAGTCTGGTTCTTTTTCACTTTTATCGGTATTGTCTTTGCCTATAAAATAAGTAATTTTTTAAAGATGTTCAAATCGATATCAACATTTTCGGTTATGTCATTAGGTTTAGCATTCATCCTTGCTGGAATTTTCGAAAAGGCAGGACTGGCGATGATTGTAGGAGCCTATGTAATGGGTCTATCACTTTCCCGTACCGACCTGAGTTTCGTAATACATGACAAGCTTCACACTATACAGCTTTTCCTTGTACCAATATTCTTCACGGTCATGGGCATGCTTGTAAACCCTAAAACGCTGATGTCGCGCGAGATATTAATGTTCGGGGCTGTCTATACAGTAGGTGCTGTCCTTGCTAAAATTATCGGATGCGGTATTCCAGCCTTTGCCCTCAAATTCAACAGTCTTGGAGCTTTACGAATAGGTCTTGGTATGGTTCCCAGGGGCGAGGTCGCTCTTATTATTGCTGGAATAGGACTCTCATACGGAATACTGGACAATACTGTTTTCGGTGTGGGAATCATGATGACCCTGCTGACCACTCTTATAGCTCCACCTCTTCTTAACTTATCTTTAAAAAGCGACAAAACAGGCACAAGAAAAGCCGTTGAAGAGAACAAGCAAATAACCACAACCTTTGCCGCACCATCCTCAAGTCTTACTAAAATCCTTGAAGATCGTATTCTGGAAAACTTTCACAAAGAGGGTTTCTTTATCAACCTTATTCATACTAATGTTAACAACTATCATCTAAAAAAAGATACAATAAATATTACCTTAACGGTCAGTCAATTCGTCATTGAGTTCAAAACTGATGAAGCCGACCTTCCATTTGTTAAAAATGTCATCTATGAAACGCTTCTTAACTTTAAAACTGCTATAACCGAAGTACAGAGTATTGTTGACTCACTTGATATGCGAAATGAAATCGTTGGCAAAGGCCGCTCTAATAAGCATGAAGTACGAAGACATCTTGATCCCAACCATATTATCATTCAACTTCAATCGAAAACTAAAGACGAAATTATTCGCAAGCTGGTTTCTGTTTTCAAAAACTCTGACCAAATCAACAATCAGGACGATATAATTTCTACGTTGCTTGAACGCGAAAAAGTCATGAGCACAGGCCTTGCAGACGGTATAGCAATACCCCATGCTAAATCTGAACATGTTAAATCTATCCAGCTTGCAATTGGTCTTGCACCCGAAGGAATAGACTTTGAATCACTTGATGGCAAGCCTTCGGAAATCTTCTTTTTAATTCTTTCACCTCTAAACGAAAATTCTTCACATCTTCAGATGATGTCGAATATAACCTCAATTTTTTACGAAAAAATGAACCGTAAGGCGCTGCTTGCATGCACAAGTACACAAAGTGTTCTAAATTTCTTTGCAAAATAAGGATAAGATGCTTATATAATCTGTAGCGCTTTTTGATTGCCAGACGATGAGAATCATTATCTCATCGCCTATAGGACAGCAAACTTATCTAATAATAAAGAACTGAACGTTTTCATCTGTTATGCCGAAAATTATAAAAACTCTGTTTACTTAACCAGAATAGTTCAATTACGGGATATTATGAAAACACTGGAAACAATAGATATTTTCGATTATGAAACGGATACACAAATAAGTGCGTTCAGCGAAGATGAATCAATTGATCTGTATTCACCTTCTGAGTCAAGTAATGATGAAATGATTAACCAGCCATTTTCATCATTGTTATCATCATTACCATCAGAGTTAAATAAAGAATATTTCTCAAGAACTATCGAGCTTTCAGGTGTAAGGAATAACACTAAATCAGATAATTTAGATATCAACTCTGAAAACGGTTCAATCAAAGAGTTACCAGAAACACAATCACAACCAGTAGCCACTACAGATAACATTATCACTGAAAACTCATCTTTAAACCCGCTAACTACACTTCTAATTCGTGCTAACAAGTTAGCAGATGCCATTGTTAATAAAAAAGAGCTCGAAGCCTCCTTCTTTCTTGCTGCTGATGAAACCCCTTTATCTGAGGACGAAATTTATTCAATTGTTAATCAAGCAGAAAACCTTGAATTTATTGAATGTGAAGGACTGGATGTTTGCAACACCCAACAGCCAGAAATTAAAACAGAAACCCAGAAACTATTCAAATCTGAAACTACCTCAAAATCTAAAACCAAGAAAGATACCCAGCACCACTTCTACTACTCGTCACATTTTATTAATAAACCTGATCTTCAATCACTACCAAAACCCGGCTTTAATGATAAAGAGCAGAAAAGTATTGAAGAAGATATAATCGCAGAGAGTTCATTGGTCATCGAAGAAAGTATTGATGATATTAAAACAAAACTTCTTGACTACTGGCACTTGCAGTGCGAGCAGTGTGAAGATATTTCTGACAAAGTAGTTATTCTTGAAAATGATCATGATGTAGAGCAATATATTAACAACTTTCCTGACATTCCACGAAAAGAGAAGTTGCATACCCTTTTAGAATACTTCGGCAACCTTTTTGAACAGCTGCCTGAAGACACTCTAAATAATTTTGCCAAATCCGAATACTTCGACATGTATATCGAATTCATGAATCAATTAAAAAAACAGTAATTATCCAGGAACGACTTATTTATTTGAGGTTACAGTGAAGCAAAACAATACATCTCAACTTCCCGATATCAGCGATATAATTACAGAAATAGATGACAATACAGATGACGAAACGATCTTTCTTGATCTTGACAATTCCAGTTCAGACAAAAGAAATTCAAGGTCTGAGTCACATCAAAAACTCTTAAACAGTTCTGACAAAATTATTCTGGATATAGCAAAAGAGATTTCTGGAGCAAATTCACTAAAAGAACTATATGAAATACTCATCTTCACTGTAATCGGACAACTGGGAACATCAACAGCATCGATCATTCATCCGTCGACTGTTTCAACTGAACGGTGGATTCTTGCTGAACACCATGGTATACGTCTGCGTAACCGCAATCTCACTTTCAAATTAAAAGACCCCATTTTATCTGAGTCTATAAATAACAGAAAATCAATTTTCATTGAAGATTATGAAACTAATTTAGAGGCTCAGGAAGAGTATCTGAAGTTCTTCTCAATCGGTACCGCTCTTATTGCACCGGCAATTATTCGAAATGACCTAATGTTTGCTCTTCTTGTCGGTAAAAAACTGAAACAGGAAGAATTTAATGACTCGGATTTAAGCTTTATCCAGGCACTGATTGATATTACATCGGTAATTTTCAGCAAGATATTTCAGATAGATCAACTTAAAACAGAACTAAATGAACTATCTACCTTCCAAAGAAGACTCGATCTTATTGACAACTATGAATCAGATGTACGAAAATCGATAAATAATCTTGAAATCAATAAAATAATCCAGAAAGAGCTCGGCTCTCTTCAAATAAACAGCTATGCTCTTTTTTTCAGAAATGATACCACTAACATGTTCGAAGTTCTTTTTTGCGAGAAGGAGGATCTTTTACACCTTAAACGCAAGGGTTTCGAAATCAGTAGTTCCAACGCTTTTATCTCATATTGTTTTGCCAATGAAAACTATTCTGAAATTGACGATCCAGTCACATCACCTGTTCTCAGGTCAACTTTTGAAGACGATTTTCTTTTACGGATTAATATCTTTGGAATTTACCCATATATCATTAACCGGCAGCTCCTTGGTTTTCTTCTACTTTTACGGGTTAATCTGGATGACTATAAAACACACATAAACCAAATCAAACGTTTCTCGCGATTCGTTTTCTCACACCTTCAAACAAGCAAATATCTTATTTATGCTCATTCATATACTGATACCCTGCAGCCACTGCTGACACGTCTCCGCGAACTACAGGGCTCATGTAAAGACTCACATATCCCTCTCACTATCATTGTATTAACTATCGGCGGATACACAGAGTTCATTCAAAGTGGGTCTCTTCAAGAAATTTCAATGTGCAACTCACAGATCGGATCCGTCTTTACTGAAAAACTGCAGGAGGGAGACTACGCCTTTCGTTGTGAAATAAATCGCTATGTTATTGCCCTGCCTGGAAGAAAAAAAAGAACAGGTCTTGGTTACTCTACTGTACTAACCCGTATGATTCAAGAGATTGAAGAGATATTTACAGTCGTAGCCACTGTGCACGAGATTCCTAAAGATGGAACAAACTTTGAACCGTTCCTCAAAGAGCTTCAGTAGCAATCCTAAAAATGATCTAAAATAGCTTCTCTTTACAATCCTCGTATTTGTGACAGTGGATTAAGAACAGATCCGTTTTGACGTATTTCAAAGTGAAGATGTGGACCTGTTGATCGTCCAGTATTACCAGATTTTGCGATAACCTGACCAGCACGAACAGTCTGTCCCTCCTTAACCAGAAACTTGCTCAAATGACCATAGTAGCTCTCATATCCGCTTGAATGCTTTATAATTATAAGTTTACCGTAATTGCTATTGACTCCACTGAAAGTTACTGTTCCATTTCTAGATGCACGTACAGACGTACCTACTGAACACCTGAAATCCACCCCACTATGAAAAGTAGGAACCTTTAAAAAAGGATCAATTCTACGTCCATAGCCCGACGTCACCTGAATCTTATCCAAAGGCTTACGGAATCCTGAGCTTAAAAAAAGCGATCTCTCATCTTTTGTCAAATCACCGCATGGAATAAAAACAAACTCCTTGCTTAACGAATCCATCTTATTCACATAGGTTATATAGCGAGGATTAACCTTATATTTAATTGCTATATCATTTATTGTCTCACCCCTGTTTACACGATGAACAACCCCTCTCATATTAGGAATAAATATTGTCGAACCAACATCAATATCAGACGGATTCTCTAATTGGTTAACCGTCATCAGAGTATCAATATTCAGAGTTGTACGGGCAATTACATTCCAAAAATTATCCCCCCTTTGCAATTTATATTTATAGAACTTCAAATCGGGAATCTGTGTCTCATCACGATTGCTTTTAACAGTAAAAATCGTATCACGGATATCTGTACGTAACTGCTTTATTTCATCACTTGATCGGGAAAGATTCTTAAAAACCAGTTCTTTCGCATGCAAATGATAAATTGTACTCAGCAGCAGGATTGTTAGCACTATCTTTTTCATATATGTGACATAACCTCTACTATATTTATCGACCCTTTTCCCATAATTTTTATTATAATTTACGATTATTATAAAATTTTCTTACAGCAGGTATGATAGATAAATTAAAAAATCATCAATCTCCAACATGCAGTCCTCTATCAAAACCTTAATTACTAATCCCTATTAGCCCTAACATATCATTTTATGATTACTTGACTAAATTGAAATCCCTAATAATTTGTTATTCATTACAGGAAAGTTCTTGATTAAACTCTTATCCTATATAGTCTGATCAGACTCGTATTCACTAAAGGAGATTCTATGGCACTTGCAAAAAGCGGTGGCGATACAGCCAATAATACTATCGGAGAAAGCTCATATTTCACCGGTAAATTTCATATAAACGGTTCTCTACGAATAGACGGGTGTTTTGAAGGAAAATATCTGAAAGCCGACCAGCTCTATATCGGCCCGAAAGGACGTTTAAAAACCAACATTGAGGCAGTTTCTGTAATAGTTGAGGGTCTTATTATAGGTAATATTAATGCTTCAAGTCGTGTGCTTTTAATGCCTACAGCCAAAGTTCTTGGAGACATTCGTACACCTGAACTAATTATCCAAAACGGCGTAATCCTTGAAGGACGCTGTACAATAGCTAATGATCTTAAATCTTCAGCACGTGAACTAATAGATAAAGAATATCTGAAAAATAGATTCGTTCCTAATGAATTCATCGAAGCTCGAAAGAGAGCATAAACTGATTGGCATTACAATTGGCGACCCCTCGGGCATCGGCCCCGAGGTTTCTCTTCGAGCCGTCGACTCTTTGCCCTCTGCTGACTACCCTACCGTTCTTATTGGTAGACTACCTGTTTTGCAATACTATCACTCAAACCTTCCATTAAACAAAAGAATCTTTATCGCATCTGAACATCATCTATCTTCTCCTGAATCAATACCTCCTGAAACAATTCCCGTCTTTGATGTACCCGAAGATTACAACCTGCCAAAACCTGGGCTGGGATCCAAACACACCGGTAGAGAATCTCTGGACTATATTGATACAGCAGTAACTTTATGGAAGAAGTCTCTTATCAGCGCCATTGTAACAGCCCCGGTAAGCAAACAATTGATTGAAGAGAGCGGTACACCTTTTACCGGACATACCGAATATTTTGCTGATTCCATCGAAGAAAAAGATCCATACATGATGATGTATTCTGAAAAATATACGGTGATACTTGTAACCACTCACGAACCATTGGCAAATGTTCACAGTTCTGTTACAGAAGATAAAATCAGAAATACAGTCTTAACTGCCTATAAGGGAATGAAGCGTATAAAAAGAAGAGAACCCCGTATTGCTATATGCGGCCTGGACCCCCACTGTGGAGATGGTGGTGCAATCGGCAATTTTGACACACAGATAACCGCTCCTCTTGTTACAGAATTACATAACAGTGGAATAAATATTAATGGTCCTTTTGCATCCGACACCCTCTTTATACCCTCTGAGTGGGAAAAATATGATATTATTGTAGCTCACTACCATGATCAGGGGTTAATTCCTTTTAAAATGCTCGCCTTCGATACTGGTGTAAACGTAACACTCGGGCTTTCACTGGTTAGAACATCGGTTGACCACGGCACCGCATTTAACATTGCTGGTAAAGGTGTCGCCTCGTATAGCTCTATGATAGAGGCGATCACTCTCTGTAAAAGCCTGCAACAATCATAGTTGACATTGATATTTTATAAAGCAACACGACATTGACAGCTTTTGACAAAATGCCATTAAAGACTTTTTAATTCTCCATTAATAGTTCTGATTGCACGAAACATCAGATCTTTTCTTGTTGGAGCAAAAAGCTCAAAAAACTTCACACTTTTTTTTACACTATTGTCTTTAACGGTAATCATAAAGCGTATATAGGCCTGCTGCTCTTCCATAATTACATCACCGTCACTGTTTCGTCGGTATATCTCGCTCTTATTATTCATTGTTAGGATAATAATCTCTGTATTGTAGCTTCCTCTCGACTCAACAAGACTTCGCTCGACTAATTTACAGTCCTTCTCAACAAAATTAGGGCTTTCACTGAGCACAGATATTCCGGTTGCAAACAGAGATCCCATCATTACAATTGAGACAAAAATTGAAACCAATAGGCACATAATTCTTTTTTTCATTTAACTTCTTACCGATACTTTTATTATTGGGACTTATAAAACTTAAACGGAACAAATATGGAAACAAACATTTTTTTAAAAACAATCCCTTTTTTTACAATTATCTGGGGTATCTCTGTAGCCTTTCTTATTTTTAGACCGCGAATCCCCATCATCTGGAAGATGGCTGCAATCCTTCTTTTCCTTTTCTACATCTCTGTATTTCGTTCAGATATTGAAGCATTTTTCGTATTGGCTCGGGACAACTGGTATCAGACTCTCATTCTATTTTTTAAAGAGACCCTCTATCTACTTTTTTATATGATGTTCATCTTCTGGCCATTATCACTAATAATTATTTTTTATAAATATGACGACTTCGCAGCCGAGAGGTTACTTAAATTCATGGTTTTTTTTACAATTGCCTTCTGGATCGGTATCGCAATCTATTCCTACAACAAGAAAGGCATAGATGATATACTTTATAACAAAGTCATAGAACTGTTTCCATTTTTTAAATGAGACAATTTATTATTATACTTTTTTTTTCCGTTTCTCTGCTACAGGCACAGGAAAACAGTACAATCATCTATAATGAGGGCCGTAAAATGGCTCTTAATATGCAATTTGAAGAGGCAGCTGAGAAATTTAAACGTTCAATTGAATTAAGCCCCTATTATGTACTGCCACATTATGGTCTTGGCCGGTGTTATCTTAACATAGACGGGAAAAGAAAAGAGGCTATCCGTGAATTTAAGATAGCTATTACCCTCGATAAAAACTTCTCATCCTCCTATTTTTATCTGGGAATGGCCTACATGCTTGAACAACAGTATGCTTACGCATTAACGGCATTTCAGAAAGCTTTTCATTACGATAGCACCAGAATCGAGGCTCTTTATAATATTGGAGCTGTATACGATCTCATGGGGCATCCTAACAAATCACTTCATTATTATGACCGCTACCTTCGAACAAAAAAAACAGATTCAGAATATTCAGATAAGTAACAAAAAAGAGAGGCATAGACCTCTCTTTTTTGTTAATCTCAATTTATTCTAATCTTTTGTTTTATTCCTCTTCAGTGACTGTAGTAATAGTAGAAGCCGGTGGTATTACATCAACAAAGATAGAAATAATAACTATTTCTGAGCGGTTACCAACATTATCTATTGCACGCGCTTCAATAAAGTGATCTCCGTTTGTTGTGATATTGAAAGTTCCATCATATTTTCTGAATGCGCCCTTACCATCTAAACGATATAGAATCTCTCTCACTCCGGATTCAGTATCATCTGCAGTAATTGAGTAGTTATAATCAACACCCGCAACATTTTTTCCCTTTCTTTCAAGAAACGGCCTGTCAGCAGCAATTGCAACAGTAGGAGCAGTCTTATCTACATAAAAACTCAAAGAGCTTCTAACCATTGATGTTGGAGTACCACTCACATCGGGAAGATATACACGAAACTCATCGGTAACGTTACCGACATTGTCCTCAGAACGAATACGGAAATCGACATCGCCTTCGGTTGTAAACTTGAAGCTAGTTGAATATCCGGTATATGACATACCATCAAGAGCGTACTGAATATTGTTAAGCCCAGACATTGTATCACGACCGGTTATTGAAACCGAATTTGTTTCAGAAATGTAGTATTTACCGGCAACTTCCCAAACCGGCTCATCTGTAGTAACAACAGTTTCAGGAGCAGTGTTATCGATAAATATACTGAAAACCTGTGGGTTTTCTATATTACCAATTTTATCAACACCCCAGTACTTGATATTATGACGACCTTCGTCAGCGATAGAAAAGGGTGACGCATACTCAGTCTCGCCTATGTCATCAATAGTATACATAATTTTATCCGACATAAAGTTGTCACTTGTGTCTAATTTAAACATAACCATAGAATTTGCGTAGGTATTAACTCCGTCAAAATAGGTTTTGCCTTTTGAAGCAGTAGTTGTTGTCGGAGCTGAATCTGTCATTGTAGCGCCACCAACCGGGGTAACATCACCCACTGGTGCAACTCCACCCACTGGTGCAACATCATCTACAGACGAAGTGTCATCATCCATGGAGTCATCAACTGGTGCATCAAGACCGATATCCGCTGTAGGGCTGTCTGTTGTTACTTCTTCAAGTGAAGAATAATCGCTAGTAGCCGCTTCAGGCTCTTCCTGAGCAAAGAGGGAGCCAAAAGAGAGCAGGGCGACCACCGTTATTAGTGCTAATTTTTTATACATGTAATCCTCCGTTTATAAAGTGACCTTGTAATAGAAAATAAGTGCTCTGTTTGTATACAGATAATGTATAATGAAGAAAATATTTTCACTATTGTCAATAGAAATTTGAAATAAAGACAATTTATTGCCCCGTCTTTCAGGTTATTACCTGGGAACATCCCTGCTTGTTGTAAAAGTTAACTCTTTGAACTTTCAAGTATCAGTCACTTAAGATTAATACACCATAATTAGTCAATGTTCTGATAATTACAGGAACTCCTCTTTTTTTCCCCATATGCGATATGAACGGATCAATCCTGACAACGCGAGTTACACCGCGATACTGATAGAATATCTCATAAAAGCACGAACCTTCAGCAATTACATCACTTTTTTCAATATTCAACAGATGTTCTCTATCCATTATATCAACAAAGCTCTGGTACCTTCGTGGATCAATGGATCTTTTTTGGGTGTGAGAACGAAAGTTCTCTATCTGAACATATGCAACAGATCCTCTACGATAAACTGTCACACTCCATTCAAGGTGGGTTACAGGCTTTGAATAATAACTAAGCCTGACAATGGTGTCCGGTCGATCATGCGATTCGGTTTTAAGAGGTTCGGAAATAGCTGAGGACTTAACAACAATAATAAATATTACAAAAAAAATAACTTTTTTAAACATAACCTGCAGCCTGCTGTACAATTTACCTGGGAAAGCAGATTGTTGACTATTTACTAAAAAAAAACAAAACTGCAAAACACCAGATTTATCAGATAAAACTCCACCAGGACACAAATTAAGAATCCCGTTTATAACTGGGATTCAACGGCAAAGAGTATTTGAATGGCAAGTTCTTAATAGAACCCCTCGGATAGGTTATACAATTTTTATACTGAAGGGAGTTCACCCTTCAGTATAAAATGTAATCCATGACTACTTTTTCTTTGCAGTTTTTTTAACCGTCTTTTTTGCTGCTTTTTTTGTAGATGTTTTTTTTACGGCTTTCTTTGCAGTTTTCTTCACAGTTTTTTTCGCAATTTTTTTAGTGGCCGGTTTCTTCACTGCTTTTTTTGCACTCTTCTTCACAGCCTTCTTCACAGCCTTTTTTGCTGCTTTTTTTGCTGCTTTTTTTACTTTTTTAACTGCTTTTTTGGAAGAATATTTTGTTACCGCTTTTTCTGGAACAGAGCCCGAAGGACTCCCCTTTTTTTGAAGAGGTTTCTTCTCTGTTTTCAGCTTTTTCGCAACTGCAGTAATACGATCATTCATCCACTTAGAAATAACTGCTAATACTTGGGTTTTGTTTCCGGTTTCATTCATAATCTCATGGTAAAGGTCTTCAAAAACCTTCATCTCCTTATCTGTTGACATTATTTTATCAAAAAGAAGCTTGCTTCCTTTTATATCCGCTATTTCATCACTTCCGCCATGAAGAATAAGAGCTGGCAATCGAATCTCAACCCCTCTGCCAAGACAATTCTCCACGTTTTTGTTAAACTCAGTATACCACCTGACAGTTACCAGGTCATGAACGAGTTCATCCTGCTTATACAAACTAACTACTTCTGCATCGTGCGACAACTTCGAAGGATCAATTCCATTCTTTTTTTGAAGTTTAGGCACTATTTTAGATAAAATTAAACCTGTTTTTTGAATAAAGGATGGAACCTCAACCTTAGGTATAAAAGCGCCTGCAGTTGTAATAATTCCAGAAAGATCCTCCTGATACTGAAGAGCATAACGACAGGCAATTGTAGCCCCCATACTGTGCCCCAGCATATAAATAGGAACACCGTCATGCTTCTCCTTAATTAATTCAATAAATGACTTCAAATCATGTACATAATCAAGAAAGGATTCAACATGACCTCGTCTACCACCCGATTTCCCATGCCCTCGCAAATCCATTCCATAAACAGAGATACCTTTTCCACTTAACTGATCTAAAAGGTTGGAATAACGACCACAGTGTTCACCAAGACCATGAACAATAATCAGGATTGCCTTCTCTCTGGGAGACAACCAGGCCTGATAATAGAGCTCGACCTCTTCTTTACCGTTAATCTTTCCATCCTCATAGTTATAATTTGACATTACATAACTCCCTAGAGTAATTAAGTTTAAAATTGTGTATAACCTAAAGGACAGTCGCTATACGCCTGCACTTACTTTCTCTTAATAGTCAATTGAATTCACATTAACTTTCATTTTTAAGAAAATTAAACTAAAACTTAGTTGATTGTATAACAATGTTTCCGATTATGTGCAAGAAAAAAATTTAAATAAACCTGTCTCTTTATGGAAAAATTGAATAATCTTCTTATTATTATGAATACTACTAGAAACATTCTATCATTTCATGAATACTTAATCATTAGAGGTTCTAATATCATCGAACAGATAATCACTATAAAAAACATGCAGCCATCATGATTGCAACTCTTTACAAAAAAGTAATTAAACTACTATCTCTAATGATAGGCACGCTTAGCCTGGGTACGGTCCTCTATTATATTGTAGAAGAGCGGATGTCACTGTTTGACTCTTTTTACATGACACTCATTACTATCAGTACAGTTGGTTTCCAGGAAATATTCCCTCTAAGCCGAAATGGGCGAATAGTTACAATCATTGTTATAATCAGTGGTATTTTTATTGTCGGTTATTCGGCCGGGTCTTTGATTCAAATAATTGTCGAAGGCGAAATCAAAGAAAGTTTCGGGAGGAAGAAAATGAACCGCATAATAGAAAAGATGAAGAACCATTACATTGTATGTGGTTATGGTCGGATAGGCGGCCTAATAGCCTCGGAATTGAGTCATAATGGCTACGACTGTGTTGTAGTAGAAAACAATACTGAAATTCAGGAACGGTTAAAAAATGAGAAGATTATTCATATCATCGGCGACGCAACTAACGAAGAAGTTCTAAACAGAGCCGGAATTAAACGCGCCAAGGCCATTGTTACTGCCTTACAGAGTGATGCAGATAACGTTTTTATTGTTCTGACTTCGCGCAGCATTAACCCCAACATCTATATCCTGGCACGTGCCTCCGAGATTTCGACAGAAAGCAAACTCAAGCGAGCTGGGGCAACAAAAGTAATCTTTCCACATATCATTGGTGGAAAAAGGATGGCTCAATCTTTAATACGACCTGCAGTTGTCGACTTTATGGACATGACAATGCTTGATACTGAATTCGGCCTGGAACTGGGAGAAGTCACTATAACAGTAAGCTCCCCATATATAGGCAAAACGCTGCTTGAAAGCAACATCCGTAACGATTATGGTATTATTATCATCGCAATAAAAAAGCAAAATGGATCGATGCTATTTAATCCGACTTCGGATTTAAGACTGGATAAGTCAGATGTTCTAATTTTTGTTGGAAAGAAAAAGAAGATAGCTCAACTGCAAGAGATGATGTAGGAACTGACATTATTAACGTCTCTTTTCCGCCAATTTAGCTGCAATCTGATTAAGAAGTATTTCAATCTGAAACGGCTTTTGAAGAAAAAGATCTATCTGTTCATTATAATTCTGTATATCATCAATCATCCAACCGGTTAAAAGAACTGTAACAACATCCGTACTAAGAGAACGTACCTCGGTCAATAATTCAACTCCACTCATGCCTTTTAAACCGTAATCAGAGATAACAATGTCAAAGGTATGTGACTTAAACTCTTTAAGCCCAGACTCCGCATTATCATGAATGGTTACCCGGTTTCCCATAAAATCGAACAGTTCGTATAAAATTTCAGTCAGAGCCACTTCATCTTCAATAATTAAGATATCACAATCCCGTATCTTTTGTTTGTCAGAAGAGGATGGCTCACTTTTTTCAGCAACTATCATCTTACCAGGAATAACAGCACTTAAAGAAATCCGCTCAGATGACTCTTCTTCAATAATCCTAACATTAATCTTATCAGCTATACGTCGCAATTCAATTTCAGGTATAAAACCTTCACCCAGGTCAACAGAATCGCTGTTTATCATATCTTTTTTAATAGAAACACTGAAAATTATATCCTCTTCCTGTTTTAACTCGATATCAATGATACCGGCCTTGGTTATATAAGATGAAATTCTGAAGATCATCGAGACAACAATTTCTCTTAATATTTTGAGGTTTCCGCTAATTCTTGCCTTAGTATAATACTGCTTACTGATCGAAATTGCGCGACCCTTCTCCTTTCTCTCTACTTTGAAGTGAATAGAGGCAAATTCGATTGCGTCACGAACAAGTTCTATTATTTCAACACTACCCTTCTCTTCAAATTCGATTGAATCTGTTGTAATGAACTCCTGTATCCGACGAATCTGTGTTGCAGCATCTAAGGCAGACTCATTAATTGACTGCAGGCCATCTAGGATATTGGGTTTGTCAGTTAACTGCGAAAGCATCTGTGATCTATTGATAATAACATTTATCAGATTATTGAACGAATGGAGCAAACCCTTTGTCATATCACTAAAGATCTGGATGCGGTTCATTTTACTCAATTTTGCTTCAAGATTCTTAACACGGGTAGTATCTTCAAATACAAGCTCTACATCATGACCGTTTATATCAGAATCTATTGTATATAACGCAACATTACATGATTTATCAAAACCGGATGCCCCTACAACTTTCAGATCGTTAATCCGTATAAAACTTTTTGATCCGGTACTGATTGCATAAACTGCGGCTTTTATTTTTTCGGCACAATATGATGTAAAGTATGTCACAAATTGATCCGACTTTGCCAGAGCGATATCTCGGTTAACCCCGAAATAGTTTTCTGCGGCGCTGCTTATGCGTACAATGCGGGATGAAGAATCAACCGTGACTACCGGACAGGGGGAATAGTCATACAGGGCAACATGCTCATTGCGATCTTGTGTAGAACGATCAAATGAAATAACCCGGTCTTCAACAGGACGAATTATTAGTGTTATGGCTTTTTCTGAATCCAGTTTCATCGGATAGAGGTAGAGTTCGGCGGGAATTCTTTGTCCATTGACAGATTTCAAAACGACAAAAAAACGTGTATCAACACCAGAAAGAGTTTTTGAAAAATTAAGAGCTATTTTTTTCCTGTATTCATTAAACAGTTCATGCGTATCGTCCAGACTCAATTCGGTTGCTTCAGAAGAACCTGTCAGATCTGTAAAAGATTCGTTTTTAAATATTATCTCCCCTGAAGAGTTAAGCACACAGAGGGGAACAGAGAGGGCATGTAACACTGAAAAATCCACTCGTTTCTCCTTGAACCAACAACTACAACCTCAAAAGGGCATAATAGCTGAGCACGTCCTGAAAAATTCGTTAAAGCGATTCGGACTCAATTGATAACAATCCTGATTTTTGACTATTATCTGATATGAATCCCGAATTTTCAGGAACCCGCGAAGGTTATTTGTCAGTTTTTACAGAGGGGAAAATTAATCAATAAAATATTCAAGGTCTGAACAAAAAGCGTAATTACGGAACAAACTATAAAAAAGCGGGATATAACGAGCCAAAACCTAATAAAATCTTTTTTTACTGAAGCGTTCGTCTGTTTATTATGGTTTTTTCATTTTCTTTTATTTCGACCTGCACCTTTTCTGCAGCGAAATTTTTTCCATTATTATCGACCTGCTGCAAATAGAAGGTATATTTACCCGGATCCAGAAAAATACGTGATACCTGCAGATTAGAAGGCAGGCTGCGCCAACATCGTAAATCGGGCTTGATCTGAGAAGCAAGAGCAGTTCCGATTCCGGCACCGGCAAGAAAGCCTATCAATTTCGAGGCATCCTTAAGCGGAGTCTGTTCGGCTATTTTTTCTGCGGCAATTGATGAAGCAATAGTTGCCACAGCCTTAACGGCAACACCTGCGGCAACTTTTTCGCGGGTATCTTCGTATCTCTTTTCAGCACTCAAGCGAGCTGTTTTTTCAATATCCTCAAGAACATAGGTTCTGCCGAGCTTAGAGCCGTCGGCTGAAACAATAGCGATATGATCTGTTTTGTTTGGGGCACTCATATAGTCCGGTATTGGATGCTCTATACTATTCAGCGCCACCATGACAGCACCAATAGTAACCCCCTGTTTCAGGCTCATATTGTTTATCGAGATAATAATTGCTCCTTTCATAGTAGCATCTGCAAGAAGAGTGCCTCTCGACTTCTTAAATGCACCACGGCCGGACTGGTGAATAACAACAAGTTCACCCTTATTTTTATACTCAGGCATTTTAACGTTCTTAAAACGAGATCCCCATTTTCTCTGGTCTTCTTTGTCTCTCATCATGTGAGCCAATCTCAGCAGATCCTTCTGAACCTGAGTATAGTCAGGTCTCATCTCTAAAATGCGCTTATACTCAATATAGGCGAACTCGAGAGCACCTTCGTCATTATCAATTTCTGCAATTATTTCATAACAGAGTGCTGTCAAATAACGAGCCATAATATTTTGCTGATATACCTCTTCATTATTACGGCGCAACTCATCAAGACGACGAGAAACACGATTAAATTCTACACGTGCACTCTGATAATTTTGCTGCATAAGAAAATTGATTCCGGCATACATATGGATAAGCACCCGCTCAAACTCTTCACCATGATAACGGGTCTTCTCTTCATTCAGCAATACCGATGCAGCCTGTTTACGAACGCTTATCTTCTGATCTTCCGCAAAACGGGCAGCCTCGAGTAAAAACTCGTTACTCTTTTGATATTCACCCGCAGTGTGAAGCATAATACCTGCTTCCATCATATAAAGAAGCTTCTCATTGCTTTCGGAGTTAACGAGCGGCACCATTAGTTTAGCACCGCCAGTATAATCACCGCCATAAAACGACTTTTCTGCATCAGCAACTCTGGTATTATATCCTGAACTGCAACCAGATAGCAGAAGCATAATCAGCACAATTAATCTGGTGGATATCCAATTACCGGAATTATTCATAATCAGCACCTTAAAACTCTACCCCTTTGCCTCGTTCTTTTGATTTTAAGAAACGTGCATTATCCTGCCAGCGGATTTCACCAGTTTTAATTTCGTACAGTCTCATTGTAACAACCAGAAGTTGAATTTCACGGCCATCACGAACCGATACCGCCTCTCTTATATCTCCTGAAAGGTAAAGATTCGGTGACTTAAGGCGTCCTGTTGGAACAGCAGTTGATGGATCATACAGACCTGTCATCCCCTTTTCCATCTCTGAAATTGAATCTTCTGTTAACGAATCATCAAGGAATTTTATTCTTCGTCTAATCAGTTCGGTTGCTATCTCGTCAGTTACAATTGCAGTATCAATATGTTCCGCTGTTCTATTCCTGAACTTCTTAACCTGCAAATATGCAGAGCCTTCCCAATCCTCTTTTAAAAACGTATGCAAAGACTCAACCATTTTCTCGACAACCAGCTTTACTTCGAGCGCCCCCCATTGGCGGGATCCATGATCTTCTGTTATTTCACGCTCATACACGACTTCCGGTTTTGACACACAGCCGACAAACATAAGAATACAGCTTAAAACAACCAATCGATTTACTGTTTTCATCGAAAACTCCTTACTCTTGTTGTGAAATGCATTTAATGAGATTTTTTTTTGCACGTCAACAATTATTAAATTCTCACTTACAAATAGCAATTCCTTAAAAAGTACAAGAATCACACATAATTATAACAACTATAACAACTATAACAACAATTTGGATACAAATTAATAACCATGTATCATGCTAAACAACAGCTTATATAAACTCTTAAAAAGCGTTATTGCCTAATCCGCCCCTAGTTATGCTTTAAAGACGCATCTCGATATTTACGCAACCGGCTTCTTAACGGAATTTTACAGATTTATTTTAGAAAAATTCTTTCATTTCGAAATTAATTAGGCTTAAATGCTTTTTATTTGACCTATCAGGAACGAAAACCCATCATTATTTTATACAATCTTCATTTAAAAATCTTCTAAAAAAACATTTACGATATTAATGGCTAAAATGGATCGGTAATAAAAATGGACCTGGCCTCAAAACTTGGAATCTATAAAAAAAAGCGGAATTCTACCGATATCCTGCAGACAGAAAACAACTCTGATTTCCCCGAAAACAGCACAGGAGACCGCTTAACAATCGAAGATGGAACGGTCTGGCGCTTTGAAAATAGGCTCTCCTCTTTTGATGTCTATTCTCCTGTTAATCTTTCGGTGTCAAAAGAGATAACCTCGTTTCTTAGGATAAACGGTTTCGACAGCAGCCTAACTCTAAGGGACCTTCTCTTTTTCGACCTGGAAACGACTTCTCTCTCTATTGCAACTGGTAATTATCCTTTCGTCTGTGGTATTGGTTATACCGATGGTGAAGATTTTATTACCGAGCAGCTATTCATGGAGAGCTATGCCGATGAAAAAGCAGTTTTAACCTATCTGAATGATTTTTTCGTTAATGCTAAAGCTGTCGTAACCTTTAATGGAAACAGCTTTGATATGCCTCTGATAAAAAACAGATATATGATGAATCGGGTTTATGGCTTTCCTGTGAACATTATTACCATCGACCTTATTGTATCTTCTCGTAGAATATTCAAATCTTTATTTGATAGCTGCTCCTTGCAGAACCTGGAAAAAAATATTCTTGGGTTTGAAAGAATTGGAGATGTTCCAGGATGGATGATACCGGAAATATACTTCACTTTTCAAAAAACAGGCGAGAGTTCTCGACTTCCGGGCGTCATAGAGCACAATATGTATGATATTTTTTCAATGTATATTCTGTTGCAGGTGCTCTCTTCCATTTTTACAGACATAGAAAATGGAGACTATTCAAATCTGAAAAATTCTTCGCTTTATACCATAGCTCGGCACCTGTTTCACACGAATACTGAACTTTTTCTTCAGCTTACCGAATATTTAGGCACTGACCTTTTTGGTGATCAATCGGTTTTTGAAAAGTTTTCGATTGTCTTAAAACGAAATAAAGAGTGGGAAAAAGCTGTGAAGTTCTGGCAAGAGTCGGGTTCATATTTTTCACTGATAGAACTTGCGAAATATCATGAACACAGACAAAAAAATTACATTCAGGCTATGAATGTATGTGAAAAAGCAGATAAGGTATTATCAGAAATGGAACAATCAACAACCATTCACACCGATAAAGCCGAAAAAGAGAGAGACCTTCTTAACAAGCGTCGTAAACGTCTTGAAAAGAAGATTTCAATTTTAAATAATGGGGCAAACCCCCGCTTCTGACTCCTCAATTTCATATTCGATCACGATCATTTCACCTTCTACTCCGGGAAACATCTCTGTATTCTGGCGTTCAACCTGAAAGTTGATATTACCCATTTGAAAAGTAAAGCTTTCTGCCGGTATTGCTGCCATGAAGTACTCTCCTGCATCGAATTACCCGACAAGTATTTGACTCAAATGTCAGATATATTCATATAATAATAATTAATGAAAATAGCAAGCTAAAATCAATATTCACCTAAAAAACAATTGCTTTTATCGAATATCCTGTTATCAATTTAGTTATGCACGGTATTCCCGTCATAAATTCTACTTCCCCGGGTAAAACAATGAAAAATCGAGAAATTAAACTGCCACCAGTTATTGAGGGCTTAGAAGGAATGGACACAGAATCAATTCGAAAAGGTATAGGAACAAACCTTGTCTATTCTCTTGCAAAAGACCGATATTCAGCAACAGACCGCGATATTTACGAAAGTCTTGCGCTTACTACGCGAGACCGCCTTATTGAACGATGGATAAAAACGCAACAGACCTACTACGACCAGGATGTCAAACGTGTATATTATCTGTCAATGGAGTTTCTTGTAGGACGTACGCTGGGAAACAGTCTGATAAATATGGATATGATGGATCAGACAGCCGAGGCGGTAAAACAGGTTGGGTACGAGCTTGAAGAATTACGCGAAATTGAATTTGACGCAGGTCTGGGAAATGGTGGTCTTGGACGCCTTGCGGCCTGTTTTCTCGATTCGATGGCAACGCTTGCTTATCCCGCATACGGATACGGTATACGCTATGAATTCGGAATCTTTAAGCAAAAAATATGCGACGGCTACCAGGTTGAATTTCCCGACAACTGGCTTCGCTATGGAAACCCATGGGAGATCGGTCGTCCGGAATATCTTTTCCCGATAAAATTTTATGGAAATGTTGAATTTGTTCCCGATTCAGAAAACACTGCTGTAAAAAAATGGGTAAACGGCCATAAAATATACGCTATGGCCTATGACACTCCAGTACCGGGTTATAATAACAATACCGTTAACACAATGCGACTATGGGCCGCCAAAGCCGACCGGGAATTCGACTTCATTCACTTCAACGAAGGCGATTACAACCAGGCGGTAGAGAATAAGGCTAACTCTGAAACCATTACCAAGGTTCTCTATCCAAATGATAATACCGTGCAGGGAAAAGAGTTGCGACTTAAGCAGGAGTACCTTCTTGTAGCAGCATCCCTTCAGGATATTATACGCCGTTACAGAAAATACCATGACGACTTCAAAGAATTCACATCAAAAGTTGCTATTCAGTTAAATGATACACACCCAGCTCTTGCTATTCCGGAACTTATGCGCATCCTGGTAGACGATGAACGACTTGGATGGGATGAGGCGTGGAGCATCACAACAGGCACATTTGGTTACACAAACCACACTGTACTTCCCGAAGCTTTAGAAAAATGGCCTGTCGAGCTGGTTAAACGTGTTCTTCCACGGCACCTTGAGATAATCTATACGATTAACATGAAGTTTATGGAAGTTGTTAAATCCAAATTCAAAAATGATCAAAAAAAACTTGCAGCCATGTCTATCGTTGAAGAGGGCGAATACAAAAATATCCGTATGGCCAATCTCTCAATTGTAGGATCGCATTCAGTCAATGGCGTTGCAGCCCTGCATACTGAAATAATCAAAAAGGGCAATTTCAAATATTTTTATGAACTATGGCCTGAACGTTTTAACAATAAAACCAATGGCATAACCCAGCGCCGCTGGTTAAAGCTGTGTAACCCTGCACTTGCCGATCTTATAAGCTCGGTTATTGGCGAAGAGTGGACAACCGATCTTTATAATCTTAAAAAACTTGAACAATTTATTAATGATAAGGATTTTCGCTCCTCGTTTATCAAAATTAAAAAAGAGAACAAAAAACAGTTTGCAAGCTATATCAAGGAGCACAACGGAATTGATGTTGACCCCGACTCGCTGTTCGATTGCCAGGTAAAACGAATACATGAATATAAGCGACAGCTACTCGCCCTTCTTTACGTTGTCACACTCTATCATCGCATAAAGGATGATCCAAAACGCGACATTGTGCCTCGAACCATCATTTTAGCTGGTAAAGCCGCTCCGGGATACCATATGGCAAAACTGATAATCAAACTGGCTACAGCCATTGGCGATGTTGTTAACAATGACCCGGATGTACAAGGAAGGTTATCCGTTGTTTTCGTTGAAAACTACTCTGTCTCTATCGCAGAACGGCTGATACCCGCTGCAGATCTTTCAGAACAGATATCAACTGCTGGTTTTGAAGCTTCAGGAACTGGGAACATGAAGTTTGCACTTAACGGCGCCCTTACTATCGGTACTCTGGATGGTGCAAATGTAGAAATCAAGGAAGAGGTCGGGGATGATAATATATTCATCTTTGGCCTAACCGCTGAAGAGGTTCAACAGACAAAATATTCCGGCTATAATGCACGTGAATACTACCATAAAAACGGAGAACTTCGACGAACACTTGACGCAATTTCAAACGGCTACTTCTGCCAATCAATGCCGGATCTGTTTAAACCGATTATTGACTCACTGCTTAACCACGGTGATCCCTACATGCTGCTTGCCGACTATGAATCGTACATTGAAAAGCAGGAGGAGGTCAATCGATCGTATACTGATAGCGAAAAATGGACTACTATGGCAATTTATAACGTAGCCAGAATGGGAAAATTTTCTACTGACCGCACCATTAAAGAGTACGCCGATGATATATGGAACATAAAGCCAGTTGCGGTGTCTCTTGAATAACTAGTTACTGCATAAATATTTCAAAATTGTATTTCCGAACCGATGTATCGGTTCGGAATATTTTTATTCTAATTTTATTGTAACGCAAGTCTCTAATAGCGATTATACAGTTTGGTATTATCAATCAAGGAATTCTAAATGAATGAACATCAGAAGAACCATTTAAAGAACGATATGTTTTTCATGCTTCTTTCAGGATCAGGCGGTGGACTTTTCGGTTTAATGTTTTCTGACAGTAACCCTTTATCCGATTTTGCCATTGGTTTCATTATTGGACTGTCAGTCTGTTTTTTTGCGATATTATATAGTCATAGAATAAAACCTCATTTAAGAGGGCTACCTTTTTTACTCGAACTTGCTATTACCAGTGCCTACTATTCGCTAACTATTACCACGGTTGTTTTCACAGTTTTCAATCTGTTTAACTTACATGAATTTATTAAAAATTTTCTATTGCCAATACTGATCTATAGTGTTTTGGCCACCCTTCTTTTAAATTTTTTAGCAGCCATAATAAACCTGGTAGGCTTATCTGAGCTTTTACGTATTTTCAGCGGGCATTACAACCGCCCGTTCGAAGAGAGGCGTATATTCATGTTTCTTGACCTCAAAGGCTCCACCGCTCTTGCCGAAAAACTGGGCAACCTCAAATTTCACTCCTTTCTTAATGACTTTATATATACAGCCACCCCATTAATTCTTGAACGCAGAGGAGATATATATAAATATATCGGTGATGAAATAATTATCTCATGGAAACCTAAAAAGGGATTGGAATATCTGAACTGCCTGCGCCTCTTTTTTCAGATTCAAAATCAGATTAGTACTAATCATGATTTTTTTATGTCAAAATATGGTGAAACCCCTGACTTTCGTGCTGGTATCCATGTTGGTACCGTTGTAGTCGGTGAAATGGGTGAAGTGAAACGTGAGATTGCCTACCTGGGGGATGTTGTGAATACAACTGCGCGGATAACAACAGAAGCGTCTTCCCGAAATATCGGGCTACTGATTTCTGAAGACATGGTTAATGCCATCTCAAGTAATAAATGGAAAACCGATTATCTGTTTTCGCCATTAACCCGCATTGCTTTACGAGGGAAAAGCAGTGAGATCAATCTTTTTGAGGTCTCTGAACAGTAATGCATTCTAATACATCTGGAAACCCCAAAGTTGAACTTAAAAACCTGTATAAATCTTTCGGTGAAAAAAAGATACTTCAGGGTATTAATCTTTCAATTGAAGAAGGAGAGATACTCTGTGTTATCGGTCAATCTGGGTCCGGAAAATCGGTTATACTAAAAAATATAATCGGACTGATGCACCCCGACGATGGATCGATCTTCGTTGACGGCAAGGAATTTACAGGAACTACGGGCGCTGACTTTTATAACATTCAGCATAAATTTGGGGTTCTGTTTCAGATGGCCGCCCTCTTTGATTCCATGAATATATTTGATAATGTTGCATTTGCAATGCGCAGAAAAAAAATTGAAGACAAACAGATTAAAGAGAGGGTTCCCGAGCTTTTAGCACAGGTCGGACTTCGCGACATTGAACAGAAAATGCCATCTGAGCTATCCGGCGGCATGCAGAAGCGTGTGGGCCTGGCTCGAGCGTTGGCCATGAAACCGGAAATAATGCTCTATGACGAGCCGACAACAGGTGTTGACCCGATTACCGGAAGTGCAGTTGACAGATTAATAGTTAAAATGAATAATGATTTTAATATCACCTCTGTAGTGATAACTCACGATCTGCAATCAGCATTCCGCATTGCAGATCGTATCGCGATGTTACACGAAGGTGATTTTATTTTTTTAGGAACCCCGGATGAGTTTAACCGTTCAGACGATGATGTAATTATAAGATTTATCGCCGGTCGCGCCTCATCCTGATAATTGGAGAAACCACAAATATGCATACAGAACCCCTTGCTTTAAAACACAAAGAGATGCTATATGACAAATTACGAACCATTTCGATAAGGCTCTCAGAATACAGTTTCGCAAATCTTTATCTGTTTCGAAAAACACATCGCTATGAGGTTTTAACTGATGATGATTGTCTCTTCATAACCGGATACACTGGCGACAATCAAAAATTCGTTTTACCGCTATGTAAAAAAAACAAACCAGACCTTGATCAAATCAATAAGCTTTTGGATGAATTCGGAATGATTTTTCCAGTTTGTGATTGCTGGCTTCGCTATTTTGATCCAAGAGAATTTGAAATATACCATAATGAAGATGACTCGGACTATATTTACACCGTCGATAAAATGGCAAGCTACTCAGGTCGTAATCTGGCAAAAAAGAGAAACCTGCTGAAGCAGTTTAACACCAACCACGAATATGTTAGGGAACCACTCACCAAAGACAATGTTCAAAAAGCAAAAGATATACTTAACACCTGGCAACAAGAAATTTCACTAAATTCAGGCGAAACAGATTTTTCAGCAGCAACTGAAGCCTTTGAATTTATGGAGGAACTCAATCTACGAGGATTTCTGTACATCATAGACGGCATACCAGGCGCCTATGTTCTTGGGGAGGATATAACTGATGATACCTTCGCACTCCATTTTGCAAAAGGACTTGTGAGGTTTAAGGGGGTCTATCAGTTTATGTACAATGATCTGGCCAAAGAAATTCATGGAAAATCAAAGTATATAAAATTCGAACAGGATCTTGGCCTGCAATCATTAAGACAGGCTAAATCGTCATATAAACCGGATCACATGGGTATGAAATACAGAATTACCAAGAAACAGAGTACAAGCTGTTAACATTAATAAATATTTGCATGTTAAAAACATGCAATGACTTAGTGTATACTATTTCAATTTTTTTAGGAGAATAGTTATGAAACTAAAAATTATCACCCTAATATTAGTCTTGTCTGCGGCAGTAACTCTTTTTGCTCAACAGGACACTACTGATGAAAATCCGCACTGGCCCATGGATATAATTTTTACAAACGCAACTAATGCAGCATTTGTCGAACCCTATAACAGTGAAAAAAATCGTATTGCAACCGATGTTCAAAAAACAAACCAGGAACTTGTAAAACAGATAGATGCCAAAAAATCTGAATTCGCAGACCTCAGTTCTGCAAAAACTCCTGATCGCAAAAAACTGATAAAGTGCACTAAAGAACTATATGACTTACAAATAAAACTTGAACTGGCAAATATGAATGCCCGTAAAAAGATTGATGATATTGACAGACAAATGATTAAAGATCTGACAGATAAAATGGAGAACTGGAGCAGTGATATTTTGAAAGATGATGCAAAATATCAGAGATTTCTCGAAGATATAAAAAAGGATAAATAGGATGAAGCTAACATGCTGAAATACATTGAAAAAATCAATACCCTTATTGAATCATTTCCCTATATTAAAAAATTTTACGGTAAAACCTTTGTCATAAAATATGGTGGTAACGCCATGGTTGACGAAAAACTAAAACGGGCTTTTGCCCTGGATATGGTTCTGCTAAAATATGTTGGTATACGCCCTGTTATCGTACATGGCGGCGGTCCTCAAATAGCAAACCTTCTTTCTCGTGTTGGCAAGGAGTCTGTCTTTCAAAACGGCTTACGGGTAACTGACTCGGAAACTATGGATATCGCAGAGATGGTTCTTGTTGGCCAGGTTAACAAGGAAATTGTTAATATGATCAACATGGAGGGTGGTCGCGCTGTCGGCCTTTCCGGCAAAGACGCAAATCTTATTCTTGCAGACAAGATTTATCACCAGGACGGTGAAAACCAGATCGACATCGGTCACGTTGGAACCGTGCGTACAGTTAACCCGAGTATAATCGAAACTCTTGATCGCGAAAACTATATCCCTGTTATTGCACCTATTGGAGTGAACGAGAAAGGTCAGACCTTCAATATCAATGCGGATACGGCCGCCGGTAAGATTGCAGAGGCACTCAATGCCGAAAAACTAATTCTTCTAACAGACATTGAGGGCATAAAAGATGGAGACACACTTATTTCTTCAGCAACAATCGCTGAAATAGAAGAGCTGATAGTACGAAAAGTTATTAGTGGAGGCATGATCCCTAAAACCCGATGCTGCACGTCCGCTATATCCAACGGTGTTCACAAAACATCAATCATTGACGGAAGAGTAGAACATTCAGTACTGCTTGAAGTTTTTACCGACTCTGGAATCGGGTCGCAAATTGTACTGGAACATGATGAAGAATAAAGTGACTAAAGGTCTATTAAGTTTGATAAAGATGAATAAAGATTAGTGAAGATGAATATAATTGCACGGGCACGAAACAAAACCTGTACCTATCTGATTCCTTTATCAGTTATTGCAATTTTTATTATCTTAATCGCTCTTTTCAATCAAAATACTTCTGGCAAACCCAATTCACCGGAACTCTTACCACCAACACCATATGAAAGACTTTTTTCTGATGACTCGCTTATAGTTGACCGCCTCGACTTTCCGGTTGGCGATCCCCCTCTCCGTGAATACTATAATGCACAGAAATTCGGTATACGCAACAGCAACTTTAATAATGCCTACCACTTGGGCGAAGATTGGAATGGAACTGGGGGTGGCGACAGTGATCTTGGCGACCCGGTTTACGCCATAGGAAACGGAGTCGTTCTGTACGCAGGTGACTTCGGCCCAGGATGGGGAAACGTTGTTACAATTTTGCATCGCTTAAAAAGTGACCATACTATTGTTTCGCTTTACGGACACCTTCACGACTTTTCTGTATCTGAAGGTGAATTTGTTAAATATCGCAAACAGATCGGAAGTATTGGAAATGCCGATGGTATCTACTATGCACATCTTCACTTCGAAATCAGGAGTGACATCTCTCTTGATATAGGTGGTGGTTATTCTAAATCAACTAAGGGTTATATTGCTCCAACTCCGTTTATCAGCTGTTATCAATCGGGCTGCCCGAAACTAATTAATAAAGACAAAATGTCTGTTAAAAATCGCTTTTCAACACCGGCAGGATATAAACGGATTAACTATTCCAAATTAAGTTATGCCCGTTTCATGCAGAACCTGCCGCTTAAACCGTTTAGCCATATTGTTCGCTACTTTAACGGAGATATTAAGTCCCCAGAGGGAATCTATATTTCTGTCCTGGATTACGAAACCGGCCCCAAGGATCTTTTACAATGTGCCGATGCGGCGATGCTATTACGCGCAGAATATCTTTTTGCTCAAAAACAGTACAGTAAAATCCGCTTCAACTTTCTAAGTGACGGTAAGCCACGTTACTATTCTAAATTCGGTGGAGATCAGTCTGACTACAAAAACTTCAGGAAATACATGGACTATATTTTCGCCTACGCCAATACCTCTTCTCTTCATCATGAATTAAAACCCAAAAAAATTGAATTAATTTCTCCTGGTGATATTTTTATCCAAAAGGGAAAACCCTACGGTCATGCTGTAATCGTTGTCGATTGCGCCGAATCAGAAACAGGAGAGAGGCTTTTTATGCTGGCTCAGAGCTTTATGCCAGCTCAGGAAATACAGATTTTGGTGAACCCGAAAGAGCCATATCTTTCACCCTGGTTCAGCAATCGTCGCGAAAAGATTGAAACCCCGGAATGGCTCTTCAGCACAACAGATCTAAGATCTTTTTAAGTTACATCATTACAAAACTGCTTGTTAAAAGCAGTTTTATTAAAATCTATTGACATATCACTTATTTACTCTCATCACATAAAAGAACTCATAACCTCATTTAAGGAGAAAAAACATGAAAAGACTTTCACTCGGTCTTGATTCAAGTACACAGAGTATGACAGCAGTACTTATTGACATCGACAATGGAGAAGTGGTATACAGTAAATCACTGGATTACGCATCTGACCCCCGCCTGAACTGTTATGGCATAAACCATAAAGAGTACCTGGTTCCACCGCGTGAATCAGGTGAAGCCGACCAACCGCCATTGATGTACATAGCCTCTCTCGATGCGCTCTTCGAAGATATGAAAAAAGATGGTGTAGATATTCCGGCTATCAAGGTTATCAACACCTCCGGACAGCAACACGGCCATCTTTATCTGAACAAAAAAGCAAAAACTATTTTTGCAGAACTTAACAGCAAAGGTTCTTCCGACTCACAGCTTACCGACATTTTAGCATCATCTTTCTCTTATCAAACAGCACCTATATGGAAGACCTCAAATACGCTTAAACAGGCCAACGCAATCCGTGAAGGCGCGGGTGGCAAAGACAAGATGATCACCATATCTGGTTCTGATTCTCCACTTCGATTTACCGGTGCTGTTATCCGTCGTGTTGGCGAGCAATTTCCCCAAGTATATGAAGAGACTCAAACTGTTCAACTGATCTCCAGCTTTATTCCTGCAATATTGTGCGCCAACAGCGAAGTTCCTATTGATTTCGGTAATGGCTGCGGAATGTCACTCATGGATTATGAAAAAAAGGAGTGGTCTGACACTCTTATCAAAGCGGCATCAGCCGGGTTGCCTGGAGAAAGTAGCTCCTTAAACAGCAAACTACCTGCCATAACCGCACCCGACTCTATTGTAGGTTCAATCGCGCTCTATTTTAAAGATAAATATGGTTTTACAGACTGTCTTATCGCTGCCGGTTCTGGCGATAATCCCCAAACCAAGGTATTGATAAAGGGAGACCTTCTAAGTCTGGGCACCAGCTTTGTTAATATGGTCGCAACCGACGGAGCTTCTTACGACATGGGTGGTTTTGCAAACGCAATGTATGACGGCGTGGGTCGCCCGTTCATGTTCGGTTGTCGTACCAACGGAGCAATGGTCTGGGACCGCGTGCGAGCTAACTATGGTTTAACAAAAAAAGATTATGACAAAGCGGAACAGGCTCTTAGTGCCGCAAAACCAGCAACCGGTATATTCATATGGCAAATAGATAATGAGTCATTTCCACCATCGTCACGGTTTGAACCAGTTCGTATCGGAGCAGATTCCGGTTCCTTGGAATTTGACTATTCGGGAATCATAGACTCATCCCTTGCGGCTGTTTTCACCTATTCACAGCCATTCGCCCGTAAAACTGACGAACCTCTCTATATTACAGGAGGACCAACTTCGAGTGCAGGCATTATGCGGCGTGCAGCCGGAATCTGGGGACGACCGGTTGTAACTATTGGTTCGGTAGGTGCAGGGTTAGGTACAGCTGTAGCAGGCGCACAGGCTTTAGCAAAACATACAAAAGAGAATTTTGACGCTGAACAGCTTTCTGCATCAGTACTGCCTCGCGGTAAAGCTATAGAACCAGTAGAGGAAGATGTAAAACGCTACAAAGAATACTTACCTAAATTTAAAGAGGCTTTCGAAAAAGCAGCAATGTAAATTCGCTAATAATACAGGTAAAACAGATAAACAGGTGGCCGGGTAAGTCTTAACAGCTACCTGTTTATTATTGCAACAGCATTCCAGTTTGAAGGAGCCTTCTCTATTAGTTTAGAACATCTTTTTACATACATTGCCGAAATATAATCCCAGGGAAGTTCCTTTCGGCAATACTCAAATTTATTTAATGCTTTTTCAAACTCACTATCCTGATAGTAAGCCATTGCCTCATCAAAGTCTTCAAGATATCGCTTTTTATAACGCTTATGCTTCTCTTTATCAGAATCAAACAGCTCGTACACACGAATCGGTTCTTCACTTTCGGGTATGCGCACACAATCAATATAGCGAATATGAAAAGCCTCTTTATTTTCCAGCAGGTCGTATGTGGCACCTGTCAATAAAACCGGAACATGGTACATAGTCGTCAAATTCTGCATACGTGATACTATGCTAACCGGTTCACCGATTACAGTATACGGCATTCTTGCTTTTGAACCTACATTACCAGTAACAACTTCACCGGTATGTATTCCCGTTCCAAACTCTAAGGCAGGAAGATTATTTTCTGCAAGTTCACGATTCAAATAGACAAGATTTTCACGCATGCTTATTGCAGTTTCGAGCGTACGAGTTACATGATTCTCGTCAACCATTGGTGTACCATATACTGAAAGAAGGGCATCTCCCACATATTTATTTATTAACCCGCCATTAGATTCAACTAAAGAGCTCATTCTGTCAAAAAAACAGTTAAGGTAACTAACAACAAGGTCAGCTTCCATGAAAGATGTTATCTTTCTGAAATCATGAATATCCGCAACAAGTAGTGTTGCGTTATTCTGCTCACCCTCGGGTTTCAGATTTCCTTTTAGCAGAAATTCCCGAACCTTCGGGTCAACACTCCCCCCGAAGGTATCTTCAATTAACTCTTTTTCATGCAATGAAACAGCGGCATCATTAGCCGTTTCTGTTAAAAAAGCAATCTCATCATCTGAACTGATAGGCAATTTATTTGAATATTTACCACGGGATATTTTTTGATTCATGCGTGCCAATTTTAAAACTGGTATTCTAATTTGTCGTATAAACAAAGTAAGCAACAAAATAGAAAAGATGAAAAACAATACCGATGTAATAATAATCATAGTTACCGTTTTCGAATTACTGCTGATCTGCACAGAACCGAATAAAGTAGAAATATAAACCGCAACGGGTAAAATATGTAGTACAATTAACAGAAGAACTGATTTCTTTCTCAAGGAAAAAGAAAAAATTGAGCAAAAACTGTTTAAGCTACTACTTCTAAAAAAATATGGGACAAACCAAAATCGTCCTGCACAATCTAAAACAACCATTATTGATATGGTCGGGATGAATCCAAGCAACATTGCTGTAACAATGTAAGAAACCATATGAGAAGTATGAATCTCAGGTTTAACAAAAAAGAAGAAACCGGCGTATATGAACGCAAAGAGAACTGCTGTTAAATTAAAAAGCCCTACTATAACCGGAACAGTTAAAAGCCGCTTCTTTCTGGATTCGGTTAATTCTAATCCATGTCTTTTTATAAACGGAAGTAGAAAAAATGAGACGGCTATAACAGCTAAAAGCATAGATGCAGGATAGACGGGAGTCAAAGTTTTTCGAACAAGCAGTGTGAGATTTTCCTGATAATTTAAAAAAACAAAATTTACGAATAGCAGAGAAATACAATTAATTACAACAAAAACCATTATTGTAAAAATATAATAGATACGCGCCATTCGATGCGGATCAGTCGACCTTCTTTTTATATGCTTTTTTATCATTCCTCTTTAACTCCCTGCTCTTTTTTAAGGTTGAGGATAGAGCAAAATTTCTCCCTGAATAAATGTCAGATAATGAGAAACATCTTTTTTTAAAACAGCTATATCATTGATTTCTTGATCCTGCACTTTTGCACTGAACACTTCACGCACTACTTTATTAAAATGGCGTGCCTGTATCCATAATTGAAGAAGAATAGACTCGTCAAATTCTTCAAGCGTCATTCCTTCAATCGCTGATAGTTTCAAACCCTTAAATGGTGAAAAAACATCTGAAAGATTCAAACCTGTAACCGAATTCAGCCGTTGCGAAACCGGTTCTGCTGGATCAAACATAAGATAATCATCATCCTTTCTTTTGTCTTCTTTTCTGCTGATATTGACTATATCAGCTCCATTATCAAGATGCTCTCGCATTATTGCAATAGGTTCCGTAAAATTCGCGTTTGAAAGATCGAGAAAACAGATTCGATCAAAATCATGCTTTGTCGCATATTCCAAAGCCGACATTACTGTTCCACCATACCCCAAGGGCTTTGAGTGATATATATATTTAAGATTTTCTCCAGTTTCAATTAACTCTCCCAAACCATCATTAGAACCATCATCAATTATCAAAACTTCATTACAGTTAGATACAAAAGTATACAATTCGGCAATTCGCTTAGGTGTTATATGAGCCTGGTTGTAGATAGGCAGTGCGATCAGTTCCATCAGATAAACTCCTGTTTTACTTCAGATTTTAAGAGAGTAGTAAGTGTATAGACAAAAAGAACTTCAAGAAGAATGAGTACAACCGGAAACATGAAATAAATAATTGAGGGATATTTTGTCAAAGGATTAGAGCCTATTATTGCACTGAACGAGACAAAAGTGGGCATGTTAATAAAAGCATTAATCAGACGATACACGCCCCATGGCATTAGTATAGCAGAAAAACAGATAAAGAAAATACGAGCCCATTTTTTTCGTTTAAGCAATTGTAATGAAATCCATGTACTTCCTAAAGCGCCCAAAAAAACAATAACAATAAAAATTATCATATCAGGAAACATATAGCTGAAAAGTAATTTTACAACTGAAAACCATATACTTAAGGAATAACCCATCTCATGAAACAGATAAGTAACTCCATAAGAAAGCGCCAAACCTGCACTTATCAGGGTTAACCCCATATAAAGAAATGAAATGACAGTCACATTAAAATTTTTCACAAAAACCACCTTAATTAGTTATTCTGATAAGGATTAAATATAGAGAGAATATTAACGATTATACACCGATTTATGAGGCTTCACAAGCTCAAGCTTCATATGCTCATGCTTTGGTTAAAACCTGATTTTATCAGGCTTTCACAACTTCAAAGGACACCTTAATCACCTTTGTCTTTATTACTGTTTTATATCTAAAATCAAGCACTTTACTGCTTATTAATTTACAGCATATGAGATCAAGGTACAAGGTAAACAACAATTGGCCATTATCACGCTTTCAGAAGAAGATTAAATCCCATACACGTCTTATCCGGTTAATATTATTGACAATTAAATTTTGACAATTTTAATGGATTATATTATGAGCGAAGAAACAACTGAAATCTATAAACACAATATTTTTATTAAATGTCGCTTTAAATCCAGCGCCCGTAACCTTTACGGCCTTATTTTAATCGACTTCAATCCATCAGGCGTTGTAGAAAATTACCAGGTCATCGCCTCTACCTTTTCAGAAACCTACGAAATTAATCCACAGTCAGGTTGGGAAGATTATGAAAATCAGATTGTACAGACCAAGTGGAACGGAAAATATAACAACAACATAACCCGTGATTTTCAGCTTCAACTGGACTCAATTTTCGATGACACATTTCAACGAACTCAACTATTTGAAGCCGCCAATGATTATGATTACGGTGCTGCTGAGCAGATGATGTACGATTCTGCCCGCAGAATTTTACAAGACAAGAACATGAAACTGGAGTTGAGCATTCAGGAAGTATCAGCAGATGAAATCACGATGGTACGCAACCAGCGAGAAACTGAACGCCAACAAAAATATCAGAAGGAAAAAGAATCTGGATTCTCGGTTGAAGAAGGATCTACAGTATTAAGTGCATCTCTTGTTTTATCACCGGTTAATGGAAAACCACTATATGACTTGAAAATTGGTGAAAAAATAATGATCAAACTTGATCCTTCATCTTCACGAAATCAGCAATATATTTCTCTATATAACTTAAAATCAGACAATAATACCTATTCCCCTGTTCCTGCTGAAGTAATTGATATTAAAGCTACTTCAAAAACCGACCCAGTACAGATATTAACCCGTATTGAAGAGTCGGTGTATGCAAAATCTATTGAAGACGAACGACAGGTTAAACTTAGAATCTACAATGCAGCTACCGATCGCAGCATTCAGGCAATGAAAAGTAGCTCTCAGAAGGCAGTCATTGGAAAAACCATTGCAAACTATAACAAACAGGACTATGTAATAAAAGAGAATTCAGGAATTACGATTGTTCTTTCCATAGGTCTTGCTCTTCTGCTTTTCATCTTAATTGTTGCAATATACATCTTGCTTTAGTTTCTGAATTTAAAATACTATTTATACAGGTTACTTCATGGATCAGGACAAAGATTACATAATAAAATTATCTCACGAGAAAAATGTAAAATTTATTAAACTTTGGTTCACCGATATACTCGGCATGCTAAAGAGTTTCACTATAACAATTGATGAACTTGAGGATGCCGTTTGCGAGGGAGTGCGCTTTGATGGTGCTACACTTGGTGGTTTTATCAGAACAAATGAACACGAAATGGTCGCCTTACCTGATGTATCTACTTTTCAAATTCTTCCCTGGAGACCGAACGAAGACTCGGTGGCGCGCATGTTTTGTGACATCTATAACAGCGAAATGAAACCCTTTGAAGAGGATCCACGCTATATTTTAAGAAAAAATTTAAAGCTGGCGGCTGAGCAGGGTTTCACATTTTACACCGGACCTGAAATTGAGTTCTTTTTCTTCAAATCGACCGAAAAACCCGAACTTCTTGATCGTGGCGGCTATTTTGACCTTACTCCTTTAGATCTTGCTGCAGACTACCGTCGCATGACAGTCCTGACTCTTGAGAAAATGGGCATTGATGTAATTTCTTCACACCACGAAGGGGCATACAGCCAGCACGAAATTGATCTTCGACACGAAGATGCCTTAACAACCGCTGACAACATTATGACTTTCCGGATTGTTGCAAAAGAAATCGCACAGGTGAACAACATTTATGCCTCGTTTATGCCCAAACCTCTCTCTCATCAGAACGGATCTGGCATGCACCTTCACATGTCTCTTTTTGATAAGAATGAGACTAACACTTTTTACTCCGAAACTAATCCTCACAATTTGTCTGAAACTGCCGGTCACTTTATTGCTGGGCTTTTAATGCACGTTCATGAGTTTACTGCAATAACAAATCAGTGGGCAAATTCATATAAACGTTTTGTGCATGGTCACGAAGCACCAACACATATTACCTGGAGCAGTTGTCTTAACAGCGCCCTGATTCGTGTGCCTGAAATGCGCAAAGGAAAACCTGATTCAATGCGGATCGAACTGCGTAACCCCGATCCATCTTGTAACCCATACCTTGTGTTTTCCGCAATATTAGCCGCCGGTTTAGACGGAATTAAGAATAAGTATAAGCTGGAAAAGGCTCTGGAAGACCACAAAACAACTGAAAATAGCAAAAATGAGCAAAAGAGAGACTTTAAAAAACTTCCTTCTCATCTATCGGAGGCATTACTTAACTTGCAGAAAAGCGAATTAATGCGAAAAACACTGGGTGAAAGCGTCATTGATAAATTTATTGAAAACAAGATGTTAGAAATCTCTGAACAAAACAACTATGTTACAGATTACGACATCATGAAATATTATCCGTTACTTTAATTCTTGACGGATTTTGTATTTGTTTAAGAATGATTTTATGATTAATCCAATCGAATATAGAAACTCTGTCTATGGCAATATCGAATGAAAATTACTATAGACACTAAAAAAGAGATTGCCACTATTATTCTTAATGGCAAATTTAACATCGATCACATAGATGTGTTCGATGACAATCTTCATGCAATAATTGGTCAAAACCCTAAAGCAGTCGCTATTAACCTTCACGATGTCGAATATATCGACTCTTCAGCACTTGGTTCTCTAATTAAAGGCCTCAATCTTTGCAAAAAACTAAACATTTCGTTTTATCTTTGTGATCTAAAAGAGAACATCAATCTTGTCTTCAAGCTTTCCTACCTGGATAAATTTTTTAACATTGTTGCCACCAAAGATATCCCCAGTAAATTCGAATAGCTAAAATCATCAAAATTTATCTCAAATAGACCTGTCAATTAATTAAGAAATCCATTTCTTTCCAGCTTCTCCTGCATACCCTCTTTTTTTTCAAGACCAGCCATTTTTTCTATATACTTAGCGATAATATCAACTTCAATATTAACCATATCTCCACTTTTTTTTACAGCCAACGAGGTGTTCTTTATAGATTCAGGAATAAGATAAATTAAAAACCCATTAGCAAAAGTCTCAACAACGGTTAACGATATTCCATCAACACAGACAGAACCACGTGTTACCAGATATCTAATCTCTGACGGTTGACATGTAATTCGATACTGATGACCATTTGGAAGTTTATTAATTGCCGTAATAGTACCAACACCATCAACATGCCCCTGAACTATATGCCCTCCCATACGCTTTTCCGGTGTGAGTGCCCGTTCAAGATTCACGCAATCCCCAGGAGATTTCTGTGAAAGGGTTGAAATCCCCGAAGTTATCTGAGAGGTAAATACAGTAAAACTCTTATTCTGCAAGGATTCCACCGTTTGACAAACTCCATCAACAGAGATGGAATCGCCAATTACTGTACCTTCAAGAACAGAATTAGCTTCAATGGTAATATGTAAACCGTTCTGCATTTTTTTTACAGACCGAATATGGCCCGTCTCTTCGATTATTCCGGTAAACATAAGGGTTAACCTCTTTAACATATGTTATTTACAGAGAACTGTTCCCTGTTCAAAATTACTGGAAGTAAAAAAATTTCTATTAAATTAAGTCACCATATACTGATATATCTGTATCCACAGTTGCAATTCCTTTTATATGTGCAGGCTTTGATTCGGAAATCAGTTTCCTGCCCGCACCGAAAAAGAGTGGAAGCCCTCCTCCGACAACTTTTGGAGCATAAAAATAGAGAAAAGAGTCAATAACATCTGCTTCAAAAAATGAGGTAGTTAGCCTGGCTCCACCCTCAACCATGACCATCATGACTCCCCTGCTGTAAAGAATTTGCAACAGTTCGTGAATGAATTCCGACCCCTTAGCTGTTAGAGAAATTACCTTATCAGAAGAAATTTCTTCGGGAACACGACATCGCTCGGCTCTTTCTGTACAGACAATCAGATAGTTATCATCATAAAACAACTCTCTGTTTTCGAACGAATCGGGCATTCCAACCATCACACGCATTGGAGAATGCTTCTGAACAATAAAATCAGCACCTATCAGTCGCGAAAACAGATATGAATCATTTTGTAAGCGACTAACAGAGTCCTGATTAACTAAATTCTCTCTAACATCCAGGCGGGGATTATCTGCCTGATAAGTACCTTTGCCGATTATTACAGCATCAACCAAAGAACGCAGGCGATGTGATACGGCCCGTGATGATGCTGAAGAAATCCACTTCGAATCACCTGTTTGAGATGCGGTGCAACCATCAAGCGTCATAGCTGCCTTATGAATAACTCTCGGGCGTCTCTTCTCAATATAGGTTTGAAAAGGCATTAATAGTTCCTGTGAAGAGGCCCGATAAACTTCATCTATATAGACATCAATACCGGCATCTTTTAATTGAGAGACGCCTCTTCCGCATACCAAAGGGTTCGGATCTATTACTCCAATCACAACCCTGGTAATACCTGCTTCGATGATAGCTTTGGTACATGGTGGGGTTTTACCATAATGACAGCAGGGTTCAAGAGTTACATACATATGAGCGCCAGATGTTGAAGAGGAAGAGTTTTGAAGGGCGTTAATCTCGGCATGATTGCCACCGAATTTAGAAGTGGCTCCACAACCTATAACACGGTTGTCCTTAACGATAACAGCGCCCACAGGAGGATTAGGAGAGGTTATACCAACAACAGAGAAGGCTTTTTCAAGAGCCTTCTCCATAAAGCGGGTATCATAGTCCAAATGATATATACCTACCTTTTCTTTTTATCAAAAAGATGAGTAAGCGCTAATACTACTGGCGAAGCGACATAGATAGAAGAGTAAGTTCCCACAAAAATTCCAAAAAGAAGAATAAGTGCGAAATCATTTATTGTATCTCCACCAATCAGATAAAGAGACATTACCGCAAAAAGAGTTGTTAAAGATGTCAATAATGTACGGCTGATCGACTGACTGATTCCTATGTTTATTACATCAGCAAAAATAGGTGAAGTCTCATTCTCAGCATTTTCACGTATACGGTCAAATATTACAATTGTGTCATTCACTGAATAACCAAATATAGTTAAAAGAGCTGCAATAACCTGAACATTGATCTCTACATTCATCATACCGCAAAAGAGAACAGCAAGCGTAAGGTCATGGACAAGTGCGGCCATTGCTCCGATTGCATACTTTAATTCAAAACGAAATGACAGATAGATCATCATCAAAGCCATTGCAATAATAACCAGCTTCAAAGCCGATTTTTTCAGATAATCTCCGATGGTAGGACCAACAGAATCATTCGAAAGTTGAACTACTGTAGGGAAATCTGATTTCAAAGTGCCCCATAAAAGATTATAGGTTTCTTCTGTATCCTCGGAACCTGCAAGTAACTTGGTCGAAATAACCAACTCATTTGTCTCTTCACTTCCAATTGTCTGTACCGAAACATTCAGTCCGCCATCCTGTAACGACGATCTTACATCCGATACGGAAACTCCACTATCAAATTGTGCCCTGACCTTGACTCCACCAACAAAATCTATACCCCAGTTTAATCCTCCCTGCGGTATAGTAATGGCAAGGAAAAGAGCAAACAGAGAAACAGAAACAGCGTAGGCAACATATTTAAACCGTAAGAAAGGTAATATTTTTTGCTTCAAAGTAATCTCCTTATGTAAGTTGAATGAGCCTTCTCTCGGGATCACGAAAAGGCATATTCAGATAATATATCAAATACTAAGTTTCTTGATATCCGTCTTTGCAGTAATAAACTCAAAGATAAAACGGGAAACATATAGTGATGCAAACATACTACAAACAATACCGAACGCAAGAGTAACAGCAAAACCTTTTATCGGCCCTGTTCCTACCTGAGAAAGAATGAATGCTGCAATAAGAGTTGTAAGGTTTGCATCAAAAATTGTCCAGAATGCACGTCCAAAACCATTGGAAACCGCAACACGGGGACTCTTTCCCCTTTTTATCTCTTCTTTGATTCGCTCATAAATAATGACGTTGGCATCTACCGACATACCAACCGTTAAAATCAGACCGGCAATACCTGGAAGAGTCAATGTTGCCTTTATCCAAGAAAAAATTGCCATCAGAAAAAGCATATTCAGAATAAGACAAAGATTTGCAACAAAACCTGAAAGCTTATAATAGATAAGCATAAAGATCATTATTCCGGCAAGACCGATTATGATAGCCTTAAAACCAGCGTTAATCGAGTCTTGCCCCAGTGATGGGCCAACTGTTCGCTCTTCAACGAACATGAGCTCTACGGGAAGTGCACCCTCTTCAATTATATTAGCAAGCACTTCACACTCTTCATATGTAAAATCACCAGTAATCTGAGCCTGGCCACCAACAATTCGATCGTTAATCTGAGGAGCACTTCTGACCTGCTCGTCAATAAGTATTGCCAATCGTTTGCCTTTGTTTTCACCGGTCACACGGGCAAACTTCTCCGCACCTTTTTCAGTAAGAGTAAACGACACGGCCGGTTTTTGGAATTGATCCTGACCAATTGTCGCGTTTTTTATATCATCACCGGACATACTGATTGTCTTATGCAATGCCACAGGATACGCCGGATACAATTTTCCATCTTCCTGTCTGTTATAATGGTAGTAAATTTCAAGATTTTCCGGAAGAGCAATCTCTTCAGCAATCTCTTTCGATATATCTCGCAATTTGAAACGATCATTCGGAAGATCTACTTTGTTGGCTTTATAATAATCTCCGACCTTTGCCGACCACTCATCATCAACAATATGATATTCCACCTGTCCGGTATTACCGATAGTGTTTTTTACGGTCTGAGGATCACTGACACCTGGAAGCTGAAGCTCAATTGCATCAGTTCCTTTTGGACGTACAACCGACTCGGAAACACCGAAAAGGTTAATCCGGCTATTGATCTTCTCTATCGCCTGAGATGTAATCCTCTTTTTGTCTTCTTCATCGAGCTTGCGTCCGATCTTCTCTTCCATCTTTTTGTAATCTGCTTGAATAACCAGGTTCATACCACCCTGAAGGTCAAGGCCAAGCTTTACCTTACTTGCAAGCAGATACTTCTCCGCCCAATGCGGAACAAAGTCAGCTTCTGACACATAATCAAATTTCATTTTGACTTCATTCATAACCGCGTGGGTTAACGAATAGCCTTTCATATAGATAGTATTTCCGTCATAATCATATGTGTATGATTCATCAGAAAAACGTGATGCAAGTTCTTTCTTTGCACGCTCTATCTCTCCGTCAACAACCGTCAGCTTAAGTGTCTTTTCACCAAAAGTAGGCAAAACAAGCAGAACGGAAAAAACAGATATAAACAGAATTAATATAAATCTTCCTCTAAAACCCTTAATCATGTAAGCCTCTTAATTATTAACGTCGTTTTGAAGGTATTTTTCGAAAAACCCTTCTGCGTCTTTTCTTTGATTTTGTATTGTAAAGCATTATAAGAATAATCAGCAACAGTATAATCAACGCGCGCGGAAACCAGAGCTTAACAAGTTTGTTCATCGAGTGGTAACCGGCACTTACATCAGAGCCCTTTTCGGAAACTTCATCCCCGGCAACTTTCGGAGTCTCTTCACTGTTGTTTGCCAGAGACTGCAACTCCGGCTCATCCAGTTCGGCTATAATCTGTTCACTTTCTTTAATTTCCAGACCGGGAATCCTGGCATCATAGAGACGCAGATCAGAGATATCAAGTAATTGAAGCCCAGTACGCCTAGGCGTAGAGACAGGTTCTGCAAGTGGTTCAGGTGCAGTTTCGGCATCAGGTAAAACTGCATCGACTTCCTCTTTTTCAGCTTCTGCCTCTTTCGGAGAGGCTGAGCTTGTCTCAGCGATTCCGACCTCACTATCCTCTGAAAATGCACCCTCAACATCCGTAGAAGAACTATCCTGCGCAATCAAAGGGGCAAAAACCAGAAGAACAGCAATTCCAATTATTTGAAACGGTTTACAGATCATTATATTACTTTTTTGCCTTCTTTTTACCATCTAAAGAGGGTGGAAGAACCTTATTTTGTATTGACGAACGAACAAAATCAACTTTTGTATTGTCCGAAACTTTAACTGTAACAACATCATTGCCTTCTTTGATAGATGTTATTACACCATACATACCACCAATGGTTAAAACCTTATCACCGGTTTTAAGTTCATTGATCATTCTTTTACGCTCTTTTTCCTTCTTTTGCTGCGGACGAATTATAAGAAAATAAAAAATTACAATTATTAACAGAAAGGGTGCAAAACTAATCAGACCGCCTCCGGCAGGAGCTCCGCCTGCAGATTGAGCTAACGCTATAAAATTCAATGTATTCCTCCAATAGGCTATGTGAAAATTATTATCAAACTATTAGCGAGTCCTATTATGTCAATAAATAATTTAACGGGTGTGAATTGCCCGGCGATTATTACGAAGCTTCAACTCATTAATAACAGACTGAGTTATATCAAGGCTATTTTCGGCATAAACAAGGGAACTGTCTTTCGCAAGCACTACCGTAATGCCGTTTTGATCAGCAATATACCGGATAGCATCATCAATTTTTACCAAAACGGATTTCTTAATATCAAGAAGATATGGAGAAAGATTATTATCAGACAAATCCCTCAATGCCTCATTATCTCTATATGTAACAAAATCAGGATCATGTGCAATTGAGTAAAGATAGAGGCTTTTCATGTCTACATAAGCGATTGATAAGCCCGCTACAGATTTTCTATTTAAAGCGTTACACGACACCAGTAAAAGAAATAAAAGAAGAAAAAATAAATAAACCCGTGGCTTAAGCCGCATAATTCCTTACCGTACCTCCGAACCTTAAAAATGAAATCCTAACCGCATAGAATACAGTTAGTAGCGTATATCTCCTAACTGTAGCTGAAATTCAAATCCGTCTAAAGGTTTAAGTCCACCTTCAGTAAGCCCTTCCCATAGAGCTTTTTTACCAAACCAGAAACGCATCGGCAACATGGGGATCTGAACCCTAAAACCAAAACCATATGAGTAACGGAAATATTTCAAAGGATTAACAGTATGTATATCTCGGATATCTACAACGTCACCGTTATCTTTATCAACATATATATCATCAGAATATTCCGAATAATCATCCCAGTATTGATCCGAATATAAAGCCCCAGAATCAAAAAAGAGCGCTACCCAGAAATATTGTGGATGAACAGGTACCCGGAATTCCGCGCCATAAGTAATCTGATGAAAAAGACGGTTTCGCCAGGAAAGAGGTAAATCCTTATCATAATAGTCCCAAATTCGTAGAGTCTCGGGTCCACCTAGGAAAAGCCTGTCCTCTGACTCGATCCAAGGATTTTCATTTGCCGGCTGACTTCTAGCAATAATCGAATCTCCAACCGGAGGCATCATAAAATGTGCATTTGCCCTCAACTGAATGACACAGGGATAGTCTTTCAAATATGGTAAAGTAAAAGGACTCTTGAACCACTCTATTTTTGGTGAAACTTTTACAAAGTGATCATCACCCCACAACAGAACCCCACCGACCATCGATACTCCCATATATGCGGAAAGTCCCTTAGTCGGATTCATATAACTATCTGTCGAATTGTATGATGTATACAGAGTCAGTTTTCGTTTTTCCTGTAGTCCGATCTCTTCAAGCCGCATGACCTCTTCAGAGGCATTTCCCGACGGGTTAATTACAGTCTTGAATGAATGCGACCATATTGTTCCAACCGAATGATATATCCAGAATCGATACCCCAGCCCCAAAGAGTAACCCAGAGTCTGCTTCTCATAATAGGCTCTTTCATCTTCTGATGTGTCTGGGAAAATAGATACAGTTCTAATTTTCTGCAAAGAATAGAATATAGAGGCAGTCAACGACACAGGATTATCATTAATAGTAGTTAACCATGGGTCAGTGAAGGTTATCGTAGCCGACTTGTTAAACTCACCATACTCTACCTTTAATTCAGCACTGTACCCATAACCAAAAAGGTTCTTTTCGGCAACACTTGCAAAAACCGAAAAACCCACATCCGAACTGAAACCACCACCAAGTGAAAGTGTACCGGTATTTTGCTCAACAACACTAATAATTATGTTAACCTTTTCACCACTGCTACCAGGTCTGATATCAATATTAACCTCTTCAAAATACCCCAGACGAAAGAGTATTTCGCGAGTCGTCTGAATCTTTTCCGAGTTGTAGAGCTCTTTTTCGTTAAACAGCACCTCACGTCTTATAACATGGTCTTTAGTCTTATCATTTCCACGAATAAGAATGTTTTCTATGTAGGATTGTGTTCCCTCAGCAATAGTCAGATGATAGTGAACATATTTTCGAATTTCCTTTTTACCATCTACTACGACTTCTCGCTCAATGATATTCTTTTCAGGAAGAATACGAGTAAACAGATACCCCTGCTTACCATATTCAAAAGCCAGATTATACCTATCCATCTGAAAAAGAGTATCATTACAGACTGTATCATTCTCAATTTCACCGCCAAAAAAGCGGACTATTTTATCTGTCATGCGAGTCACGGGCGTCTCTTCTTTGTGACGCAGTTCAAAAAGATCCATTATTCTTTTTGTAGACAGTATACTGTTTCCCTCAATAGTGTACTTTTCAAAAAAGTAGCGCTCACCTTCAGAAATACGCAATGTTATGTAAATCCCGCGCTCTTCTTTATTATTCGGATTAACCCAGTCGTAAACTACCTTCTCATCGACTATATCTGCATCAAGATAACCCTCTTGTCGATAGGCTATCAATATTTTCTGTTTATCTGCCTCATATGTTGCGACACTGAACTGACTTTCAGAAAAGAAACTCTCCTCTTTGGTCTCCATAACAGAACGTAATTTATCATCACCCAGCTTATGTGTTCCAAGAAGAGTTATTTTTTGAACACCTATGTCTTCACCCTCATCTATTCTGAAAGAAACTGTTACATCATTATTCTTTTCATCATCAACATGATCAATTCGGGTCGTAACCACAACATTAAAGAAGCCTTCTGAAATATAACGTTCACGAATAATCTGTTCAGCTATTGGTATCTGCTGTTCTCGATAAGCCTCTCCAACTTTAACTGGGATCTCTTCTGTAAAGTCTGTTTCGGCAATCTCATCCATTCCCTTAAAAAGAATCTGGTATACAACGGGACGTTCTATGACTATAAACCTGACTGCGACTCCCGCACCAAATTCAGTCACTTCGGCTCGAACATCCAGCAGATCGGCCTCCTTGAACAAGGCATTAATATCAGCTGTAATCACTTCCGGATCAAGTGGATACCCTTTTTCAGTTAAAACATAAGCTTCCAGGTCGCTTTGATCAAGATTACGGATTGCAATATCCTCTTCTTTTCCATCAGTAAGTCGCTTCTTTCCAATAAAATCGACTCGAACAATGGTTTTACCTTTGAAGCGGGAAGGCATCGGAGCCTGTGAATGGAGTGGTTTATCCATAGAGAAAAGAATAAACAGAAGTAGAAGTATATTTAGAAATAGAGCCGGTTTTTTTTTCATTAGTACCACAGGAAACCTTATAAGCGATATTAGTCCTGAGTTATTATACGCAATCTTGTTACACTCGGTATAAAAACCGGACAGGACACTACTATGCCTGATATATTTATTAGACTCTACTGTCAAGAATTTATGGTTTGGCTCTATTTAAGCACGGATGTGGAAAAGGTGAAATCATTAATTCCAACAGAACTCAACGAGTCCATAATACGGATAATTACTCCATAGTCAGAAGACTCATCACCACGAATTAGGACTGTATCTTTCTGGAGACGTTCAAGATTATCACTAAAGACCTGTTCAAGCTGTTCTTCATTAACAGGACTATCATTCAGAAATATCTTATTATCACTGTCCACCGTAATAATAGCTGAAGCGCTTTGTGATTCTCCACTATTTTTTGCAAAAGGCACCGTGACATGAATAGAAGAAGTTTTACCAAGACTGGACGAGACCATGAAGAAAACAACCAGCAGGAAAACCAGATCAATCAACGCTGTAAGATCTATTCCACCTTTTTTTGTGTATCTGGGAGTCAATTTTATCATACTCATTTGCCTGTATCAGTAATAGAATTCAACATAACTTCCAGGTCATTAAGCAGCTGCGATGATCGTGCCACCATATAGTTATAGAATATAACAGCAGGTATGGCAACGAGAAGGCCTGTTGCTGTTGTAACCAATGCTTCAGCAATTCCATTTGCTAACAGGTTCTGTGCCTCTTGTGAGCTCTTAGCAAGCGCATTAAAGGACTTCATCATTCCAGTTACAGTACCTAAAAGGCCGAACATTGGCGAAATAGTAGAGATAGTTGATACCAACCCTGAAAATCTTTCAATTTTATTTGTAATAACATGTACGCCCTCATTTATCACCTTTTCGCGATCCCGGGAATTGCGAGCCTCGATAATCGACAAAATAACCCTGGAAACAGAAGTAGAGTCAGCTTTTAATATCGAGATGGCATCTTTATGGCTTCCGCCAAGATAAAGCATAATGCTGCTTTTTACTGTTACTGCTACGTTACGAGAATAAACTTTGAAAAATATTAAACGCTCGATAAAAACCGTTACCAGCAGAAGCGAACATATCCCTATCGGAAAGAGCATTACCCAGGTAGGTATTGAAATAAGCAGCGATAAAATAATTCCCGATTCCATATTTCCTCATTTATAAAATTATTCTTAAACCGAAAAGCACGGTAAGACCTGCTTCCGGATAACCATCACGTATATAATAGCGTGAATTGTAAAGATTTTCTAGCCGCAGGTAGGCATAGAAACTCTCTATAGTTTTAAACTGAATATCAAGATAACCCATTGTTGAATTATCAAGAGTCCTGTTGTCTTCTGGGTCGACATAGACTTCTCCCAGAAAATTATTAGTCCAGTCAACTTTCAGTAAATCACCCTCATAACGCAGTCCGAGGGTATAGGTATTTGACGGCAAATAAGTGATGTTCTCTTTAGCATGAAAGCTTTTAAACTGGTAGCTTCCCAGAAGCCTAAGAGTTTTGCCAATTATATTCAGATCCAGATCTGTAGAAAAAGATACAACCTCAGCCTCTACGGCGTGAGCAGTCAGCAGATTATCACTGTTTTCAGATGGTAGATAATTGTAAAAATTATCAGAATTTTCAAAAGAGAATATACTCTTGAGAGTAAACGCACTACGCACCATAACATCAAGCTGAATATCTGCGTAATGAACACGAGCCGGTGGAAGATTATATGTAGGAGATATGTAGTTAAGTGAATAGTAATACTCTTCAGGACGGAATGACTCAAGAGTGTAGCGATAGTTGGTGTAAACAGTATAATAATCATTCCCGTAAAATGTAACACCCGCAATAGGCATCAGCGGAAGGGGCATTCCACCCAAATCCCAGGCAAAAAGACCCGAATCTTTGCTCCAGGCAGTATTTATACCGACATTGGCGCCAAAGAGGCCAGTAATTTTAAAATCGTCAACAATCTGACCATGTACAAAACGATCATCACCTATACCCTGTTCAGAGTAGTTGTACTGAGACCCCTGCACCATATAACTGATGCGGTTCGATGAAGACCAGATATATTCGCCTCCTACCTCTCCCGCATAACGAGTCAGATAGTTACGTACAGGCTCTGCTTCGTCATCACGACCTTCAAGACGGTGCTTGTAAAAAGCGGCATCAAAAGCAACATAGGCCTCATAATTTTGGGAAAATTTTCTGGTGTTTTTAGAATAGAAGGTTACCTTATCCTTCTCCTCTCGTGAGTAATCCAATTTGTCAAACATACCGCGTGAATCGTTTTCAACACCAACCGTAAAAATAGAGGAGAACCTGTCAGAAAAGGAGACATTCCCAGTGAACTCAAGAAGATTCTCAAAATAACTAGAGTTATTATAAACGGTGTCTTTGTATCCGTAGTCATTAGACCGTTTATAATTTGACTTCAATATATAAGCGAAGCCACCCCGTTCCTGAGAAAGATTTATTGTAGAGAGCATGTTGTTGTACTGACCGTAAACAACCTGCATATCAAGATTTGCCTTATCCAGTTTTCCTGACTCATCATCCTTGTTGCTCTTGGAAGAGTCATCCTCCAAAGCACTATCAGTTGTTTCATCAGAAAAAAAGAGTAACTCATCAATAGGATCACGGTAAGATTGAGCAAATAGTGAAAAGCTCAATAAAAGAATGGTAGTTGTAATTATCCGGAATTTCATAAGTCCCCGAAGAGAGGGTCATGATAATTATGACCCATACAAATCTACTCGCTGCTTCCGGATTCTGTTGTGTCGCTATCAGCAGAAATAGTTCCCTTTTCAAGAGCCTCTTTTGAGGAACCTCTGGAAAAAGAATTCAGACCGGCCAAAGCCAGAGCAACTATAAGGAAAAGAGCCACAAGAAAACCGGTAATCTTGGTTACCACATCTGCTGTGGATGAACCGAAAGTTGATTGGCTGGAACCACCAATTATCCCCATTCCCGAAGAACGGTCAGACTGAAGAAGAACCAGTAAAATTATTAGAAGACATATTATTACAAAAAAAACAGTTAAAACAGTTATTAAAATACCCATAATTCAATCCTTACTTAATATACCTGATATAAAGAAAACAACAGCATGTCCGGCTGATAATTAAACCGGACAATCATTACTTACGCGTTTGCAATTCCAAGAAAAGAGTCCGCCTTAAGACAAGCTCCACCAACAAGAACGCCATCGATGTTCGGCTTAACAAGAAGACCGGCCGCATTATCAGGTTTAACTGATCCACCATACAGAACAGGAACCAGTTCTGCAATCTCTTCTGAATATAGCTCTTTAAGCACTTCGCGAATACTCATGTGAATTGATTCTGCAATTTCAGGAGTCGCAACTTTACCCGTACCTATCGCCCAGACAGGCTCATACGCTATAACCATCTGTTTCATCTGTTCTGCAGAAATGCCTTTCAGATCTTCAACCAGTTGGTTTCGACAAACTTCTTTTGATTTACCTGCCTCATAATCTTCTAGAAGCTCACCGATGCACAATACAGGCTTAAGATCGTATAAAAAAGCTGCCTTGACTTTGTCATTTATTAGCTCATCTGTTTCTCCAAAGACATGTCGTCTTTCAGAGTGAGCAATAAGAATATAATCTGCACCGGCATCTTTTACCATTGTAGGAGAGATCTCACCGGTAAAAGCACCCTCTTCTTTAAAATACATATTCTGAGCACCGACCTGGATTTTACTGCCCTCACACTGAGCCACAACCTCTTTCAGGTGAATCGACGGTGGGAAAATAAGCATCTCTTTCTCACCAAGGTCTTTTACCCCAGCAAGAAGCCCCTCAACAAGCTCTTTTGCCTCGGCTGTAGTATTATACATTTTCCAGTTACCTGAAATAATCACTCTTCTTGACATAATTTCCTCTTTTCAATTTCCGCGACCAGGGCGGAAGGTATTTTTTTAATAGTCTTTTTACAAATCATTTCATTGGTCAATATTAATCAACATATTTTTTAGCTTTTAAGCCGGACTGCAGCCATCTGACGGCAAAAACAGCGTTTACACACTAAGTTTTGTAGGGTTTCCCTGTTAATCAGACTTTATTGACATAATCCAGAATTAATTTAGTAAAGTTATCTTGACAACAGAGAAAAGGTCTCTATCTGTTCAATTAAATATACTACCTCAAAGGAAACCGCTATGTGGCAAAATTTACCATCACACATTGATCCGGTTATTTTTTCAATTGGATCATTCTCCGTTCACTACTATGGCCTAATGTACATCGTAGCCATCTCTCTCTCATATTTTTTAACACACTATCGCATAAAAAATGAAAACTTTCCGTATAAAAAGGAAGATATCGAAACTATGTACGTCTGGGGTGTTATTGGAATGCTGCTGGGGGCACGTATAGGTTATGTTCTATTTTATGATTTTGGTTATTTTATTTCACATCCTTTTCAGATACTGCTGCCTTTTAAATTCGAAAACGGATTCACATTTACCGGTTTTCGAGGGATGTCGTACCATGGGGGCGCAATTGGTGCAGCACTCGCCACATTCTTTTACACAAAAAAATATAAAACTGCCTTCTTGGAAGTTACAGACCTCGTCGCACCGACACTGGCCATTGGGTACACCTTCGGCCGCTTGGGAAACTTTATAAATGGCGAACTGTTTGGCAGAGTTACAACGTCACCTATTGGTATGTACTTCCCTCGTGATCCATCAAATTTACGCCATCCTTCTCAGCTTTACGAAGCTTTTTTTGAAGGAATTGTGCTCTTTCTTATTCTATGGTTTATTCGCAAAAATAAGCATGTGAAATATCTGATGCTTCCTCTTTATTTCATTGGTTATGGCTTTTTTAGATTTTTTATCGAATTTTTCCGCGAGCCTGACGCTCATCTTGGTTTTATCTATAAATTTCTTTCGATGGGACAGATATTGTGTTTAGCCATGATAATCGGCGGTATTCTTTTTATTGTAGGAATAAAAAAATTCTATAAAAAAGACTGATTTTTCTTAGTAGCTTGACCTGAATCAAATCGTTTCATTGTCTCTTCTGTTATATTTATGACCGTAACGGAGGAGAAAATGAAACGAAAAATAATAAAAATTGATGAAAACCTATGTAACGGCTGTGGAGAGTGCATCCCGGACTGCCCTGAGGGCGCCCTGAAGCTGATTGACGGAAAAGCACGCCTGATAAGTGATCTTTTTTGTGACGGCCTTGGCGCATGTATGGGCCATTGTCCTGTTGGAGCAATCAGTATAGAAGAGCGGGAAGCTGAACCTTATAATGAAACCCGCGTGCTTCTTGAGCAGATTATACCAAAAGGTGAGTCCACAATACGCGAACACCTGAACCACCTGCATTCACATGGAGAAACTGGCTTTCTTTCTGAAGCTCTTGAAACACTAAAAAAACAGAACATCACCATTCCTGAGTATAAAAGCAAACCGGTAGACTCATGCCCTGGATGCAAGACTCAAACTATTTCACCATCAACGGCTCAAAGCTCTGAAACGGCTGCTTCATCTTCAGAGTTACGGCAGTGGCCGGTACAACTTCATCTTATCAATCCCGGTGCTTCGTATTTTAATGACTGTGACCTACTTATTTCAGCAGATTGTGTACCTTATGCTTACGGGAACTTTCATTCTGATCTGCTTAAGGGGCACAAAGTAATCACTTTATGTCCCAAACTAGATCATAGCAACGACCGATATATCGATAAACTTGCTGAATTATTTCGAAACAACAGCATTAAATCGGTTACAGTGGCAGTCATGGAGGTGCCATGCTGTATGGGTACAGAAATCATTACTAAACAGGCCCTTGAACTCGCTAAAAAAACAATACCCTACAGAAAAATTGTAGTCGGAATTGATGGAACCTTGCATTAAATTTGATAAACTGAAAGGAGTAAAAATTGAAAAAACAGAATACTATTAAAAAACTAAAACAGGAACATAAAGAAATTCTGGAAATTTTGAAAAATGCCTATAGCGGAAACGGTATAGCGTCGTCTGAATGGAAAGAGGCCGTCATAAGAGCCAAAAAGCTGTTTGAAAGCCATCTTGATCATGAAGATCATACAATTTATAGTGATGAGTTTTTTAACAATGTCTTTTCCAGCTCATATAATCAGACAGCTCAGAAATTTCAGGATGAGATGAAAGACATAACCGTTTTTGTGGAAAACTTTTTCAAAAAATACCGCGAGACAACCGAACACCAGGACTTTAATGCCGATTATGCTCGTTTGGTTAACGCTCTTCAAAAAAGAATTGAGGCTGAAGAGAAAATTCTGTTTGCAGAATTTGAGAAGTTATAAATCTTCATTGAAATATCCAGAGATGGTTTTCTCGAAAAAACTCCATTTTCTGGATATTTTAGAATTGTTATCCTCCATTCTGCTTTCTGAAGAAAGCTTATAGAGAGGATACGAAAAGAACCGCTTGAGACGCCGGGGCTTAATAGCTGAAACGGGACAGGAACAGATACATCGCATGCAGAGAATACAGCCTGAACTGAAACGTACTCCCCTGTCCATAACAATGGCGGATACGGGGCACCCCCGGATACAAAGACCGCATTGTTCACATGCTCCGGTTACTTCAAGCCCTAAGCCATACATTCGTAATAATAACTGCACAAATTGACCCAAACGGCTGAATGCCGAACCCGCCATAGTTAGCTTATAAGGAAATGATCGCCCACGAACAACATAACTTCCAATTTTTTTCACTCTTCTTTTCATCTCATGAAGAAGACGGTTTGAAAACACGTCCGGATATTCAAAAAACCCTGACATTTGTATTGGCATTGCAACCTGATATACGGCAAAAACATTACCCCCTTTTTTTTCAATTACATGTATAAGGGGATTAACACTTTGAATAAAAAATCTGTAGGGCAATCCATTTGTCACAATAAGAAACAGATGCAAAGAACCAGCTTTAAAACATTTTTCCAGAAAAAGGAAAACCGATTTTGGAGCAGCTCCAAAATATAGAGGGAAAACAAGACCAGTAACGCCCTGTGCTACAGGCGTATAACTACTGTTTTTAAGCACAATGGCTCCATCAAAAAGTCGAACAGAACAATTCTCTAATACGTCGGCAAGTTCTGTAGCAACTTCCCTGCTATTGCCCGTACCTGAAAAATAGATAAGGTCAATATTCTTATTCATTAATCCTGTTCCAGTGATAATGCGAGAATATCAGCAATATTAAGAACAATAATACCCTGCTGATTTATATCTCTTACTCCTTCTGAAATACTATCCAGACAAAAGGGACAGGCCACCGCAATCACATGTGCCCCGCTAGAATACCCCTCCATCGCCCTGAATTCTCCCAACTTGTATGCCAACCGTTTTTTTTCTATATTCACTGCACCAGAAGCACCACAACAGGTTGCTGTACAACCGGTACGCCGCATTTCAAGAAGATGCACTCCGGGTATAGAATCCAGAATAAAGCGATGGGTCTTGTAAAAATTATTAAAACGCCCAAGAAAACAGGAGTCGTGAAAAACAATATTCTTATTAACATTTCGCTTATAAACAACTAATCCATCTGTAATCAGTTTTTTTATTATTTCAGTATAGTGAACTACTTCTGGCATTTCAGCGCCTTTAATCGATGCTATTCGAGGGTATTCGTTTTTGAAAACATTATATCCGTGCGCACAGAGGGTGATCATTTTTTTCACACCGTATTTATTGAAAAGAGCGAGATTCTTTTCAGCTAACTGCTCAAAAAGAGCGCTGTTACCGGTTCTAACAACTGCGTCTCCGCAGCAGACCTCTTCATCGCCCAAGATTGCAACCCTGATGCCATGAGACAAAAACAACTTAACGATAAATTTGAGAGTTTGCTGCTTATTTTTGTCAAAGGAGTAATTACACCCCACATAAAGTAGATATTCATAATCATTCGACTCCGAAACAAGTGGCAAACCATCAACACGGCTGCACCTACGAGGAAGACAACTGCCATTCATGTTTGATGTGTACTCAATATTACGGTAAAGCTGAGATACATGTGATGGCATTTCACCCTTTTCAAGAACGAAGTGGCGCTTTAAACCGATAATTACAGCAAGAGGGTTTACACCGGAAGGACAGACTTCTGCACATAACCCACAATCATAACAGGAGAATATCTCCTCAACCGAAACACTTTCTGCAAAGAGTCTTTTCCGAGAGGAACATGCTGTATCCAGGGAATGATTAAGTTTTTTGATCAAGGCTTGTGGAGACAGAGGCAGTTCTGCAATAACCGCAGGGCATTTTTCGTCGCATTTTCCACACCCGGTACAGGCATCTGTACTGCGTAACAGAGGTTCACTGAAATCAGAGACATCACTCCATCCGAAACCTGTATCACTGGTTTTTTCTTCCGTGACCGGAACATAAAAAGTACACACCTCAGAATCGTGAACAGAAAGAATGACATGAAGTGGTGAAAAGAGAGAAAAAGCCCTCCGCTTACCAATTACTATAAGGATAAGAGCAACCAAAGCTCCCATGAAGAGAAACCAGACTACACCATAAAGAAATTCAATATGTACCGGATCTGTTTGCCCAAAAACCGGCGCAAGATAATAACCTATAAAAGACCATGATTCGTACTGTGGCCGTCCTATAAGCAAAACTCTCAAAGCGTTACCAATGGCGGCGGATATCAGTAAAACAGAAAATAGAATAATCGTAATAGTGTCTTTTCTGTAGATTGTCATATATCTGGGACGTACTATAATACGAATATAAACAGTTATCAATAGCGAGATAAAAAGTAGCACTCCCGCACAATTCAGAGCAAATATCCATATAAGATAGTATACTCCTTTCAGAAAATGGTTATTTGTCAGGGGATGTACAATCAGAAAATCAATACTGAAGGCCATAACAGCCAAAAAACAGATCAGCAGACCACAGAAAAGAAACAGTTTAAAGGCATGAGCATAAAACCTGGTTGCCGGTACTTTTCCAAACACTACTATTTTAAAAAAATTAATTATATGAGAAAATATTGATCCGGTTTTTCCATGATTACGGGCAAGTCGCCACAGAGAACGTCGATAAAAAAACTCTATACAGACAATAACACAGGCAACAGACAGTGTAATCAACACAAAGTAGGGCATAAACGAGGAAATTCCGTTAACTCCAAAAAGAAACCCAGGAATAATTTCATAATCGGGTAGTATTGCAGATAACTCCTTCATCATTCACATGCCTGCCGTTCTTTGTTCATATTCAGAGAACCCCTATTAATTGTTCATTTGTTGATTTGTTGATTTCTTAAGGTTTGATTTAACGGAAGCTACCATCAGTTTTTTTGACATTATCGATAATATACTCATAAGCATAAATAGTAATCACTGAATATACTTATTCTTAACAAAATCCAATCAGAAAAAGGAGAAGACTGTCAACAAGAAATATCTAGTATACTGAAGTCGACAGTCGACCTTTAAAAAATAATAACTGGTTATAGTTCCCCTCTTATTTTTTTTCAAAACCACATTATTTTAAAATTTTTAACTGCTTTTTTCATTGACAGGACAGGGGCTAATATTGTCTTATCATTTACGAAGCGAGGGGTAGTAGCTCAGTTGGTTAGAGTACATGCCTGTCACGCATGGGGCCGCGAGTTCGAGTCTCGTCTACCCCGCTTTTAAAAGGGAAGCTTATGCTTCCCTTTTTTAGTTTTTACCCTCCGAATGAAATGAAACAAATCCCATGAAACTTTATTTAAAATTTCCAATCTTTTAGTTGATAAGAGACATATTATATGGTAATAGTATCTTATACTGTTATCATACTTGGAGAATCTTAATATGAAGAAATCCTATTTAATCCTTCTTGTTTGCGCTCTAACAATCTCATTTACAGCAGATGCCGTACTGAAACACCAAAAAATCCAATCGGTTGTTGCAACTGGTGTATATGTTCCCAAAGATTTTGTAAATAAATCTGCCTTGGCAAAATTACCTGTACCCGCATCATATGAAGACTATGCCGTTTTACAATCGATAGGACAGGCCACAAATGTAATATTGGGACACTTTACAGAGGGGACGCGCCGAATAACACTGATCACTGATTCAGATAACGACGGGAAGGTGGATTCAATTTTTCACTATTTTACCGATGAAAAGAACTATCACGTAATAACAAACCCGGAAGAGCTCTATACACCCGATTCATTTAAAAAACTAAAACTGACAATCATTAAGGGATCTCAAAAAGATATTTCACCAAACAAAGAAGGCTCCGATTTTTTTAAATCACTTATTGAGCATAACAGTGAAATGATTACAGTGTCACGGCACAAAAGAGGCTACCAGATTAACCTGCTCGATCCGGATGACCCAGGTTTGGTTCGAGCAAGTCTGTCATGTTCAAACAATGGTGTAAACGGAACTGATATGGCAATCATAGTAAACTACAGGCACCATGGGAAATCGCTGGTTAAACCTGTAATTCCTTATGGCGTATATTGTAAAAACAGCAACGACCCGCTACTACAGGAAACAGTTAAAGAGATGCTTACCTTTATACAGAAAAATCATCCAACACTGTAGGGACGCAAGCAACTAAGGTTTAATTATTTTTTAATATCTTTAATATCTCTACCTATATTTAATTGAGAGCCATTTCTACCAATGCTATTGCCCCGGCTCTGGAACGGGCTCCCGCAATAAAGCGCGCCGGATGACAGAATGTTGCGTCAGGAACACCTGTTAAGTCGGCCAGCTCACTCTCCCTTTTTCCTGCCCACGAGGCCGGAAGCGGTTTTCGTGATTCAAAAGAGCCCAGATGCCGTGGAACAGCCCGTACACGCCAGTCACCGGCTGTAGACGGAAACAGAACAAAAAGAAAATCTGTTTCGTTAATAATAATATGCTGCCACGGAATATACCGATCCAGTACTACATAAAAAGGATTAACTGACTCTTCAACAACTGTGTAGATATATTCCCGTGACAATTCAAAACCTTCAGCTCTATCCAGCTCATTTATCAATATGCGTTTGGCAAACTCTACCGCCTCTTCAAAAACTTCATCATGGTTGTTATTTTCACGAAACCAGACCGGGTTGAATGAGTCAAAAAGGTCCGATACTGTAAAATGGCTGAAAGAATACCTATCCTCCCCAAAACTGAAACCACAATCATTCGCATCAACTGACTGAATTATCTTTCTCTCGATATGGTCGAACTTGAATTTAGTTTTCGCAAGTTTCATTCCAAAATCATTCCAGATCAATCCACATGAGGCATATGGAATTCCGTTGGGTCGCTCTCCGGCTCCCTTTTCCAGATGATGATCGTAATTGCCTGATTCCGGGTTAAAGACACCACCGACATCAATCCTCAAGTCGGCCTGGTTAAGAACATCCTCAGAACGACTTCGAATAATTTTAACATCCGGATACAACAAGCGAATGATTGCTGCTGCAAAAATATCATCAGCATGAAAAACCCCGTCATGCACAGCAATAGTTTCAATTTTCATTATTAATGAGTCCTCCCTAATTTGATAATCATTGCAAACAACTATTGAATCGCCGATTCACACGAAAAGCCGACCGATCAGAGCCGGAACTGCGTTTTCAACCCGTAAAATTCTGCGCCCCATAGAAACTGGAGTGAAGCCGGTTTTTTGAAGAAGCTCCACTTCATAAGGAATAAATCCTCCCTCAGGTCCGATCGCCAGACTTATCGGCCTGTTCAAAGCAAAGGGTGCCGGCACATCCGCATAGGGGTGAGCCGTAAAACAATCAGAACCGGTGACCAGCTGCGGTAATTCATCTTCAACAAATGGCTTAAATAACTTATGCATTGTAACATGCGGTAAACCGGTATCACAGGCCTGTTCAAGCGATAGCAAAAGCTCACTTCGAATTTTTTCTGGAAATAAAAGCGGACTCTGCCAATAACTTTTATCGGCACGCCAACTGTTAATAATTGCAAAATGGCTGACACCCATTGCTGTTCCGTAACGCAAAACTTTACGCATAGACTTCGGTCGGCTCATTGCGATTATTATTCTAACGGGTAGTTTCATTGGTGGTTCATCCGTAAGTTCTGGAACAAGTCGGGTAACTTTAGAGCCAATATGCTCTACTAATGCAGTTCCGGTTTTACCATTAATTAAACCAACTCTGATTCTGTCTCCAACTACAGAGCAGAGTGTGTTATTTATATGGTCGTGTCGTCTACCTTCAACACATATCAGACCATCGCTACACAAGTCCTCTTCCGAAAAGAGAAGTAAATTCATCAGCTTCGATTAATAATCATTATAATCAACGAATGCTCCGAAAACCCAACCAATTTGCCCGCCATATTGTACCTTTATCCATTTTGCTGTAATACCGGATATCTCTTCTTCAGGGCCATCCTGTGATACAACTTTTATCTCGGTATTGTCGGGAATAGTTAACAGTTTATCACCCGATACCGTTGGTTTGCTTCTTAACACCAATCCACTTCTGGCATGCACAACTCCTATATCTTTTGAACGAATTTCCGAAAACAGATTCACCCGCATCTCGATTATTTCAACATTCATTTTATCTAAAACAGGATGAGTCGAGAGAATTTCTCGATCTCCAATTACCTCTGTGTAGTCTTCAGACTCGCCTCTTTTAGTATAATAGATCCTCAAATTAAGCTTGTCCTGATATTTATCCAGAGCCCCACCATTATGCGACATTACATAACCACCGTAATCCCAATCGAATCCTAAAAAAGTTACGGGCTTACCATTAATACTCATTAGTTCATCCAGAGACAGACCAACAGTCACTCCTTCTGCAGTAACCCAACTGCTTTTTTTTTCCTTTAACAGCACCGTTGTAATTGGCTTCTTATACTGTCCGGACCAAAGAATCTCACACTCATCCGGCGTACCTTCAAACAGTACAGAGCCATTAGCAAACTCTCCCTCGCCGGTAGGTATTTTTTTGCGCCTTATATTATCAGAACCTACAAGATCAGTAAGTGCCTCTTCTGTAATATCTGCTATTACCGGACCAACTCTCTCACCCGGAACAATAGTCGCAGTCTTGTCTTTTGAACAGCTTACCACAAATAATGAGAGCAAAAGAAAAAGCAAAAAGATCAATTTATTTTGATATCGCATGGATCCTCCATTATGAATAAAATCTATAAATATTATTCCCCCCCGCCAAAGGCGGGGGATAAAAAATTAATTTTCTGAATAAAAACATCATAATTTCTTCCCTTGCTAAAACGGAAAAAATAAAATGGTGCTCTCTGAATTCATCATAACAACTTATTCCTACCGATCGCAAAGGAAGATAAATTATTTATTTTGATATAATTCATTGCTTTTTTCACTCACCAGAGATGAGGGGTGATGAGATTGTTTTTCTGAATCAATTATAAGACTTTTTTTGGCATAAATCATACACTTTTTTCTTTCATCACAGACGGAAGAAAAATCAACCGAGTACATCGCTATATAATTTCATCTATCCCTGTCGGAGGCGAGGATAGATGAAATTAGTTTTTCTAAATAAAAAAGATAACCTTTCGAATTAATGGAAATTACCTTAATATACTCCTAATTTTTTGAAATCCTCTTTACAAAAAGAGTAATTTTGATAATTGATACTCTAAATCACTTTTTTAGTTCTATTTTCTTTAAAGTCAACCGCATTTATCAAATTTATATGCAAACGGATATTTAATGAGTTTTGTGTCAATAATCGCAATTGCCATAGCCCTGTCAATAGACGCATTAAGCGTTTCTATTGCCAATGGCATAATTATTAAAGATCTTAAGATAAAGCATGCATTTCTGATTTCTTTCTCCTTTGGTCTTTTTCAGGCATTCATGCCTGTTATAGGTTGGTTAGCCGGAATAGCACTTATAGCCTACATTCAACAATGGGACCACTGGATAGCCTTCATTCTGTTATCGGGAGTCGCAATTAAGATGATTTACGATGCACGTGGTGCCGAAGACGGGAAAGTATGCAAAAACTGTCTTGATCCTAAGGTACTGCTGATAATGTCTTTTGCCACAAGCATTGATGCACTTGCAATTGGAATCAGTTTTTCGGTTTTAAACATTGATATCATTTTACCAGTTTTACTCATCGGTTTAGTCACCTTCATCAACTGCCTTGCAGGTATTTTTCTGGCTAACCGCATAGCCAATATTTTTGGAAGACGAATAGAATATGCCGGAGGCGCAATTCTAATAATTATTGCTACTAAAATTCTTGTTGATCATCTGTATAAAGGTATTTAATGTATCAAGAAATTTTCAATTTTAAAACAAAAACCTAGTTATTCAATCAAGGTTTACCACTGTTAACTCATATCATTACAGTACTGTTTTTACCCTCGGATTTTGCCTTTTCGAGTGCTCGCCGGGAACGTTCCATAAGTTCGTCGATTGTATCACCTGTTCGGCACGATACCACACCTGCACTTACCGTAACCTGACAAATCGTCTCTACTGCTTTTCGAATTCGTTCAGAAACGAGTTTTGCCTGTAGGCGACTGCTTCTTGGAAGAATAATCAGAAACTCATCACCGTGCCAGCGGGAAGCCAAATCGACCCTACGCAATTCTACAGTTATTACTTCAGCAATTTTACATAGAAGTTGCTGACTCTGTTCTTTATTCAAATCTGCGGTGAACTGAATGAAGTCATCAACATCCAGATACACCAAAGAAAAAGGATTCTTAAACTCTTTAAAAAGATGTAACTCATTTGCAAGATGATCTGTCATTGACCGTTTATTCAATAAACCGGTAACAGAATCAACCGGAGAGGCCTCAATCAACTTCTTTGTCATATTCGAAATTTCATCGATTGCCCTGTTGAACGCATCAACACAGACTCTCTGTTCTTTGAGAGAAAAATCTTTAGGATCGGCTTTTTCTATTTTGGACAGGGGCCTGGAAAAATTTTCTATAAGCCGTTTGGTATTGAGCAGATAGTGACGACACATTGAATGAAGGAGCGAGGCACCAATCAGAATCAGAGCTGTTACAATAAACAATACAGATATAAATCTGAATGTAGCTCTTGAATAGAGACTGGATCGCTCCTGCATATACTCATCACCTTCAATTATTACATCAGCCTCTGCAGCAAGAACAGCGCCAATTTCGGGGATGTCGCGACAATATAGTATGGTCTTGCGCCTCTCTTTTGTCACATCAATTCGCTCTGAATTTAACACCAGACCTTCGTTACTGTTGCGTGCCTTTAATATTTCCTGAGTAATATACTTTCCGCTTGCATCTCTTTCATCACTGATGTTTTTACCTTTCAGCCCCTTATCAAAATGATAAACAGCATTTCCTTCATAGTCGATAAGCACAAAACGGTAACCTAGAACTTCACCTGCATATCCAACACGTTCACCAATCTGGCGCAATGAAACCGGCTTGTTTAATGTTACCCAATCACCAAGCCCCAGATAGAAGTCAAGAGCATCAAACCTTACAAGGCAACTGAGCCTTTTTTCTGGCGAAAGCGAACTACCATTGTTACGATTCCAGCTTGATTCGACACAGGCCTGCTTTTCGCTTTTAACCGCATCAAGCTCTTCACGAATGACAGCTTTACCATTATCATCCCTGCGATCAACTATTGACTTACCCTCTAAATCCCTGTTTTCTGGAAAAATTAGAGCGACTCCCTCATAGGTTACAGCGTATAATCGGGGATCAGTCTTTCTAACGGTTTTAATAAACCGTTCAATAACCAAATCGCGTTTATCGGAAGGAGTCTTTTTATAAATAGTATCAAGTAGTGTGTAGTAATGATTAAGTTCATCGTTCAGGCTTCTTTGTAGTTCTTTTTCAGCATTTCGTGTATCAAAAATAATTGAGCGATACTGAGTATCAACATACTGCTGAAGGCGTTCATAATTATTACGCATGTGATCCGCACGTAATTTTGCTGTATCAGTCCGGTATTCGAACATACCAAGGATAGCAATGTAACAAACCAGCACCATGCCGGTTATCGCTCCAATAATCCCGGTGACTGTCAATATTCGTCTTACCATTTATTCCTCATAATTGTAATAGTAATCACCATCAGCACCAATCATAAAGGGACATAATCTGAGTGTCAACTGCTAACTCACATTATCATGGAATCTTATTATACTTAGATTCAAACAACTGCATACTGAATTTTATTTATTTTTTTTAATTGAAAAACTATACATACAACAATAGTAAAGTTGCTATTGACTAAATACTTGATTTGTTTTTACTACCGAAGTGAGCCTCTATGTATATCTGTCCAAACTGTAACGTTAAATTGATTTATAAAAACTCTAAAATCGGTACAATCCTCTACTGTCCTAAATGTTGTGGCATCGCTGTCTCTAATATAGCTGCTTTTGATGTGAATAACCGGCTGTTTACGCAAATCTGGGATATGACCGCCAATGGATTGGGGCTTCCGGGAAAACCCTGTCCCTATTGTAACAAAGAGATGATACAGTTTCCTTTGAGACACGATAATTCCGATAACAATTTTTTGGTCGATGTTTGCCCAAGCTCACAGATTTTCTGGCTGGATGATGGTGAAATTGATAAAGCAAAAAATTATCAGAAAGATTATACTATTAGAATTAATTCGGATGATCTGAGATTGCTTGGAAATTTTCGGAAAAAAGTTACCGACGAGAGTCCCAAAAAAGGTCAGCCACAAAAACCGCAGATTAGGCCTCTTCTTTACGGTATTTCCGGATCCTTGGTGGGATATGTCGTATACATCTTTTTCAGCAGCATATCCTCTGTCTACTTTTACGCGTCAATTGGCCTGCTTCTGGGATTGATCGATGGCATAGTCGATGGGCTGCTTGACGGCAATTATGGAAATATTATCGGTAAGACTCTGCTTGGTCTATGTCTTGTGCCGTTTTTTTCTGTTATTTACGGCAATATAGGATTGTTTAGCATAACAGAAGTTGTCGAGTATATCATGATCGGTTTTAGCTCAGGTCTAACCTACTCTTTTGGCAAGCGTTTTGTGGAAGAGAAGCTTTAGTAGGAAACTTTTAACTTTTCCAGATTCAGAAAATCGGCAAAGTTTCGCAGCTCTTTATTAAGAGCTGTGTCCATCTTTTTTGTCCATTTGACTGACGGCTCTTTCCAGATATTTTTTATTATCAGAGTACTGTTTTTGCGATCGGCAACGGGTTCGATACGGCCAACAAAATTTTCTTTGTAAATTACCGGAAGCACATAATAACCGTACTCCCTTTTCACGGCTGGCATATAGACTTCCCAGCGGTATTTAAAACCAAACAGCTGTTCGGTCATATCGCGGTCCCAGATAAGGTTATCGAGTGGTGCGATAAAGCGCATGCGCTCTCTTAAAACAGTGTTCTCAGCCGAATTCAGGAGTTTCACGTCACTCATCTTGATATAAAAAATCTCAGATATCCCTTTAATACTTATCTGTTTTATTTTTTTTTCTTTAACCAGTTCATCGATTATCTGCTGCCTGTAGTCCCTGTTTTTAAGCTCTGCTCCGATATTCTGCCATAGTACGCTGTTGCGATTCCATAAAATACCGACCGAAGAGATACGGCGCAAAACAATCCAGTGGTGATAGGCTTTATCGTCTGTAAAAGGATCCTTTGCGTTTAATATATGAGCCGGTAGAATATTTTCTGTAAGATCAAAAGTCTTTTGAGTACCGGACTTGCGTGCTACAGCGGCCTGTCCGGTATGAAAAAGATAGTCAAGAACCGCAGTTGATTCGCGGCGATGTCCCCATTTTCCCGGGTTTAAGGTTCCAAGGTCGATATCCGCAGGCTTTGAGGCACCGTTTTTTTTCAGATGTTCAACAACGTCTTGGGTCTTTTGCAGTACATGCAGTGATTTTCGCCAAGCAAGACCGCCTCTGGTTTCGCCCTCCTTGTGAACCCGCATACGCATAAAAAAAGGCCAGTCGCTCGTAGGGTAAATTGACATCATCTTGTCCCAGCCGTCGACAAGCTGACGTTCCGTATAAAGCAGATTGTCCAGTATTACTGGATAATATTTCTGAACCCGTGATTGAAGTACCAGGTCGGCATTGCGGCCGGTTATGTTAAGTGGATCATACTGTATACAACCGAGCTTTTTAAACAGAAGCGGAATAATCTTTGATGGAGCGACCCTTTCATTGAGGTTATGATAGATAATCAGGTATTTACGAATATCATTTATTGAAAATTTCATTTTTTGGGGAGTCCTTTTAGTCAAAGCTATCAGAATACATAATCAACTACTCATATGTTTAGGTCAAGAGCATTTCGTATTGCAAAATTGTGAAAAGCGATATATTTGTTGACAATTTTGCAATTTAATTGCAAAATTGTCAACAAATGATTGCAATATCGCTAAAACTTGCAGAAGTCAGCTGTAAAGTCGGTTGGAAATTTAAGCCATGTATATATCCAGAAATATCAAAAATCAAGTGCAGTTATATTTAAACCTCTTCCCAGTAATTCTACTAACCGGACCGCGTCAGACTGGTAAAACGACTTTTCTGCTTAATCAGTTGTCTGAATATAAATATGTAACACTTGATGACCCTGCAGAAGCCGAACGAGCAGTTAATATGCCACAACAGTTTCTCGATTCGCTCTCTGTCCCGGTAATTATTGATGAGGTGCAATACGCACCTGAGCTTTTTCGTTATATAAAAACAGCCGTGGATGCTAATAAAAAACCTGGCTCCTATGTTTTAACAGGTTCTCAGCAGTTTAACATAATGCATAATGTTGCAGAAAGCCTTGCCGGCCGTTGCGGAGTGCTTAATATGCTTACTCTATCCTTTGAAGAGGCCTCTTCGAAAATTAAGATTAGTTTGCCTGAATATCTTATTCAAGGAGGATATCCTGCTTTATATTCTGATACTTTAATGAAGGCTGCATATTGGTTTCCATCCTATGTAAATACATATCTTGAGCGTGACGTCCGAAACATTATTAACATCCATAATCTTCGGGATTTTAATCGCTTTATGAGGGCATTGGCTCTACGCTCTGGGCAGATATTATCGCTTTCGGATCTGGCAAGGGATGTCGGGATCGCGCCTAATACCGCAAAAGCCTGGCTAAGCACAGTTGAATCGTCTGGAATTGTTAAGCTGCTGGAGCCCTATTTTTTTAACAGTGGTAAACGGCTGGTGAAATCTCCCAAGGTCTATTTTACAGATACAGGGCTTTTGTGCCATCTTGTCGGGATCAACTCATACAGCGAACTTCTTGCATCTCCACTTTCTGGTGCAGTTTGGGAGACCTATGCGTTTTGTCAGATTTATCATGCTTTTTTAAAAGAAGGTAAGATCAACCCACCGCTCTGGTTTTGGCGTGACCGCACTGGAAACGAAGTTGATTTTGTTATTGAAAAAGGCGGCCGATATATTCTGTTTGAAGCTAAACTGACAGAAAAACCGTCAAAAAAAGAGAGCAAGGGATTTGCAAAATTTGAAGCATATTATGGCGAAGGGTCTGTTATACGAAGCTCAATTATCGCTCCGGTTAACAAACCCTTTCCACTGAAAGACGGTATTATAGTAGATAACGGCCGTATTGTTGTTATCGATTAGTTAAGAGTTCTTAAATAATAAGGAACGTGTAAAATGATTTATAATATTGTTAGATGTTTTACAGCTCTAATTAAATCAAACAGGCGAACAAACCAGAAAACCGCGATACTCTTCCTCTATTTTCAAGACCTTTGAGCTCTCTATTTTATTTTTAGAATTTTTACGCGACTGATGTCCATCTTCGATATAGAGTCTGCCCTCTTTCTTTAGTATTCGGTGAATCTCTTTTAGAAAAAGTTCCGGCTTTTTTACCATATGAAACATATCAAGAGCGTACACAATATCGGCACAGTTGTCGGCGATACCGCTTTTGTAATCGCTTATCTGAACGGTTTGAACATTTGTTAATCCATATCGGTTAATCTTTTTATTAACCGTTTTTATGGCCAGTTCATGAATATCCGCCGCGTAAACTGTTCCGCTTTTCCCCGCAAGCATGGACGCGGCTTTGATATAACTTCCCGGACCGCATCCAAAATCCACAACGGTGTCACCCTCTTTGATATCAAATTTTTTCAGAAGTTTTTCCGGTGACGCGAAAATTTCCCAAACGGCAAAAAGAAAAGACATTCCTCTAAAAGCGATATTCGGAATCCGGTCCATCCCGCTTCCACTGATAGTTCCTAAAACAGACATTACAGTACCTCCTGTTAAAATTTTCTCCGCAAGGAGTGGTGGGTGACTAAAACATGAACTATAGTTCATGAATGTCAAGACTAATATGAACTTTTAATCATGTTTTGCTTGACTCTATGTTTTTATTCAAATATTTATTAACCAGAATCGCTTGATAGGTCAAACAGGATTATATTTTACTATGAGTAATCGCAATATCAGAGTTCCTCAGCAGGATAGGGGAAAAGAGTCAAAAAACAGCATCATTGAAGCTGGTTTACGGCTTTTTTCCGAAAAAGGTTATTACAAAACCAACTCTAAAGAGATTGCAAAGAGAGCCGGTGTTTCAATCGGCAGTTTTTATATGTATTTCGCCGATAAAAAAGCTCTTTTCAGGGAGATTGTTGAATTATATAATCAAAAAATCTGTGATGTGCTGAACGATATTGAAGATCCCCAAAACAGCTCGTTCGTTGATGAAAAAACGTTTTTAAACTATCTGATAACAAAACTGATCGAGGCTCACGCGATTTATCCACAGCTTCATCAGGAGTTAACTGTTATGGCCGCATCCGACCCCGACATCGCAAAGGTTTACAACAACACGCGTGTTGAGGCCGTTAATCTTGCAAAGAGATTTTTATCATCAAGAATAGAAAAACTCCGCATCAGGGATATCGATACCGTTTCGGTGCTGATTCAGACAACCATGGAAGAAATAGTGCATATTATCGTGTTCTCGGATGTTATAATATCTAAAGAGAAGTTAATCAATGAAACAACAGATATGCTTTACCGATATTTGTATAAGGATAAGAAGTTATGAAAAAACGTTTTTATTATCTTGATAATCTTAAAGTTTTTTGACCATGCCTGTTATTGCCCATCATGTCTCTATAACATACGGAGGGGCAGCTATAAAACAGAACTGCCCGTGACGTCTAACAATGAATTAGGTCTTTTATCGGAAAACCTCAATGAGCTTGGCCGAGAACTGCTCGAAAAAGAGCTTATGAAAGAGACCTTCGGCAAGGTGGTTGACCCCTCTGTGCGTGATCACCTGATGAATGGAATATGATTCTCGGTGGAGAAGAGAGAACAGTGACTGTTCTTTTTACAGATATACGTAACTATACCGGATTATGTTTCTCAAACCATTAATAGTGTTTATAAAAAGAGTTTTTCATCATATATCAATACCTTCCGTGTTGAGCACGCGAAAGAATTTATACGGAATTATGACTCTTTCGATGCCAAGGGTAATCATGTAACTACCGGCCATTACCTCTACAAGCACCCGACCAATGCTGCTGCGGGAACATTTTCTGTTAATTCATTTAAATGATATAGTTGTTCTGCAAATGGTAATTTTTCGAAGTTCCCAATTGATTATCCGGGAACATTCTTACGTATGAAAGTAATTCAGTTCCGCTATATCTGTTGGGAAAAACAGATACAGAGGTTCAGGTAAAACTAAATAACATGTCGATGAAGATCTTGACAAAAAAATTTAAATGGCTCTTGATAAAATCAAGAGTTGCGCTTAATATTTGATTCGATGTATGGAAATATCAGCCAGGCAACTGTTGAAGATACTGATTAAATATCTTTTGTAGAAAGATAAATTTGAAGATTAGTGGGGAGAAGCGGTTTGATGAATGTTATAGAGGCAATCTCTGCAAGACATAGCTACAGAGGTAAATACAAGAAAGAATTTATTCCCAAAGAAGATTTGGTTACAATAATGAAGGCTGGACTTGCTGCGCCTTCTGGATGTAACAAACAAACCACAAGTTTAATAGCGGTAGATGACTCCAGGGTACTTGAAAAATTGAGAAGTGTAATAGATCCACCTGCGGGAGATACTGCACCTGCCATGATATGTGTGCTTACCCAAAGAATAAATGCGTACAGAGATAAGTGTTTCGCGATTCAGGATTATTCGGCAGCAATTGAAAATATGCTACTTGCAATAATTGGGATGGGATATCAGAGTTGCTGGTTTGAGGGGCATATAACTGATGAAGATAAAATCGGAGATAAAATGGCAAAGATTTTAGGTGTTCCAGAAGATTACGAGTTGGTATGTTTTCTGCCTATTGGAATTCCTGAAACGGAACCATCATTGCCATTAAAGAAGGAGTTTTCACAAAGGGCATGGTTTAATAAATTCGGGTAATCTCTAATAATTAACTTTTCAACCAAGTTTCTTTTGAAATAGGCGCATAAACGGTTTTACCTTCTGAAATTTAGAAATTTTTTCAAAATTCTTGGTGATTTTTCGAAGTTCCTATTTGTTATAAAGAAGCTTCTCAGTGAAATATTAATATGCATGCAGATCAGCACTATATTTTTTAGTACTGATCTGCTTATATGTCCTGTATTCTAATATTTTGTGTCAGCGTAATCAACCCAGCCACCGGCTTTAACAAGCTCGTGGTCAAAGGGAGCAACCTGAAAACTTACAGCCTCTGTTTTCCCATCTGCTGAGAAATTCAGCTCACCTCTGTCAAGATCGACTTTAACCGAAGTTGCAGATCCCGAAAATTGTGAAAACAACATATCAATTGTTTCTGCCGGAAGTTCAATAGCGCACATACCACAATTGAACATATTCTGGCGGAAAATTCGGGCGAAGCTTTCAGCAATAACAACATAAACGCCATTAACTTCCAGCGCCCAGGGAGCATGCTCTCGCGATGAACCGCAGCCAAAATTCGCACGGGTTACAACAACCTGTTTATCCGCTATATCACGTTTCTGCTCAAAACCTTCAAGAATCAAGTCTTCAAGAAGATATGGTTTCAAGGCAGCCTTGGTAATCTCTGTTAAATATTTAGCGGGAATTATCTCATCAGTATTAATATCTGAACGGTCAAGAAAAAGAACGTTTCCTCCGAATGTATGCATGGTTTCCTCCTTATCCTTTAAACAATAATGAATTTGTAATGGTACCAGTTATAGCGGTAGCAGCGGCAGTAGCCGGGCTCATCAGATGAACCATTCCACCCTTACCCATGCGTCCGCTGAAGTTTCTGTTGGTGGTCGAAGCGCAGACCTCTCCATCAGCAAGTACTCCATTACTCATCCCCAGACATGCACCACATGTCGGGTTGGTAACACAGAAACCAGCATCAGTAAAAATATCCAGCAATCCTTCACTTAATGCCTGCTTGTAAATAGCCGGTGTAGCCGGAGAAAGAATCGCCCGTACCGAATCAGCAATTTTTTTACCTTTCAGAACCTTTGCAGCTACTCGCAGATCCTCAATTCTTCCATTGGTACACGAACCAATGTACACCTGGTCAACCGGAGTACCCTCCAATTCGCTTATGCTCTTAACCTGATCAGGTTTATACCCGAACGTAGCCTTTGGAACAAGTGCCGAAAGATCATACTCTATAACCTGCTCAAACTGAGCATCGCTATCAGATATCCACTTTGAGTATTCTTTCAGAGCCGCGGCCTTATCTGCAAACTGATCTTTAATAAACGGCCATAGATATTCAACAGTTACCATATCAGGGTAACAGATGCCGACTGTTCCACCTGCTTCAATTGCCATGTTACAGAGAGTCATGCGTGACTCCATGCTCATTGCGTCTATTACTGGGCCAGTAAATTCCATCACACGGTTTGTTGCGCCGTTCACCCCAAGCTGAGAAATGATATAGAGTATAGCATCCTTGGCATACACGCCTTCGGGAAGAGATCCATTAAGAACAAACTTAATAGTCTCTGGTTTTTTGAATGCACAGACCCCTTTGAGTATACCAACCTCAAGATCGGTAGTACCTACGCCAGCAGCGAAAGCCCCGAACGCACCATGCGTACAGGTATGAGAATCTCCCATAATTATGGTATACCCGGGACGAGCAAAACCTTTCTCTGGAAAAATTGCATGACAGACGCCATTTCTTCCGATATCAAAGAAATCCTTAATATCATGACGACGAGCCCAATCTCGTAATATCTTTCCCTGTTCCGCAGTTTTAGAGTCTTTTGCCGGCGTAACATGATCAATGACCGCTTTTATTTTAGACGGGTCAAAAACCCTGTCCTTTCCCCGTGCCATAAGATCGGTTATGGCAATCGGAGTTGTTATTTCATGACAAAAGACGGCGTCAAGACGAAGAACATTGACTCCTTCATACGGTTGATCAACCAAATGCGCATCAAAAATTTTCTCTGCAATAGTCTTTCCCATAGCTGCCTCCTTAACAAAAATGTTGGTTCATTTTAAAACTGTAATTCCAAAGCTCGTATTTTATAAGCGCCTTGTTATTATTATTTAATGGTCTTAACTAGCCCCTTTATAGTAACTTCTAAAACATTCGTGGCGGAGTTATAACCCAAAATGCCTTCAGTGGTTTTTTACCGTCATTTATAAGTCTGTGAGGAATATCCGAATCAAAAGAGATACTATCACCCTCTTCAATTACATATGATTCGCTACCAATTTTAAAAACACCCTGCCCTTCAATAATCACACCCAGCTCTTTACCGGGATGACCATACTCCTCACTCTTACTCTCTCCACCCACTTCAATTTGCATCATGTAGGCCTCAATACCATACTCGGTTTTACCCGGTGTACGGCACAACTGTTCGTATAAAACATCCTTGACCTTATACACATCGCGTTGCTGCGAACGAACAATGTTAACACACCGATTCTTCTTATAATCGATGAAGAGATATTCCAGATCGATATCAAGAACATCTGCAATACGCAATAGAGTATCAATAGCCGGCGAAATCTTATTACGTTCAATTTGAGACATCAGACTTTCACTGACAGAGGCCTTTTCGGCAACCTCTCTCATTGTAATCTTTTTCTTTTCGCGTATAGCACGGATTTTTTCACCGAATTTGTATTTCATAACACACTTTATATATATTTAAGATACTTCAGTATATATAAACATCGGCATTAACTGTCAAGAAAAAAAGATGAGAACGCTTCGAAAAGTATTACCATTCGTATTTTATTGGTTGATTTATTAGCTGTTGGCTCTATGAATTTACTTTAATGATATAGAGCCTTAAAACAATCATATTCTTGGATGTACTGATGAAATTAAAAACTCTGCTATTCGCCTTAACAGCTATTATAGCTTTAACCGCCTGCTCTAAAGACGACCCGCAGCCAAGTAAGGGCGTAAGCTCAGGAAAAGAGTCTGAAATCTATTACAATACTTTAGATAGGGCTACACGCGCATTTCAAAATTCCGACTATGATGAGGCGGAAAAACTAATAGAACGCGCAGCATCACTCTCTCCCGGGCTTCCGATGGCCTATTACATGCAGGGAATGATGCTCAGCCATAGAAATAAACCACTGAAGGCTGGAAAACAGTTTGAAAAGGCTCTAAAACGTTCGACTCTTGCAGAAAAAGAGAGATTAATTTCTGAAATTGACTCAATAACTGGTTACTTTAGTGACGAAACTGTAGAGGCTGAATTTGAACGAGGTGTAAATCTGCTCGATAAAAATAAAAACAACGATGCTATGATAATTTTTGAGACTCTTTTAGCGAAATTTCCATATAATGTTGAACTGCTGCATAATACTGGAAGAGCGGTTTCTGAAAAAAACTCAAAAAAAGCCATCGACTATTTTGAAAAAGCCCTTTTGATACATCCGGCACATAAAGCAAGTATAGAATCACTGATTACTGTTTACACCGAATTGAATCTGGAAAAGAAGCTTATCCCGCTTCTTGAAACAGCAATTGAATACTATGGCGAGCGACCAGAATTAGTTCAAAGTCTTGCTTTGAATCTGCTAAACAGGGGAGATGCTGAAAAAGCCCTGGTACTCTTTGAAAATTCTATTGCAAAATATCCCGACATAAAAGAAAATTACTTTTTTGCTGGCAAGGTTTATTACTCTCTTAACAAGAAAGAGTTATCGCTGAAACGGCTAACAACCTTTGTTAAAAAAGCAAAAAATGACGAAGAACAGTTGTCGTCTGTTTCTGAAGCAAATGATATAATTGATGAACTTAAACAGAAATCACTCTGATAACAGAGTCATGATGTTTACTTTGCGGTATGACGAAAAATATATAAACCACCACCTTTATTAGAAGCACTATAATTGAATGTAGAGTTCCGCGATAATTTCCCAAAATAATTATCGCCCTGGAGAATTAAACGACATGTTTTTTGAATTAATAGGAAATAAACCTCTTTTAAACGCGACGGTAGCGTTTTTGCTTAGCCAGTTGATAAAATTCTTATTCTCTTTATGCGAAGGGCAAAAAAAAGAGATTCATGAATTCTTCGGTACCGGCGGAATGCCATCTTCACACTCGGCAACTGTTTCAGCTCTTTCAACAACTATTGGAATTACTACAGGTTGGGGCAGTGTATCCTTTGCAATTTCATGTGTTTTCAGCTCAATTGTCATCTATGATGCTGCAACACTACGTCGTGCAGCCGGTAACAATGCCCATCAAATAAACGAGATTACGAGTAAAATCAGTGAAAAATGGGATTCGCTACCACTGAAACTTAAAACAAGCCTGGGGCACTCGATTCCCGAAGTCGCTGCTGGAATTGCACTAGGGACAACTCTCGCTGTATTATCTTTTTGGCTGTAAGCGACAGCAGTTTACATCCGTAAACCTCGAAAAACTATAATGCTTCAGATGATCACCCAGTTTTAAGTGCCTGTATAAGGATAATTTTTCTCGCAGGGCTCGAAAAAACGCAGAAATCTTTCGCTTTAAGGATAGCGCAAATGTTTCTGCTTATTGATAATTTTTTTCATTAACGCTCGAAAAGCACAAAAAACCGACCAGCAGGTGGCCGGTTGGTCGGGTTAAATTGGAGAAAAACGCAACAGAGCCCGGGTAAGGTTTCAAATAAGATTTGAGCACCCTTCTCCTTTGAGGAGAAGGGGCGGCGAAAGCCTGGGATGAGGTCTCAATGAAAGAAAAATCTATAGTAAGAAATCAGCACCTACATAACAAATCGACCTATAACATCACGAAGCTCGACCGATAGTTTTTTCAGTTCGCTGGCATTATCGGATATCTGCTTTATTATTTCACCCTCGTCATTTACCGAAGCTGAAATACTTTCAACCGATAATGCATTCTGATCAGCAGAATCGGATATTCCCGAAACCCCTCGGGAAACGTTCTCTTGTATTCGATTCATATCATCTATTTTTGCATTAAGATCCTGAATTTTCTGTGTAATAAGATCAAAAGAACTATAAATCTCTTTAAAAATCAGATCGGCATTTATTAAAGCTTCTTTCTCTTTTCGTGTGTTTTCTCGAAGATAGCTTAAATAAGTCGCAGTATTTGTTGTCTCGTCATTAATATTATTCACAATCTGCTGAATATTTGAAGCCTCTTTTTGTGACTGCTCGGCAAGAGATCTAACCTCTTCGGCTACAACGGCAAAGCCCTTTCCAGTCTCTCCGGCACGGGCGGCCTCAATGCTGGCATTTAAGGCAAGAAGATTTGTCTGTTCAACAATATCAGAAATGATACCGACTATAGCATTAATTTCACGGGCACGTTGCCCAAGCTGATTGATGGAAGTTTCAACATCCTCGGTTGAGGATATCCGCTTTTGAGAGGTCTCGCCAAGAACTTGAATATTTTGCATCCACTGATCATTTTTCTTAACAGCATCATCAGCCTCTGACGCAACAGCATTGCTAATTGTATTCAGATGACGAAAACTGATGCGAAAGTTATCCATGGAAGCCGAAATCTCTTCCGTTGATGTTGCCTGAGCCATAATATCGTCATTAATTTTTTGAACAGAACCCTGAATCCGTTTAAAAACTTCATCTGTCTGATTCATGGATTCTCCAAGACTTTCGGACGTTTCAGCAACATAGTTACTTACTGTACTAACGTTGGAAACAAGAACCCTAATCTCTTCGATCATACGGTTAATACCTTCACTGAGTATACCAATCTCGTTATTGGTTTTAATGTCCACCCGCTTGGTGAAATCACCTCTTTTTACAGAGTCAAGGACATCGAGAACCATATCCATTTTTTTCTTAATCAGACGCTGCAGAAATATTGAAAGCAGAAAGATAAGCCCAATAACAGAGGCTATTACAACCAGAATAAAGATCTTAACAGTATCATAACTTGAGGTGACCTCGTTCATATAATAGGTACCGCCGACAGTCCAGCCGTTGCTAAGGCGTTTAAAAAGGAAATACTCCCCCTTAACACTCGAGGCTACATTAATTACCTCGCCACTATCATTATTGGCAATTATCTCATCAAGATTACCTTCGGCGGCATGCACTGTTGCGCCAAGCGTATCCAGCATGGGAGCCTGTTTGTGTATTACAACAACTCCCTCATTATCAAGAAGAAAGACATATCCAGTTTCAAACAGGGTCTGCTCACCGACCATCTTTGTAAAAGCATTCAAATTCAGGTCAATCCCTACAATACAGACAAGCTCATCTCCATCGTACACAGGAACAAGAAAGGGGGATATAAGATTCTCCTGCCTGTCATATGAACCGGTAATCCAGGTAGGTCCATGAGTTTCCATCTTAACAGTGTGATACCAGTTACGACTTCCCTCTGCTCCGGATATTGCATCATAATTCGCCCTGCTTTCATTATACTGTACTACTATCTCATCATCACGGCGAAACAGTTTCAGATTATGGGTATAATTAGTATATTCAACATCGTAGTATAAATAGATGCTGTGAATAAACCCAGGCGAATTCTCAAGATAAATCTGAAATTCCTTTTCATACTTCTCAAGAACATTCTGATAATAATCAGCACTGTTTTCCGAAGGGGCAGGTTTTTTATGTTCGACTTCGACCATGCGTGCAATTGAAGAACCAAGAGTTGTTATCATGGAAACCTGAGTAGTATGGTTCTGCTCTATCTTTTCAATAACAGTTTTTGCACCATTGACAGCATTGTCTGTTATGTTCTGTAAAAGATAGTTGGATATTATAAAACCAACGGAACCCGCACTAACTACAGATACACATATAAGAAGTGCTGTAACAATGTACGCAATTGAAATGTAACGCGATTTTATAGACTTCATTTTTTTCATATAACACCCACTATCTAAAACAGTAATTCTTATCGAAGCATCTTTTGAAATATCAATTTCTGTCAAGAAATAGTTCTACATATTATATAATACCACATTCCCGGTCGATGTCCAGAAATAGAGGACTGTTTTGCGAACAAGGGAGACTTCACTACAAAACATTTTACATCTTTTTCAAATCACTTCAGGAAGTTACAAAAGTTTTATTAAAACAGATAGAAACTTAAGCTAATCATCAGCTCTGACAAGGTGGTGATGCAACAATTTAGAGTTTCTACAAATATATTTATAGAGGAGTTTTAATTTATTTCAAGGCAAGAGTAGCATCTGTCACCTGTATTAATGCGTTAATAGACGCGGAATAGTCATAATCGCAATAAGTGTCATAATAGAAATTACCGCCCTCACCTTCAGATGAGATCAAATAACCATCAGCATCGAATATTTCTTTATAAACTTGGAGCCTTATGGAGCCTTATTGGGGACGGTGACGTTTTTTATAGACTTCCTGAGGTTTTTTGCGGTTTGATGCGACATAATATCCTGATTTCGCGGTAAGGTTAAAATATTTTGTTGCGTAGGTTCTAATTATATCAGAATCTTGCCGGAACATTAGTAGAATTTGCTAATTTGATAATATTCTCTTGCGAGATGATTATAAATATGAAAAAGATTTAAAAAAATATGATCTAAATCAAGATGGGATGGGATGTTTTCACAGGATGAGCAGACCGACGAACAAAAGGAAAGACATCTGATAGCGAGAACGCAATATACAAAACGCTTAAACAAAGGACAGAAAATGATTGAACTTCAAATGAGTATTCTACAATTAGAGGCAAATAAAAACATAGTCAAAAATCTGTTAAAAAATGTAAGCCAGGAACAAGCTGCCTGGAAACCGAAAAAAGACAGATGGTCTTTGCTTGAAGTTTTGAATCATCTTACTGACATAGAAACTGAGGACTTTCGATATAATTTTAATCTTATTTTATTTGAACCCAGCAAAGATTGGCCCTCATTTAATGAAATGGAATGGATAACATCACGAAAATATAATGAAAGAGATGTGAAAGCTTCTCTTCAAAATTTTGAAAAAGAGAGAACCGCATCAATTAACTTATTGAAAGATTTGAAGAATCCAGACCTTTATTCGATGCACTTAGGTAATGGATTAAAAAATATTGAGATGCATGCAGGTGATCTCATCGCATCATGGATTGGTCATGACCTATTTCACATCAGGCAAATGTCATTACTAAACTGGGATATCTTGAACAAATGGTCTGCCCCCTTCACTCCTGAATATTCAGGGTTCCATATTTAACTGCAACTATATTGATCAATAGACAGATCCCTATAATTATGAACCGATAGAAGAGAATTTTGAAAAAATTTCTAAATTTCGGAGAGTATCATCGTTTTAGTACCTATTCTACTCTTCTAAATACTCTTTAAATGCTCTTCACAAAACGATTTAACTCTATAACCGTCTCTTCCGGTTCTGAAAACAGTATTTTTTTTGATTTTTGACCATCCGAAATCCTAATACTTTTTGTGATATTAAAGATCAAAGGAAGAAAAGGATTCATTGGCTCCCTGACTGCCTCAAATTTTACCATGGAACAGTTCTTCCATTCATGAGCCATTACAAAACCACCAACTTTTTTAAGATACAATCTTAAAGCAGTACCTTCGACTGTCAAAAAGCCGCCATGATATTGATAGGGCCAGACACCATATACACATGGCATAAACCCCAGAACCTCTTCTTCTGAAAAATCGGAAGGATTTTGTTTGAAGATTCTTTCCATAGCTCTACTCTTACCGAAATAGAGAATCACAGCTGTTATGGAACCCTGAAAAAAAGATGTCGTAAGCAAGTCAGCACCGAGAATTGTAGTCAGATCGCCGTTTGCATGAACAACACCCAGACTGTGATACCCGAATGCAATGAGGATTGAAACTACAATTAATAGCAATGGAAATTGATATAGAAACATACGATATCTTCTTCCATAGTTGTTCTCGTTCAGTAATAATTTCATTGATACACCTAACCTTTTTTAGAGTAATTCCATAATTTTTACAATACAACGACAATGCATTTATACCCGAGAAGCGACTATTCCGTGATAATTATTATGGAAATTTTTGCAAGACCTTAATCCAATAAAAATCTTCTGAGACTTATTCGTCAATGCCAAGCATTTGTAAAAATTCAGTCTATTGAAAACTTCTATTAATTACTCGAACCTTTCTCGCGAGGCTCGAAAAAACGCTAAATGTCGCTTTGAGGACAGCGATTTCTTTTAGCTTTATAGGATAATTTTTCTCGTAAAGCTCGAAAAAACGCAGACATTGATCTTTAAGGACAGCTCAATGTCTGCTTTATAAGCGCAAATATTTTAGCTTATAATTTTTTAGGGTGGGAGTGTTTTATAAATGTATTGTTATCCAGATCTTTAAAGGCCTGATCTAACTCTTCTTTGCTGTTCATGACAATTGGCCCGCCCCAGGCTACTGGCTCTTTTAATGGCTTAGCTGCAATAATAAAAAAGCGGGCTCCCTTGTCTTGCGACTTCACAATAACCTCATCATAACCGGAATCATCATTCGATGATGCCGACATCAAGATGGCACACCCTTTCTCCTGGTAATCACACAGAGAATCATCCGCTGCAAGCGTTCCGTCAATAAGATAGATAAACAGAGTATGATCATTTGGTGTCTCGTTATAACTCCAGACACTATCGGGTTGCAGATCTATATCAAGATACTGTACCGGAATATACTCTCCTTTAACGGCACCGGACACCCCCTGGTAGGTGCCCGAGAGAACCCTAACCAGTGCAGACTGATCCGCAATAGCTTTAACATCCTCTTTCTTTATGTCCCGATAGGCCGGTTCTGTCATCTTGTCGCTTTTGGGAAGGTTGACCCATAGCTGACAACCTAACATCCTTTCTGATGCTTGCGGCATCTCCTGGTGAATGATTCCGGAACCGGCAGTCATCCATTGGCATTGAAGCTCGTTTATAGAGCCCTCATTACCCAGCGAATCCCCATGTTCGATCTTTCCATCGAGTAGATAGGTCACAGTTTCAATACCCCGGTGAGGATGCCAAGGAAAGCCCTTAATATAGTCTTCAGGGTCATTCGAATCGAATCCATCCAGCATCAGAAACGGATCAAAATCCTTTATCGTATTATATCCCAAAACTCGTCGCAGATGCACCCCCGCGCCATCGACAGCATTCTTTCCCCTAACTACACTTTGACACGTTCTTTTAGGCATGGTTCCTCCCTACTAAAAGCAAAAGGCTTGCTATAACATCAAGACTTTATAATAAACTACTTTGATGGCCTCAATAACAATCGATCATTTTATTAGCCTCAATTCAAATAGTCACTGCTTGCTTTTAAACAACTCAATAAGCTCTTCGTTTGGATCAGCCGGAGGCAATGTTGGGCTATTAGTAAAAATTCCGAACGCAGTCTCGTGCCATGTATGATAGTTATAGTGAATCCTATTTTCAAGACAGATATCAAGCATATTCTCAATCCATAATAAGCCGCCTCTGTCTTTTTTAAATGAATCAATAATGCTGCCAAACTCACCGGTAGCCGGTCAATTTAAAACTTCAAATGAACCGGTTACATCCTTTTAAACACTGGTAGGTGCGCCTTCCACATAATAACAGGTGTAAAAATGGGCGAACCATGCGAACTATCTACATCCCCAATATTTGTTGTCTGGAATGTGCAGGTGTCACCAGAAATGGAATCTACAAGCTCCGGTTGACTCTGCGATGCTGCTGCTTTGATATCTGACAAGTAATCATCGCACGAATACAGACCTGAAACAGCAAAACGATTGCAAATAGCGTAAACCAAAATTTTTTCGAAGTTCACTATTATTAGAATATCACAAATAGGTCTTTTGGGCAACAAAATACAAGATTATAATTACAAGTGACACTAATTCTGTTAAGGAAGTTCGTTTAATTTTTTTTCGATTTCAATCCTATCTTTTTTGGTAATAATTGAAATTAGCAATTGCAAATAAATCACCTTAAACAGAAAATCGCTTTTGCTTTTAAGATAAACACCATAACAATTGAAAAAAAATGAAAATATTGGAAACTGAACGATTGGTTCTCGAAGAACTTAAAGAAGACAGGTTTGAAGATTTGGCGAATCTCTTGGTAAACGAAAAAGTACATACTTTTTTTCCCAAGACCTTAAACAGGGAAGAATCCGGGGAGTACCTGGAGATAATCAAGAAAAGACAAAAAAACGACGGCATCTCCTTTTGGGCTGTAATCCGAAAAGATGACTCAAAATTTCTTGGCATTTGTGGATTGCTTGTGCAAAGTATTGATGGCAAAGATGAGATTGAAGTTGGATACAGAATCGATGATCTTTTTTGGGGCAAAGGGTACGGTACAGAAGCCGCAAAAGGTTGTTTGAAATTTGCAAAAGAGAAGTTGAAAATATCATCGGTAATTAGTCTTATTTTACCAGAAAACATACAATCTATACGTGTTGCCGAAAAAAACGGATTAACACTGCAAAAGAAATCAATGTTTCACGGGCAGATGCACCATGTTTATCGAATTAATTTTTAGAGGTTCAATTATTTAAGATTGCCAAAAAAATGAGGAACCTGGTGATTTTATTTTGACATCTGAAAATATGGCTTTTACAAAAAAGAGAATTTTGATTGAAGTTGGCGAAAAAACCAAATCTGTTAAAAAAGCGGATTTCGTTATCCAGGACGGCATTGATTATCCAGCCGGCAACTCAATACCTATGTGGCTACTTGGAATGGGATTCTGAGGGCAATAATTATTTGTATGCTTGCGTGACATTTGAGTACTGTTTACAAAAGGCTGCCCGTTTACCGAGCAGCCCTTTATCTATAAAATCATTATCCTGTCTGTTACAGAATGTTGGCCGATTTTGCCCAGGGAAAGTGATCCCGTTGAAGCTCGTCCATTGTTAGCATGTTATACGAGACTGCCTCTTTCGAGTTAGCGATATATATCGCCTTGCCAATATGCTGAAATCCGAACGACTCGACATGCGTACGGTCCAGCGTTTTATTCTGTTTTTCGTTGGATGCTCTTAGCTCGGCAATACATCCTTTAAGATGCTGAATATTTCGGCTGTACAAGGTTCCGATATTTCCGGTATGCTCCGGATCATCCACATTAACCAGTTTTAGATCGGCAAAGACAATCTGCGGAACAAAGACCTTGTTTGAATCAGACGTCAGGTGTTTTGCGAAATTACCTGCATTTAGTTTACTTACAACCAGAGGATAAACTGGGCACAACTCCTGATAAAGATGAAATTCAGCCGGGCTTTCCGATTCCTTGTAAGCACTCTTTTCAAGCTTAACGCTTCTGCCGTCACGGGTTGTCAGATACATGGCTCCCAGTTTATCAAGAGGAGTATTTTCCAACGCGCGGTAAACAGCCAGATATTTCGAGTTTTTCGGCCTTCCGTCTGAATGCTGCACACAGTTTTGATGGGCATAGTTCCAGTCAAAATATGAACCGAATTCGCCGATTACTTCTATAAAAATCAGATGCTCTGCTATTCCCTTCTTTGATCCGGTTGCCATATACGCGCCAAAATCTTCTGGATTAAGCTGTGAAGCTATAAGTCCCTCAGTCGGGAAAACAGTGAGGTAGTAGTAAATTTTCATATCCTTCTCCTTATCGTGAAATGATGGGGGCAATAACCAGAGATACCACACTCATCAGTTTAATAAGTATGTCCATGGATGGACCCGCTGTATCCTTGAAAGGATCACCCACTGTATCGCCGATAACAGACGCCTTATGGGCATCAGACCCTTTTCCACCGAAAGCTCCACCTTCAATATGCTTCTTAGCATTATCCCATGCACCGCCAGAATTTGCCATAAAAAGAGCAAGCATAACACCCGAAATCATTACTCCTACAAGAACACCACCGAGCATCTCAGCACCACCAAAAAAACCGACCACAACAGGTACCAGTACAGCAAGAACACCCGGAACAATCATCTCTCTAATTGCAGCCTTGGTCGCGATATCTACACATTTAACATAATCAGGTTTCGCCTTGCCGGCAAGCAAACCTTCAATTGTTCGAAACTGGCGGCGCACCTCTTCGATCATGCTGAATGCGGCTTTTCCAACCGATCCGATTAAAAACGAAGAGAACACATATGGAAGCATACCGCCCATAAGAAGACCCACAAGTACTCTTGGCCGAGTCGCGTCAATCATTGTAAGACCGACAGTCTCTTTATAGGCAACAAAAAGGGCCAACGCGGTTAACGTAGCGGAACCGATAGCGAATCCTTTTCCAATCGCGGCGGTTGTATTTCCTACAGCATCAAGTTTATCTGTCCGCTCGCGAACTTCTGGCTCCATAGCGGCCATTTCGGCAATACCACCGGCATTATCAGCAATTGGTCCGTAAGCATCGACAGCAAGCTGAATTCCTGTAGTGGCAAGCATTCCCATAGAGGCGATGGCTATACCATAAAGACCTGCCGCCTGGTAGGCAACCATAATAGCCGCTGCAAGAAGAATTACTGGCATCCCTGTAGCAACCATTCCAACTTGTAACCCACCGAGGATATTAGTGGCTGCGCCTGTTGTACTGGCACGCGCGATATTTATTACCGGCTTGCGGTTATCAGCTGTGTAGTATTCAGTAACCATACCAATTAACACGCCACATATCAATCCGGCTATAATCGCGATAATTATCCCCATACTTGAATAAGAGATATTCTCGTAAGAAAAAGTACGAGGGGCAAGATACCAGACTGCCGGAAAGGTAAAGATAAGCATCAAAACACTGGCTCCGATGGTACCGAAATTCAGGGCGTTCTGCGGATTCCCCCCCTCCTTTGTACGGACAAAAAACATTCCAATTATTGACATTATAATGCCGATAGCAGCAATTATAAGAGGTAACACCACAAGACGAACCGAGAGAGCCGCTCCGCCAAGAACCATTGCTCCAATAATTGAACCAATATACGATTCACAAAGGTCGGAACCAAGCCCGGCTACATCCCCTACGTTATCACCAACATTATCGGCGATAACAGCGGGATTCCGTGGATCATCTTCCGGAATACCAGCTTCAACTTTTCCAACAAGATCGGCACCAACATCGGCAGCCTTAGTAAATATTCCACCACCTACACGGGCAAAAAGAGCAACAGAACTTGCGCCCAAAGAATAACCGTTAATAATTGGCAGAACTGTGTCTTTCAAAGTCATGATCTCGAAACCGAATATAGCTGTGTAAATAAGAAGAAGTCCAGAGAGCCCGATAATACTGAGCCCTACAACACTCAAACCCATAACACTTCCACCGGTGAAAGCAACTGTAAGAGCGCTTGCAAGGCCTGTTTTAGCACTGTGGGCTGTTCGACTGTTTGCAAGAGTTGCGGCATGCATACCGATCAATCCAGCAGTTCCAGACAAAAGAGCACCTACAATAAATGAAACAGCAACAAGTCTTGTGGCTCCGTGTTCACCGATAACAAGCAGTATCGCGACACAGGCTACAATGATGGCTAGAACCTTGTATTCTCGTTTTAAGAACGCAAAGGCCCCTGATCGTATTGCATGACTTATTTCTTTAAGAGTTTCGCTGCCCGGGTTCTGTTTGCCAACCCAGAGTACCCTGTAAAAAGCAAATAAAAGGGAAAGAACCCCCGCTCCCAGGGGAAAATATAATAAGAGAGAATCCATTTTTTACTCCTCATCTTTATGTTTATTTATAAATTGTTGATATAGGAGATATCCTATATCGAAAACCTCTATTAAAAGCCTAATGCTTAAAAGAAACAGTCTTTAGAATAATGCGAATTAAACTGTTGTATGGTGATTAAATAATGATGACTATCAGTCAAGAAAATTTCACGCATTTCGATTTATGTACAGTTATTTAAAGAAAAGTTTACATGGTGATTACATGTAAGAGAATAATCTGGGTTTTTAAACTCATGTAACGTATATGCTAACAGGATTAACCATTTCTTTTTATTACATATATCAGTTGTTAGTATATAGTTATCCGGGTACGATAATATTGTCAAATAGCAGTACAAGTAATCGGTAATTAATAATTCTTGACTTCGCCGTATTGTATATTATCTTAATATACATGAATTCAGAATTTGATATAAGTCATATAATCGGCTTTGACTGGGACAAGGGTAATATTCAAAAGAGTTGGGAGCGACATCAAGTATCAATTGGAGAATCTGAAGAGGTCTTTTTTAATGAACCGTTCTATATTTTTGATGATGAAAAACATTCTAATTCTGAAAGCAGATATTATGTGCTGGGGGAAACAAACAAATCAAGGTATTTGTTCATTGTTTTTACAATAAGAAAAAGCAGAATTCGGATAATATCATCCAGAGATATGAACAGAAAGGAGAAAACTGTTTATGAAAACCTTAAAAAAAATACCGAAATTCATGAATGAAACAGAAGAGTTTGAATTTTGGGCCAATAATGACTCAACGGAATTCTTGAATCTTAAGGAAGCGAAAAAACTGCATTTCAAAAACCTTAAGCCATCAACAAAAAGCATCTCTATCCGCTTGCCGGAATCATTGCTGGAAAGAATTAAAATAATTGCGAACAAAAACGATGTTCCCTATCAGTCGTTGATAAAAATATATTTATCAGAACGTGTTAAGAAGGAGAATGTAAAATAATTGAAGAGAGGGCTATATTCTGTTATGAAAAACGACACGGATTAAACTAATAAAAGATATGAAATAATTAACAGATCAAATAACAATTATTTTGCTTTGCTTTACAATTATCTGTCCTCCCACTCTTTGACAAATTGTCGGATTTCCGGGTCTCTTGCGCAATCCGAGTAATTTTCTTCATCATATCAAATACGACTTGAACCATAGTTTCCACAATTATTCTTATAATGTTATCACTTTGGCGTGCATTGTTAGCCGGCTTTTGAGAGTCTTTAGCGACATATCTTCGTCTGTAATGTATGTTAGAATGGCATACATATCGGCATCCTATAAAGTAGAGATCATGCTTTCAATATCAGCAGTTTCGCTAATAACTCCAGTTTTCTGAAACTTCAAGAATAAGGTATTGTGTCTTTCCAGATAGGGATGGTCAATTTCATTAATGCTCTTCATAAGTTCCACATCACCCGAGAAAATACTCGCCGTGCACTCGCGCAAGATTACTTTATTATAAAGCGAAAGGCTATTGAGATAGGCATCATGAAAGAGCATTAATGACTCAATCAAACCAACATTTTCATCAATAATATGATCCAGCTCTTCAACATATCCACAGGAACGTTTCTTAATAATTGAGAACAGTATGTCACCCTTTGTTTTAAAGTAGTTATACAGTGTTCCTGTGCCAAGCCCCGCGCGTTCGGCGATTAGAGAGATCGTTGTTTTCATAAATCCAAGTTGGCTGAAAAGTTCCAGCGCCGCGTTTTGAATAGCAATTTTTCGGTCTGCTTTTTTTGAGTCACGCATAATTATGGCCTCCTGCAAGTTGCAGGGCACATCGCGCAACTGCTGTTTTTGCATCCCGGGCAGACAGCTTTTACCACAATCACGCCAGCGACGGCAAGCAGCAACAAGAACGAGAAAAACAAAACAGGCATTTGCCATAACCAGTACAAAGGAAGCGCGATCAGTATCACGAGTGGTACCAGGGCAATCAGGATTTCATTTGATGTATATGGCTTTGGAGGTGTTGGTTTGAAGAGCCGCGCAATAATAAGACCAAACAGCACATGCCGGCACGTACCATCCAAAGAATGCGGGCTGCGTCTGCAATACACATAAATTACATTAAGAAAAAACAGGGGGGGGTATACAATTAAACCTTTACAATTATTAAAAACTGTATAAGATAAATACCTAAACAAATTTAGACAAAGTGTTCAATATTTAATAATATTTATTCTTGACAGATAAATTTTTTCCTTAGAATTTAAGTGTTATTTAATAAATCCCAACAGTCCACATAATCCTTTTAAATAAAAATACGCAAGGAGAATACTATGAAAAAAATATTGGCATTACTAATGCTATGCATGTTTTTCTTTTACGCATGCGGCGGTTCTTCCGGTTCTACTGACGATGAAAAGCCTGAAGAACCAAGTACAGGTGTTGAACTAAATGATGACGATTCAAACGATGAAGAAAACGTTACAAATGGGGATGAAACCACCAGCAATACAGGCGAAAGTAACGCAACAACAAGCTTCACCGTTACCTTTGAGTTCCCGGAGGCCAGCGATACAACGACTGTTACAATAACAGCACCGGATACAACCTTTGATTCCGATGATTTTCCTGACAACCCGACACTAAGCGGCTACAGCTTTCACGGTTGGTACACCCAAGAAGCGGGCTGTGGCACAGAGTTTACCACCAGTACAACTCTCACAGAAGATATCACCGTCTACCCAAAATTAACCGGTTCTTCATTTAGGGATGGTAATAACATAGAGTACACCCCAATCTGGACATATCATGGAGATATACTGCAGGTAACTGATTATTTCAGATCTGCATCAGAACTCACTATCCCGGGAGAAGTTAATGGCTTTACTGTCACCAGCATCGGTAATGGTGCATTTTACAATTGCTATGATCTGACATCCATCAACATACCAGATTCCGTAACAAGCATCATTTCTAATCCGTTCAGTTTCTGCACAAGTTTAACTGAAATTATTGTTGCTGGCAGCCATAGCTACTACACATCGAAAAATGGAATTCTCTTCAGCAAGGATATAACTAAACTTATTGCTTATCCAGCAGGAAGAAATAACGAATCCTACACCATACCAGATTCTGTAACAAGCATCGGTAACGAAGCATTTTCTTGTTGCTACCATCTAACATCCATCAACATACCAGAGTCTGTAACAAGCATCGGTAATGAAGCATTTTCTGATTGCGTGTCTCTGACATCCATCAGCATACCAGATTCTGTAACAAGCATCGTTGCTAACCCGTTTGTTAAATGCAATAAATTAACTGAAATTGTAGTTGCAGAAACCAACAGTTACTACACATCGATAAATGGAATTCTCTTCAGCAAGGATATAACGAAACTTATTGCTTATCCAGCAAAGATTAGTAACGCAACCTACACCATACCAGATTCTGTAACAAGCATCGTTGACTACGCATTTTCTTGTTGCGACTATCTGACATCCATCAACATACCAGATTCTGTAGCAAGCATCGGTGATGGTGCATTTTACGGTTGCTACGATCTGACATCCATCAACATACCAGATTCTGTAACAAGCATCGGTAATGAAGCATTTTCTCATTGCTATGATCTAACATCCATCAACATACCAGAGTCTGTAACAAGCATCGGTAACAAAGCATTTTCTTATTGCGAATCTCTGACATCCATCAACATACCAGATTCCGTAACAAGCATCGGTAACAAAGCATTTCTTTCCTGTCTGTATCTGACATCCATAAACATACCAGATTCTGTAACAAGCATCGTTGCTAACCCGTTTGTTGAATGCAGTAAATTAACTGAAATTGTAGTTGCAGAAACCAACAGTTACTACACATCAAAAAATGGAATTCTCTTCAACAAGGATATGACTAAGCTTATTGCTTATACAGCGGGAAGAAATAACGAATCCTACACCATACCAGATTCTGTAACAAGCATCGGTGACTACGCCTTTTATGGTTGCGAGTCTCTGATATCCATAAACATACCAGATTCTGTAACAAGCATCGGTAACAAAGCATTTCTTTCCTGTCTGTATCTGACATCCATAAACATACCAGATTCTGTAACAAGCATCGGTAACGAAGCATTTCTTTATTGCACGTCTCTGACATCCATAAACATACCAGATTCTGTAACAAGCATCGGTAATGGTGCATTTTCTCGTTGCTTCGATCTGACATCCATCAACATACCAGATTCCGTAACAAGCATCGGAGTTTGTACGTTCATTTACTGCGAAAGTTTAACTGAAATTGTTGTTGCTGACAACAATAGTTACTACAAATCGAAAAATGGAATTCTCTTTAACAAGAATATGACTAAGCTTATTACTTATCCAGCAAAGATCAGTAACGTATCCTACACCATACCAGATTCTGTAACAAACATCGGTGACTACGCCTTTTTTGGTTGCGAGTCTCTGACATCCATCAACATACCAGATTCTGTAACAAACATCGGTTACAAAGCATTTTATGCGTGCGAGTCTCTGACATCATTCAGTATATATGCAGAGAACGCACCTAATGTTGATAGTCTTAGTTTTAACAAAGTATCAGACTGTACCCTGCATCTAGTGACCGGGGCAAGCGGCTATGATGTTGAGCCCTGGAATGATACCGATATTTTTACAGAAGTGATATACGACCTGTAAGCCAGCAAAAACTTTTTACAGATAAATTTTTACTTCAGCAACTGTTCACCTATAAAACCCTGTCAAATACCTGACAGGGTTTTTTTTACACCTTTTACACACATTAGTTCGTATACAGCCGTTACCAGCAGAATACCGTCAATGATAATTGACATCTGTAAAAAAATCCCAGGCGCAATAGTAAAACCATCTTAAGGGATGCTTAATTTGTGATAATCAAAAGATTCAATGATCAAGTTTTTTCGGAGCGGTAAACGCAGATACAATGACAGGCGAATGCTGCACAACAATCGTGTATCGGTAGAGACGTTTTTCATCATCACGTTTTGTTAACCAATTTAACGCGTGATGCCATTCCTGAATCACACCTCGATTAATTTCCAGATTTTTTTCGCCATTACTTTGCAAATATTGTTGCGAAATGTCGTTGTTAATCTTAACAATAATGGCTATAAACAATAAACTAATATGTAAAGAAATCAAAGATAATAATTTTATTTGTCATGATAAAAACCTGTGACATTACTGAAGCTGCTCCAGTAAACGATTTGTGCAACCATCTCTTGTATTAATTAAAAACCAATATATTATATGAACAATTCTGAAACATATCAGGATAAAAAACTGATAATATCCTTTTCAATTCTGGATGGCCTTGTAGTTGGAGAATATCTTTTAATTATTTTGCCGTTCGAAGAGACCAGAAATTTTGTGAAGTTCCATTTTATTTTTTTGCCAAAAATTCCGCTTTTTGAATTATCTATTAAGTAAGCAAAAACCGGATGCGTATCTTTTCCATTAACAAATATTTTTTCTGACAAAAGAAAAGTAACACCATAATTAATCTTGCAGGTTTCGGCCATGGTTTCGTTAGCTTCAGGCTCCTGATTTGCAAATTGATTACTGGGAAAACCTATAACAGTGAATTCTTTATTTATGTACTTTTGGTAAATTTTTTCAAGTTCTTCAAATTGCGGGGCAAGGCCGCATTTTGTCGCCGTATTAACAATTAAAAGAACTTTTCCTTCAAATTGTTTCATTTTAACCCTGTTCCCTCTTGAATCATTAAACTCCAGATCATATAATGACATAATTAATTCTCCATTTTATTAAAAGTTTTACTATTGCAGTATACCGGAAAACTGTGTTCAGTTCAAGAAATTCGAACAGTGCAAATAACCCCGGCCGAAGTATCGGCAAAATCCATTGATTAGCTCAATCTAAAAAGAAAGATTCGTTGACAGAAGAATAAAGTAGAGACAAAATAACTCTTAAGAATATTTAAAAACTGGCAAGCGTCTTTGTATTACAGCCAAATAATCGCTATGGCAGACCTGAAATGTATTCAGAAGAAGATAAAATAAGCGTATCAACTTTTTCTGACCTTGAAATTGACTTAAAACCGGTCTTTAAGACGTTGTAAAACCCGAGTGAATATTATTCACTCGAAATAATTTTTATAATTTGACAAATCGCTCAGACAACGACAAACAATTTTCATATAAGAAAACAATAAAAAAATTTATCATACTTAAACTTGCACAGTATAAACCATGTGGATCAACAAAAACATAGCCGAAATCAAAGAAGGTATTATTAAAGATAAAAAACAAAACAGTACCGGTTTTGATAGGGATTTTTGTATTTCTGGTTGGAATTATCGATACAAAACTTGGAATCGACAAGCACAGTTCATCAAATTATAACCCTATAACATGGACAGAACTTTATAAATGCATTCCTCTTTTAGCATTCCTTTCAATAGCCGCTTCCGTAGCGACATATCTTTACAGGTCACATATTATGAAACATGATTTATCCGATTATTCGATATATATTAAATGTGAGAAGGTATACAGAAGCAAGAGGAACGTAAAAGCTGAAAACATGATGATTTGTAAATGTGGCGGAACAGTGGCAAACCTGAACAGAGTAAAATGGGTTGATACATAAAAATAATCAGAAATCATTAATAGATCGGAGTTTCAATTTCGTCCGCAGAGACATAAAATTTTGCACGAATAGCTTTTGAGAAATCATATTCATTTTTCATACTCCTCACCTTGATACGCCATAATACTGCTTTATTTCATTTTTTGTCGCTCTTCTCGCAGAAATAATTCTATTAATATTTTTATCATGTTTTTTTGATTTAATTCATTTTTTGACAGATGCCAATCAAAGCGCATTGTTATACCTTTCTTAGTTCAGATATATTTTTAACAAAAAAACCACCATCCTTGACCAAGTAGAAATCAGCCAAAAACCGTGATCGGATTGTTAAAAAATCTGTGGAGACGGCGGGGATCGAACCCGCGTCCTGCAATTCATTGAAGCAACGTCTACATGCTTATTCCATTCATTTAATTTAAGTTACAGGCCGGAGAACAGAAGACCCTACCTGAAACCTGTCACTCTGTTATTTCGCCTGCCTCACGAGTGAAGATGAGACAAACTATCCTTCATCAATGTCGTCAAATAAACCGCCGAAGGAGGGCAATCTATGTGACGTAGCTACACTATTAGGCAGCTAATGCTAGATTTTCATCTGCAATTACAATTAGGTCTGACATTTTTACGATGTGCCAGCGCAATCGGCATGCAATTACAACAACAACAGAGCAGTCGAAACCAAGGCGTCCCCTTTCAAAGATCTAAATCAAATATACTAAAACTATGTTTAGGGTCAAGCGAAAAAACCGCAATCTAACTCTATCAAGCCCCGAATTTAAAACTAAAATTAGACCCTGAACAACTTTTTGGAAGCCAACATATAAAAAACATCAGTGCTAATTGAAAAGACCCTCACCAGGGGTTAAAGTAAGTCACGCCCCCTCAGATTATCAGATCAGAGGTCTTTATTTCCGGGTTACGGTACCGAATTCGTTCAGGATGTGATTTCTTGTAAAGAATCGCCTCTTGAGGACAAAGATTAATACAGGCAAGACATACCTCGCAGTCTGTTCCCCAGACCGGTTTTTTATCGGCAAGCTCTACATTTTCAGATGGACAAACCTTCACACAGATTTTACAGCCGTTACACTTATCAGTTGCCGTAAATTGCTGTGAAACGTTTTTACCTGAATACTTAAGAAACAGAGAATGAACCAACCCGCTTGCCAGCAGCGTCAACGGAAAGTACGATTTTTTTACCGGCACATCCCGCTTTTCAACAACCGACTCAATCATCGCCGTCAGCTGATCCTCACGCTTCTCCATCATTCGTTCGGCCAAAGCCGGAGATGCCGTATTAGAAGCTATTATGTAATTGTTGCCCATTTTTATCGAGAAAGCAGCATTAACCCTACCACCAGATTTTTTAATAATAGTTGCACAGCTATGCATAGCATTACGGTCACTTCCGGCAAAGGTTCCAAAAATATAGAGAAACTCAACCTTACTGTAGTCGGCTGCCTCTAAAAACTTTTCCACCATTCCCGGAGCTCCCCAGGCATATACTGGAAAAATTATTCCCACCTTGCCTTTCAGGAGAGCCGGTTTTGAAAAAGACTTTTTGGTAATACGTGCAATCTTTGTCTTCTTATCCGCAGCAGCAATTCTGTTGGCAATACATAATGTATTACCGGTACCCGTGAAATAATATATAGTATTCATATAATCTCCTGTTAGTAATATATTGGTAGCATATTAACTTTCAGAACCCAGGTTTTAAACCCAAGCTTTAAAAATCATGATTGCACTTTATGAAAAGTGCAATCATGATTTTTATAAAAACTTATACTGTATATAGTGTCAACAGCATAATTGAAAACTCCAGACATAAGGACTGTTTCTTTGTGGACATCCGCAAATGCCTGTTGTACATTCTTTTTAAGGCATCGCCTTCTGTTTGTATACCGTACTACTTACCAGGGATAATCCGTGGATCTGCAAATTTCAGGGCCTGCGCCTGTTATCAGAAGGAAACTTAATCAATAGAGTTTATCAGAAATTATTTCCAGGCAAACCTCCATAAATAACTCAAGGAGACGTTATGCAAATATATTCCGACAGATTTCCTCAGATCGTTCGCATCATAATGGCAGCTATCTGCATTATACTTTTACCCTCTGCACTTTCACTTTGCAGCAAAGCAACTATCGACAGATCGACGGTGGACAACTTCGATCAGAAAAAATTCATGGGCGTCTGGTACGAAATAGCCCGCTTTCCCCACCGGTTTGAAAAGGATCTGGTCGGAGTTACAGCAACATATAAACTTGACTCAAGCGGCACAGTCTCTGTAATCAATCAGGGTTATAAAAACACATTGTCGGGTGAGCTTAAAAAAGCAGAAGGCAAAGCCCGTCCTAGAGACAAAAACAGCAACAAAGGCGAACTTGAAGTCTCATTCTTTCTCTTTTTCTATTCGGACTACAACATTCTCGAACTGGATGAAAACTATACACATGCATTGATCGGAAGCTCGTCGGAAAACTATCTGTGGATACTCTCGCGAACACCGCAAATGGATGATGATGTGTATGAGCGGCTTGTTAAACGCGCAAAAGAGAGAGGCTACGACACATCACTGCTTGAAAAGGTGGAGCAGAAATAGGGCAACAATGATCACAGATGAATACAACACCCTGCTCGAAACAAACTATTTGCTAAGCAACGAAGCAAACGCCAGTCACCTTCAAAAATCCATAGAACAGCTAAAAACCGGTAAAGCACAAGAACGAGTTTTAATAGAAGAAGAATAAGCTTTTTACAGATGAAGCATGGAAAGATTATCTTTGTTGATCTGAAACCGACAAAAAGATGCTCAAAAAAATTAATGATCTAATCAAAGAAATAGACTGTACGCCTTTTGAAGCAAAGGAAAACCGGAACCATTGAAATATACATTAAAAGGCTTTTGGTCCAAACCAATAAATCATGAACACCGAATTGTCTACATGATAAAGAATGATCAGATTTACTTCCCATCTCTTTTAAAGTTTACATCAAAACTTTTTGTTATGGTCTTCAGATAGTATGATTCATTAAAGCCATTATCTTTATTACCAGAAGCCAATACGGAAAAATGAAGGGTATAACGTGTTTTATCATAAACTCTTGTTACAAAATAGTTATATTGTTTTAAATTTTTTTTTGGAAAATCTTTACCAAGATTCTTCATTACTTTTTCAATATTTACTTCAGTTTTCAAAACTGGTATAGAATATGTTTTGATAAACTTTGTTTTTTCAACCCCATATCTGTCTGAATTTTTTTCAAAATTATTTTTCCTTGTTTCCAGATAATTAATATCAGTTTTATTTATATTATTAATAATATCGATCGAAATATTTTTGTACCCATTAGTACCGAATAATGCATATCGTCCACTTTTTGAAAAAGTCCAATTGGTTTCAAATGGTAGAATAAAAGCAAAATGCGAACAAGGATTTGTTATTACCAAATATTTTTTATCATCATCACTCATAAACATTGTACATAGTTCTTTGTCAAAGACCGGTTTCCCACCCTTAAAAGAAACTCTATGGTTAGATGCAGTAGAACATGATGCAAAGAGCACTGATAAAAAGAATATGAATAAGATAATATTTTTAATTTTAAAGTTCATTTTACTGCTCCAGTATATCATAATATGTTTATATTGATGGAATTATTAATATAAACATATTATGATAGCAACCAAGGCAAGTCAACAATAAATAAAATTGATAAAAATTGCCCCTAAGCTTAAAAACAAATCAAGGCAACAGATAATCAAGACCGCTCGAGACAAGATCAGTCAGTCCCTCAGGAGCATTATCATCTGCCCACTTGAATGCGGCATATATATCTCCGGCTGCGTCAAAAAGTGTAGCATACTTTTCACGCATCTCGAGTTCAAACCCGCCGACCTTGTAAAAGAGCCCATCCAGCGCTTTTAGGGTAACATGCGAGCCTATTGTATCAGCCGGAACATCTACTTCATCATAAAAAAAACCCGCCCCTTTGTTGTATGTCGTTACTGCTGTTTTATAATATCCCCAAAGCTCATTAAGGCTAAACGAAACTCCCGAGCGACTACGATAAGAAGCTCTTCCAAGCTCGTCATCAAACAGTGGATTTATAATATCAGAGAAAGCTGTTAAGAGAGGATCGTATGTCATCTCTTTAAGATAAATTGTAGCGGCATATGGTGTGTCGGTCACAAGCTCCTCGCCATCCACTCTCGATAGTGCAGGAACTGTTCCGCCCAGAATATCAAAGGTATTATCGATAGAAAGAGACGAAATAACATTGGAAAACGCCTGATATGTTTCGGTATCGGCAACCGCCGCTTCGGCAGCAGCATTCATGGATGCGACCACCGCGCCTTCGAAAGAGCTAATATCTTCGATATCGGTATCTGAAAAAGCAACCGAAATGGCGGCATTTAAAGCAGTTAGGGCAAAAGTATTTGACTCTATATATGCAAGTGTCTCCTGTGCCGGTTCGGGCAAAATTATCTTGCATACCTCATCCAGCAAAAATCCGGAAGCTGCACCAAGGCTACCAGTAGCCTGCTCAACACACCAGCGAAGCGCACCGCGTATACCTTCAGCCAAATCCGAAGGCGTGCTACCCGAACCTGATGCGTCACAACCCGAACCTGACAAACAGACAACAAGAAACAGAGACAAAATAACCTTTTTCATAATATTCCCCGATATTCACAAACGAATTATAATAACCGCAAATACTGAATCCATTAATAGTACATATAAAACCATTATAACTTTAACCGAAATTGTAAAAACATCCATAATAGCTCAAACTTAAGTACTAAACAACGTTTTAACCAAAAGTCTTAGATGCCTGATTCCGATATCGATTTACATAACAAACAATTATGCAATAATTTGAAAATTGATAAATAAATTTTTGCAGGAGTATTATATGAACATTAATTCCAAAGCCAAAAGACGTAAAGGCGGTTACCATTTATTAATGCTGTCAGTCCTGATCCTGACGGCATTTTTTACTGTTTCATGTACATCTGGAAAAGGCGGAACCGTCAATCAATTTAGTACTGATAAAGACGGAAAAGAACTAAAAAACAGTTTTAAGTATCATATCAAAAAACATGGCTCGCCCGATCTTGTAATTGAAACTGGCATCCCCGCCCAGTATATCGACGGATTCGGCGGAGCTTTTAACGAAGCCGGATGGGAGGCTCTTCAAATTCTGGACCAGGCCGGCCGCGATACCGTAATCAAACAACTTTTTGACGAAACACAGGGAGCTGCATTTGACCTTTGCCGAGTGCCCATCGGATCCAGTGATTACGCGCTAAAACGCTACAGCCATAACGAAACACCGAACGATTATCAGATGAATAATTTCTCAATCGAACGCGACCATAAATATTTATTACCCTATATAAAAGCGGCCTTAAAATTTCAACCCGATCTTGCTGTATGGGGTTCAGCCTGGACTCCGCCAACATGGATGAAAGATAACAAGAGTTTTAATAGCGGCAAAATAATTGATAACCCCAAAATATACGAGGCCTATGCTCTCTATCTTGCAAAATTTATAGAAGCATATCGTGAGGAAGGAATAAACCTTATAGAAGTTGCCGTGCAAAATGAACCGGAAGTGCTAAGACCATATCCGACCTGCGGCTGGGATGGCAACCAATTCCATACTTTTATAAAAAATCACCTTGGACCTCTTTTTAAACGTAAAGAAATCAAAGCCGGAATCATGCTGGGAACCTTTAGCGACGCCAAAGCTCTGCAGAACTATATACGCCCTATACTTAACGACCCAGACTGCAACAGCTATATAAGTTCGGTGGGCTTTCAATGGAACGGAATCGATATTCTCTATGATACAAAACAGGAGTTTTCCGACAAGCGATATGTTCAAACCGAAACAGAGTGCGGAAACTGGAGCTGGCCTGGAAAATGGAATGAAGAAATACCCGATTTTGTTTATGACCGTCAGAAACCACAAAATGATTATAGCTATGCCGTTTACACCTTTAACCGGATTCTTGAATATTTTCGAGAAGGAGCAAACTCGTATCTATTATGGAACATGGTACTTGACGAAAAGGGTCTAAATAATAACGAAGAGACGCCCTGGCCACAAAACGCCGCAGTTGTTGTAGACACTCTGTCAAAAAAAGCCATCCTGACTCCTATGTATTACGCATTCCGCCAGTTTAGCCGTTATATTAAAAAAGGTGCCCATTATCTTCCTTCACAATCCAAAGATAATTTTGCCGCGGCATTTCTTAATCCTGACGGATCAATCATAGTCGTCATGAAAAATACAGAAAACAAAATTAAGGAAGTAACTGTACAATTCGGAGAACACAGTTTTTCGGCAGAACTTCCTGCTCGCTCATTTACAACAGCAATCATAGAGCCATCTTTGGATATATAATCAACTCTACTGTCGTCACTTCCAATTACACCAGGATAATCTTGATAAACTCATTGTTAGGTCATCCTGGCGTACTAATAACAAATAAAACAAACAGCCATTTCTAATTGAGAATAATCCAAAAGGATTCACCTAAACAACCAGATAACAATGCTGTATTCTGTCCAACATTTAGAATAAGAAATTTTTTGGAAAACTCCTTCTGATTTCGTAAATTTTAACCTCTTTACAAGACAATACTATTTATCGTTGACTGCAAATAAACAATATACTAAAATCATCAAAATGGTTATCGTAAACTGATTGATACTTTTAACAAATATACGGATCCAGGATAATAATATGTCAAAAAGCAAATCACCCGAATGCCTTGATCTCGAAAATCTTCTGGGCATTACAGAAGAGCTTAACCATATAAAAGATATCGATTCGCTTCTGGATCATATTTTGCATAATGCCCGCCAGTTCTGCAAAGCAGAAGCCGGATCAATTTTTTTAAGGGAAAAAGACCATCTCATATTCAGCTATGTTCAAAACGATATGCTGGTCAAACGCGAAAAAAATTATAATAAAAGAATATACGATAAATTTACCATACCTATTAATCGCGAATCCATAGCTGGATATGTCGCAGATACCGGAAAAGCCCTAAAAATAGACGACGTCTACATTATTAACGACACTGTCCCCTACAGTTTTAACTCCTCCTTTGATGAGATGAGCTCGTACCGGACAAAATCTATACTCACAATTCCGCTCATTACAAGCCGTGATAACATTACCGGTGTAATACAGATTATTAACCCACAATTAGGCGACGATGTTACTATTTTTACTGACCTACACAGCCAATATGTGACTTTTTTAGCCAATAACGCCTCAGTAGCAATCGAACGAGCTCAGATGACACGCGAAATAATACTGCGTATGATACGCATGGCCGAGCTTCGTGACCCGAAAGAGACAGGCGCACATGTTAACCGCGTAGGCGCCTATTCCATTGAAATTTACCAGCGGATTGCCCAAAAAAGAGGCGATTCTCCCGAAACTATACGTCACACCAAAGACCACCTGCGAATTGCCGCAATGCTGCATGATGTCGGGAAAGTTGCCATTTCAGATTCAATACTAAAAAAACCTGCACGACTTGATGATGACGAGTTTACCATAATGCAGACACATTGCGCCAGCGGAGCAGATCTCTTTGATGGTAATGTTTCGGAACTTGATCTGCTTTCTGCCAGGATAGCATTGACCCATCACGAAAAATTTGACGGGTCAGGTTACCCGAATGCACTTGAAGGTGGTCAGATTCCTCTTCCGGGAAGAATAGTCGCTTTAGCCGACGTCTATGACGCGTTGATCTCCAAAAGGGTTTATAAAGAGGAGTGGCCTGACGAAGAAGTTCTAAAATATATAACGGATCAATCAGGTATCCACTTTGATCCGGAAGTTGTCGAAGCCTTTTTTGATGTACATGAAGTTCTTAAAGCTGTTGGAAAACGATATCCTGATTAGAAACAGTTTGACAAAACGGCTGTTTCTGTTCTCTAAAGAGACATAATGCAAATGGCAGAGTTCGACTCTATAAAACAAGCATTTTCAGGTGCATGCCCATTGCAATCTATATTTGACATATAGAAACTTTGAAAAATTACCAAAGAATTTTGAATATATTCTATATATTCAAAATGGCTATACCGTTTTAGCCCCCTATAATATGGTTTTAACTAAGCGTTTTTATAAACCAATTATTTAGCATTTCCATTACCTAAACCGAGAGGCGAGTATGAAAGAGACTGTTCAGCCGGAACTGATACCTTTTGACAGAATGAGAGAACAGGTCGAAAAAAACCTGACCACCTATATTTCACAGAGCTCAGAATGTCTTGAGCTACCGAAAATTACCTATGAAAAGGGCGTCAGCACAGTTTCCTTTCCGTTGCCCTATTTCAACGAGATGACTATTTTCACAATAATCTCGATTATTAAGACTCATATCGAAAATGTACGGATACACTCATTCGGCGACGGTTACTACGCTTTTCAGATGATGAACAGAAACCTCTTTCACACAGAAGGTCTGCTGGATAATCTTAAGGTCGAAATCTTCGGTTTAAGCTCAGGAAGCCGCACCGAAATTTCGAAAAAAGGAAACCTGACTCAGGAAGAGGTCAATTTTACAATAGAGATCTTTAAAGAATTGTATGAGGTTGAACAGGATAACCCCGAAACAGCCCTACGCAGACTGGGAGCTTCGGTTTATCATGACCATGGTGCTCTTGACTGGAACTACATTGCCGGTTATGAAGATGTGAAACGCAAAATCCGCGAATCAATAATAATGCCTCTTCAAAACCCTGATATTTATGACTCAATTGCACAGTTAACAAGACGATCATTTGAAACAAACCGTCCTAGCGCTATCCTGTTTGACGGCCCTCCAGGAGTCGGTAAAACAACAATTGCACGTATCATCGCCGGAGAAGTAAAAATTCCGCTGGTTTATGTTCCTGTCGAATCGATTATGTCTAAATGGTACGGCCAGTCTTCACAAAACCTCTCCGCAATTTTTGACAATACCGAATTCCTAGGTAGTGCTATCCTGTTTCTTGATGAAATAGACTCGCTAGCCGGATCACGAAATTCAAATATGTTCGAGGCGACCAGACGCATATTAAGCGTACTGTTACGGCGTCTTGACGGAATCGACAGCATAAGCAACACGATAACTATCGGCGCCACAAACAGACGTGGCGACCTTGACCCTGCCCTTATTAGCCGATTCGACCAGACTATCAGCTTTCCGCTTCCCAACGACAAAGAGCGGGCGGCAATTTTCAGTGGGTACGCCCGCCATATTGGGGAAGAGGATCTTCTGACATTCGGAGAACTAACTCCCGGCCTTTCGGGACGCTCTATAAAAGACATCTGCGAATACACCGAGCGAAGATGGGCGCGCAAACTGATTATTAAAAAAGCCGATCCCTGCGCACCATCTCCCGACTATTACCGTTACAGCATCAACTCCTGGATGGGAGACAACTTTAGCGATACAACTGATAAAGCAATGAATAGTGAATAATTCAGGGACGGTGTTGTTTTAACCACATCTATCATTTTAATGAACTTCATTATTGCTCCTAACGGCTTGTCGGCTTATATTCGATTAAGACATAGATGTCATATTCTTTTTATGCTGGTTGCTGTAATTTCGCGACTTTAATTCCAGTGCTTAACTCAACAACTGCTATTTATTATCATGTTTAATATTTAAGATTCTACTATTGTTAACGTCCTCAACAGACTCCACATAGCCGTGGCTCGTGCCCTATACCTCAATACTTTACCACTAATTAAATTTTACGCAATAATACTGCTTTAAGTATTCATCACTAAAAATATTTTTCGAATATTCATTAATATCATTTTTAAGAATAAAAGTTGCACTTAATACTTGAATCTAAGTTTTTTAAAGTCAGTACCTATCTTAAAAAATGTCCAGCGATGCCAATCAGTGCTCCAAGAATTATCGACATGGGTGCTATAATCGGTACTGCTTTTTTATCTTTTTCAGAGACTATGATCAAAATCGGAGTCGCTAACGCTAGTGCGATTATGCTTCCTTGTAGCCACCAGACAACACCGGGCAGATCAATACCGATGATAACTATAGACACAAAGAAGTACTGCAAAAAAGCAGACAAAATAGATCGTTTATCCAATTTTTGAATTATCATTGGCAAGACATCGATAGCTCCTGCGACAATCCCAATAACCATGGAAATAAATAGTATCCTCATAAAATTCTCCTTAAACGTTTTATTAAGCTGCGCTAAATACCAAAGCAATAGAAATCTGCAAATATCGGACAAAAACAATCCATAATATACATTAATTCAACATTTAAAGTACAATAGCCGCTAAAAAGCTAACCAAACCTGAATTTGTACTTTTTTGAATCAATCTCCATGCAATCGAACAAAATTACCTCCTTTTTAAAGAATTATTTTTACAAATCTTCACTTTTTTACGTATTAATGCTATACAGTACCACAAAATTTTGGTTGAACATTCTTCCACCACCTCTAATCTGACCCTAACGGATAGCCATGTAAACAGACCGTGAAAGTCTTTAAACAAGCAGGTTATTATGCTCCAGAAACTTCATATTAAAAACTTTATCCTTATCGAAGAGCTGACTATCGAGTTTAGCGAAGGCCTCAATATACTAACAGGTGAAACAGGTGCCGGTAAATCGATACTCATTGATGCCATTTCGGCAATTCTTGGAGGAAAAGTCACCGTCGGCTCAATCCGAACCGGATGCGATCGCGCCATTCTTGAAGGAACTTTTGATATAACGACACTTCCTCTTTTAAAAGAGATTCTGGATAACTCGGGTATTGACACCGAAGATGATTTTCTTGTAATCAAACGCGAGATCTATTCGGGTGGAAAGGGACGCTGCTTTGCAAACGGAACACAGATTCCGATAGCACTTCTTAAAGATCTTTCTGACTATCTGATTGTTATCCACGGACAAAACGAGCACGTGTCAATGACCAAAACATCGACACACCGAGAGCTACTGGACAGCTACGCCTGCAATGGCGAGCTGCTCGACCAGGTCAGAGCATTTTATAACGAACTCCACGATCTTAAAGAAAAAATATCCTCCTCCGAAATGGATGAACAGGAACGCAACAAGCGCATTGACTATCTGACCTTCGCCCTCGAAGAGATCGAAGAGGCTAATTTGTCTTTAAATGAAGAAGAGGAGCTCAAGGACGAATCATCACTGCTGTCACATGCCGAAAAGCTCTGTTCAGAAGTTGCGGGGTCACTAGACTCTCTAAAAGGGGATCAGGGGGTTTTACATAAACTCGAATCTATCGAAAGCTCTCTCAGCTCTGTTTCTCAAATTGATCCTAACATAGCATCCGAGCTCGAAAATATTCGCACTGCACTTTACCAGCTCGAAGACTCGGCTACTTTTTTCAGAGGTTATAGCGACTCAATAGATTTTTCTCCAGAAAGACTAAACGAGATCGAAGAGCGACTGGCTCTTATCTCTGGGCTTAAAAAAAAGTATGGGAAGTCTACTGACGAAATCCTCTCATTCGCAGACAGCTGTCGCAACGAGCTTGACATGATCAGCAACTACGATTACGAGCAGGAAAAACTAAAAGAGATATACCGCGAAACAGTCGCTAGAACACGTGATGCAGCACTTAAACTTTCACGCGCACGTCAAAAATCAGCACTCGAGCTCGAACAAAAAGTAATATCCGAGCTTAATGATCTTAATATGAAGGGTGCTCAGTTTAAGGTTCTTATCGAGCAAGAGACATCCGGCAAGGGCGAGATCGAAGTTGGTGGGAAAACCTATATGCTCTATCCGCATGGGCTTGACAAGATCGAGTTTATGCTTGCCGCCAATAAGGGTGAGGCCCTAACACAACTGCGCAAAGCAGCATCCGGTGGAGAGATGTCACGCATAATGCTCGCTATTAAAAAAGTTTTGCTTGATGCGGACATTGTGGATTCACTTATATTTGACGAGGTTGATACCGGAATCAGCGGGCAGACTGCTGACATAGTCGGCCGCAAACTGCACTCCCTTGCCGAGCGTCGCCAGGTTTTTGTAATCACTCACCTGGCTCAAATTGCAGCGATGAGTGACTCTCATTATATTGTGCAAAAATCAGAAAAAGAGGAGAGAACCCGAACAACCGTAATAAAACTCTCTGCGAAAGAGAAGATACGGGAGGTTGCCCGTATGCTTGCAGGCAATAACATCACCGAAACTACACTCAAACAGGCTCAGGAGCTGATAGAAAAACGTTAAAGAACCTTATTACAACTATCAGAGACTACTACCGCTATTCCAGATTAATCTTATTTTTTTCGAGCGTAAAACGCTTATAGGCATCAGAAAGCATGGAGTCTACCTGTTTTATTAATTCGCGATCGGTTGATCTTTTTTTAACATATATTAAAATATCGCTCATGTCACGCTTCAATATTTTGCCCAGCTCATTAATAGAGTCTGATATCTCTTGGGCCTCTTTTGAAAGATAGACCTTATGTTTAACAGAACTTCTTTCCAGCTCTTTCTTGCGCTCTTTTCTTTCATTCATCTCGCGTCGAATACGCGATATCATTCCATCAACAATAACCGTAAAGTTTAACGTATTCAAAAGCTCTCTAAAATGAATATCCCGTCCACGTGGGGCGAAAGGGGTCTCGGGATAGTTTTCACATTTAAAAGCAAGGTTTATACCTTCTGCTGTTTTACGATTAACGAACACCCTGTTCAGCACCCCACTCTGTCTGACCGTCTGAAGATTAGTATCATCATAAAGCAAAAGTTCACTTCCATTCATGCAGAGTTCCGAATACTCTGTATAAATAAAAAAACTGATATGTTCATCCTCGGCAATCGTATAATTAAGATCTTTTTCCAACGACTGAACTTCCAACGCAGTCAGGGCACTGTCAGGAAGAGTTTTAAAATATGCAGAGATACATCCATTAGTAACCTGTATCAGAGTTCCCTCATTAGTTTTGATCACCTCAAACAGCTTCATTAGAACTGTTTTAATAAAAAGCGACAACTCGGTAGATTGGTACCTGGTTAAAATCGTATCATAATTATTAATTACTATATAAACTACCGGGCGTGAATCTACCACAAAGGCCGATAGCTGCTCATTGTATTTCTGATTTGATTCAAGCTGACTCTTTTCAGCAAAATCGACCCGTGTTCCCTCATGTTTCTTGAAAATGTTTACAATAAAGTGGTCGATTTCTCGCTTATCATCCGGAGTAAGATAATTAAAAAGTGGAATTATATCTTCAGTAATTGCATAATCCGAGCTTAAAAGAGACAATAGAAAAAATGCGAGCTCTATTGTAATGTAACTGCCAAGAGTTAGCAAAATTTCCCGCTGAATATCCTTATTGCGAATAATCATCATATCCTTAAGCAGGGAAAGCGCCCCCAGATCTCCCATTTGTAATAGAATAATACATGAAAAAATACGCACCTTAATAGACGAATCTTTGAGGTATCCCTTTAAAAACGGAACGATCTGTTTCTTACGAATCTGCGGATTAATATTTCCAATAAAATCATGAGCTTGAACTATAGCCTCTTTCACAACATTTTCCTGAGACTCTACGAATAATTCATGAAGATAGAGTACATCCCTTTCAAAACCGGTTTTTCCAATTAAGTGAACAGCAGCAGCGCGAATATCTGCATTACGATTTTTATCGATAATTATTTTAGAAAACTCATTAACCGATTTATCACTTTTTATATCTTTTTTAGCAAGGACCTGCAATACCCGTAAAACAATCGTCGATGGCTCATCAAACCTAGTCTTTAAAAAATCCAGAAGAATAATAGTCGCACGTTGCTCTGAAAACTGCGACAAATAATGTAGAATTTTAACAGCCTCTTCATCAGATTCACTGTTTAAAAAGAGGTACTCTAACTCTCCCAGCATGTAGGGATAATTTAACTGTGAAAGACTATAAGTAATTGCAAGAAACAACTCTTCGTCATAAAACTTTTTTATATAGTCGAACATCTTTCCCAAAGAGTTTGATGCATCCTTGATATGCAGCTGACCAATAATATGACACAATCTTATAAGTCTGAGTTTTAGGTATTTTTTTTCAAAATCGATATCGTTTAATCTTTGTGCACTGATTTCGCGAGCTTTAGGGTCAGGGTCATGAAGCACTTCTAATAATATTGCTAGTGCCTTCTCCTCTTTTTCATGAATATATGTAATTCGCTCGGCCATCTCTATCAGAAGTGTCTTTAATTCGATATCCTCAGTTGTCAGATACTTCATTATACGTCTTTTTAAAAACGGATCACAACGTTCAAGAATGAATCTGCGAATTTGTTGAAACTCATCGATATGATCTTTCTCTTTTATTTCAGGAACAATATAGTTTTCACAATAATTCTGAAAAAAGTTATCCAGCATTACGATTATGTAATTAAACAATTTATCGCGTATAAGGTTAGCACTTTGATTTCGATCGGCATTTTTAAAATATTTCACAAATGTTTCTACAATTATCTGATTATCCCGATCCGTTAAAGAAGGAATTGCTATCAAATTTCTGAAAAGTTTATCCGGATTGTTCAGGTAGTCAATGGTGGCAAGAATTACATACAAAGTCATATCAATCAGGTTAGCATCACCGGAGGTTAAGGTTTTCATTATGTAAACCAGATATTCACGGTGGTTACAGGCTAAAAGAGCTTTGATAAAAGCAACTTTGGTCTCATTAGAAAATGAATCAAAACGACTGCTGAAAGTGCTGAGTAAAACCCGAACGTTCAACAAAAAAGTATCTTCTTTGGGAGGAACATGTGTAAATATATCACGTTGATTCATGTCCTGATACATCTTCATCTCACGATGTGAAAATGCTGCAATAGTCTGAAACACAGCAAAAGAAATCCCGTCAACACCCTCTTCAAGCATCGACTGATAAAAAGAAAGCTCTGTATAGTTATCTAAAGCGGTAATTGCGGTTGAGCGCAACTTCAGAGGGTTTTCTGTATTGGTAGCTGTATCAATCAAAAACTGCGTGTATTCAGAAATCAATTCAACAGCTGTTTTGGGCGTCACATTCTCATCGTCTTCTTCACCCTCAGACAACGAGATTCCAGGCACCGACTGCTGCTCGGGATCGATCTGCTTAACAAGATGACCAATTAAAAATAGAGCCCGGTTTATTTCTGTTGCAAAAATATTCGCACCACGAGTGGTAACAAATTTTAAAAGATCGGGTATAAACATGGGGGCTCCATGTCGCTCAATAAACTCAAATACCCGTAAAAGTTCTTCCTTTTTTTCGCTATTATTCAAAATTTCCTGCATTACTGGACAGGCTTTTTCATAATCAAAATTAACCAATGTTGAAAGAGCACTTAACCTGATAGCGCCGGGTTTGCTAATATCACGAAGTAAAATCTCAGCTCCATTATCACTCTTTGATATATTCAGCAGTTTATGAAAGGCAATACGCTCATAAGCTGTAAGAGAGAAATTCCGGCTTATTTCCAATTTTATGGACTGTAAAAAATCTTTTTCCATACGGATCCTCTCTTTTAAATTTAAGGGGGCTTCGAAAATTAATTAATAGCAATCAGCCTATATGCTTATTCAATACGAATTGCAGCTTCATCAAGAAGAATATCCAGAATAAATGTTTGTCGGCTGCTGTCAACAGGGGTAACTAAAAGCAAGCGCCCGGAAAAGGTGAGCTTTTTCCCGACAATTCCGGATTGAATAAGGCTGTTAGAACTGTATAAATTACAAATAATAGTTATCCGACTTTTAGTATCAAGAGAACGAACAGATATCTGATAATGACTATTATACCGGTTCGCTGTTTTGCTTGTGACAACAACTCCATGACCACGAACTCTCGAGCCGACAAATGAGTTAAAATAATTCATTCGTGATATTGCCGGCTCCTTCGAAACTGCCTCGTGAAACTCATTAATAGTTACAACTGCAGAAGTCTCACCTTCTGCAATCAAGCCCGAACTAAACAAAATCACTATGAACAATAATATTTTACGCATATCAGTCATCAATCCGGATAGTTATAATTTCATTGGACCGTTTCACCTTCAAAACAGAAACCCGATAAGAGGAGCGTCTGAAAACAGAAGCGAAATCGCTCAGATTTTCGATATTGCGGCCATTTAACATTGTAACAACATCTCCCTGAAACAGATTCTTCCGAGCCACTCGTTGTAACGAGAGATCTGAAATGACAACAGTGTCAGTGGCGGCATTTAAATCTAATTTTATACCATAACGTGCATAAAGCCTGTTAAGAGCCATACCTACTTTCATAAAATATTCTTTTTCGTTCATAACTATTGAAAACCGTTTTAACACACCATTACGTTTAACAACAATCTGAATTCTGGAACCAACCGGCCTGTTTTTAACAAGTTTTGTCATCTCGCTTGTAGAACGTACCTGTATATTATCTATCATAATTACAATATCGCCCCTACTTATACCTACAAGTTGAGCCGGTGAATTTTCAAGTGTCGATACCACAACTACACTTTTCTGGTTACTGTTTTTCGCCTCTTTTTCGGCAACCATAACTCCTATCCACCCCCGTCTAACCCGCCCATAACTAATTAAATCGGTGTAAACAGATTCAACTATTTCCACAGGAATGGAGAAAGAGATCCCCTGGAAGCCTCCCGAAACTGTACGAATAGCCGTATTAAGACCAATCATTTCACCTCTTGTATTAACAAGAGGCCCACCAGAATTTCCCGGATTGATAGGGACATCAGTTTGAATAAAATCTTCAATGCTGGAAAAACCTACATCAGATCGATTAGTGGAAGATACAATCCCTTTTGTCACACTGTTCGACAAGCCATATGGATTACCAACCGCAATCACCCAATCACCGTCATTAAGCTCTATTGAGCTACCCCGTTCAACTGCGGTTAAACTATTCATATCAGCACAATTCAGCTGCAAAAGGGCTATATCTGTCTCTTGATCTGAGATGTGATATAAATTATTACGAAACCGTTTAAACGAACAGCGTGTGCCATCAGACAAAACTGCTTCATAATAATCAGCATCCTTAATTACATGATAATTGGTAATAAGATGTCCCGATTCCGAGAAAATTGTTCCCGAGCCAAAACTGGTCTGTTTTTTTTCACCAGAAACAGAAGTAAACGATGCTATGTATACAACAGAAGGGCGGACTTTTTTAGCAGCCTGCACAAAACCTGGAGTCTCCAGTTGTGCAAAAAGGAGCATTGAAGAAAAAAAAACTATGTTAAGCAGGATCCATTTCATAATTGCATTCTTTACCAGATAATAAATAAGGAAGGGCTACCCCTTCCTTATTTTATCGGTTTATGCTATGTCAATGATTAATACGATTCAGGTCGCGAACTTTCGTCGATATCTTTTTTTGCATCTTCTTTACGGTCAATAACTTCAGATGCAGTTGTTTCGCCTTCAAGAATACGGTTTTTATTATCGGCCTTGTGCACCTGATATTTTCCGATGTATTCATCAGGTTTAACATCTTCAAGTATTGCTATTGCATATTTCTTGGCAATACGGTAATATAATACCGAAGTGTGATATTGACGCTTTACACGAGCTTCCTCGGCATTATCAACTTCTCCATATGCAACACGAAGACGAAGAATCTGGTCAAACAGGCGACGATTGCTGTTAGGGTTTGAAGCTGTATTGGCCTGAAGAGTCAACTCAAGAATATGCGTTGCACAAAGATTAAGCATCTCAATAGTCTCTTTTTTGTACTCATTAGAAACCTTCTGATACAACTGGTTGATGTGTTTTTTATTCTCTTCCAGTTTTACTGCAGAATAGATAGGCTCACGACGGTAATAGAGATCCATTGCCTTTTTGTAACCTTCATAGACCTTATCATAATCTCCACCCCAACCTTTGTCCTTAAAGTTCTCTTTAATGACATTAAGGACAAAAATCTGATCAAGATTTGCTTTCTGTAGTCTTTCTATTTTATCCAAAGCGTGAAAACGGGCAAGGTAGTTATCTTCCGGCCTGTCAGCTGTCGAATATTCAGAAGCAGGATCAAGCGCGTACTTGTCCACACCGTCAGGTGCAGGTGTTGTTGCGGCTGGCGCATCGGCTTCCTGTGCAATAATGCTTATTGTTGAAATGATGATTAATGAAACGGCTAATAATTTCGATAATGATCTGATCATAATCTTAACTCCTGTAAACTATTATATGTGCAGTACGGCGTCCATGCCCGAATATAGGTATGAGTTGATTATAATTAATGAATTTATTTCAGGCAAGAATTTTTTTTGTTTTAAGCTATTAATTCACATTTATTTCCCTCCTGACATCTACAATGTCAGTTATCATCGTAATACGACATAACAACGGTCTTTATCCATAAACGCAGCATTACAATTAAAAAAGTTAAACCAACCACTATATCTATTTTCGAAAAACTACCATACTAAACTTAGCTCAATAAACAAAAAATATCAACACCCACGAAAAAATATCCTTTTTTTTTGAAATAAACTCTCAGTTGTCTGCATAAACTCATGCATTTGATCAGACACCCCTTCAAAATGTCTATTTTTAAGACTCAGACACTTACTTTTCCTGATCTGATTACAGGGATTTAGCAAACAATGAAAATATGCATATCCATAACATTTGTGTTTGTGGGCCCGATCTTAAGTAACTCTCCTGTTTGTTCAAAAAAACCATATGAATCATTTTCACTCAGATAGTGCTGAACATCCAGCCCTATACTTATCGATTTAGACAGACTTTTCCAGTTAACAATAGCTCCTGCAGCATCAGTCGGGCCATCAGTTCCATCAGTAGCAAGACTCATCGCCCACACACCCTCCAGGTTTGAGATTCGCTCCATAGCTCGAAGAGTGAATTCGGTGTTTCTTCCACCTCGCCCTTCTCCTGTTACAACAACCCCACTTTCTCCACCACTTAACAGACAGGCCGGCCTCTTTACAGGATTACCAGAGACCATCACCTCTTTGGCCAACGCTACATGAAAATCTACTGCATTTTTAGCATCACCTTCTATCGAAGAGCTTAGGATCAGACTGTTGTATCCCAGATCAGAGGCACACTTTTTAGCAGCCTTCAATGCAGTTCTGTTTGAAAGAAGCACAACATTATCAACCTTTTTAAATACTAGGTCATTTATTCCAGGATTTTCATCAAGACGCCCCGCACAACCATCAAGTATGCGGGAACTAACCGAATCAGGAACAGACTCGGTCAATCCGTAATCCTGTATAATATTTCGAGCCATGGAAAATGATGATGAATCTGGCACAAACGGCCCGGAAGCAATAACATCCAAATCGTCACCAACCACATCCGAGATCATCAGATTCAATACCGTTGCAGGAAAAGCAGCACGGGCAAGATTACCGCCTTTTATCATCGAGATATGCTTCCTTACACAGTTAACCTTATCTATCGGAGCACCACTCGCCAGCAATAGCTGAGTAAGCTTATTCATTTCTTTTAGATCAATACCTACGGCAGGCAGAGGAAGCAGTGCAGAACCCCCTCCCGATATAAGCGAGATTACCAGATCATTTTCATCAGCCTCTTTCACACATTCATAAATAGTCCGTGCCGCTTTCATACCATTTTCATCAGGTACGGGGTGCGCCGCCTCAAACTGCGTTATACGCCTCAATTTTTCTGTATAGCCGTGTTTAACAGAAATACAACCGGAACTGATCCGTTTCCCCAGAATCTCTTCAACGGCCCGAGCCATCGATGCTGTCGCTTTTCCAGCGCCAACCACGAAAACCCGATTGTATTTTGAGAGATTATAAACTCTATCAGTCCCATCAATACGTAATTTCCCGTCACATACGGAAATTTTATTCTTGCAGGCAATATATGGATCAACCGCTTCAATTGCACGCGTATATATTTTCCAAATATCTACAAGAGTATCTTTTTGCAATTGCTCTCCTCTTAAAAAACATCAGCACAACATCACTAAAAGCTACTGACTCACAACAATTTTTGTATTTGACACCAATTTTCAGTGCGACCCTGATATTAACTGTGGAACATATCATCTGAAAACAGGTTTCTTAAAGAATACCCTGAATCGCAGTAAATATCAACAAAGCATACATAATATCCATAATTTCTAACGGAGCCATCTGTTTGATTAAGAATCAACTGAAAATTGTGATTTTAGAGCCCTACTATGGCGGATCCCATAAACAGTGGATCGATCAGCTCATCTGCCACAGCAGTCACAGCTTCACTCTGTTGCAGATGCCATCACGTTTCTGGAAATGGCGAATGCAGGCCGGAGCTATCTACTTGGCAGAGGCAACTCCAGACGAACAGTTCGATCTTATTCTGGCATCATCCATGTTGAATCTGCCGCTTTACCTCTCACTAATTCGGAAAAAAAAAGCAGCATGTGCCGCAACGGCCATCTATTTTCACGAAAATCAGATCTGCTATCCGCTTTCTGACCACGAAAAGGCCCGTGCCCGTAAAAACGATTTCTCTTATGGCTTTATTAACATTGCATCCGCACTGAGTGCAGATATAGTTTTCTTCAATTCAACTTACCATTACGAAAGCTTCTTTCAGGCATTACCCCTTTTTATGAAAAAATTCCCCGATTATAATGACCTGCCAATAACAGATTTAACCGATAAAAGCCGGGTTTTGCCTATTGGAATTGATACTGACTCTTTTTCTTCCAAACGTACCAGTCACCGGCAAGTTTTATCGGGCTCTCCCCCAAAACTTTTGTGGAGTCATAGACGGGAATATGATAAAAACCCTGAAGGTTTTCTGCAACTGTTGCTAGAGCTACAAAAAAGAGAGTTCGAATTTAATCTGTTACTTTTAGGGGACACGCATGACCGGGCAGGCGGAGTTTTTACAACAATAGAAGAACAGTTTGCCAGAAACATACTTTTTAACGGATATGCAAAAGCTGGCGATGAATACAGTGAAATGATACAGCAGGCAGATTTTTTACCTGTGACATCAAATCATGAATTTTTTGGAATAAGCGTTATGGAGGCGGTTTTCTGCGGAGTTATCCCTCTGCTTCCTGAGCACCTAGTTTACCCGACCCTATATAAACCATTTAGCGATCTTCTGTATCGCCCCGGCGACTATATCGGTATGGCAGATCTTTTAATAAAACTTCACAGTTCAGATTCGACAGTTTTAAGAGACAGACTACATGAACACGCCCTACAATACAGCTGGAATCACCTGATTGACACCTACGACAAAGAATTAGTCATTGCTGCAAACCAGTAACCCTCCATATTCAATACTTTACCATAACCATAAAGATGCCGATAATTAACACGGGGATTGCTAATAACTCCGAATTTAAAGCCTGATTAGAGAGTAATTAAACTGGTTATGGAAGAACAAGAGGGAGTACTGACACTTCCGGACAAACTAAATGATATATATTCTTTTGATTCAATCATCGCATTGGAAAAAAAAATATACAGTTCAAATATTCGTGCCCTCGATATGGGGACGATTAGTTTTGTTGAACCCTATTCCATGACGAACCTTCTGTTGATCGCCCGTAGATATTTAAAAAATACCGGCAACAGGCTACAGCTGATACATATTCCGCTACCAATTCATCAATATCTGTTACGAATGAACTTTTTCAGCTTTCCCCTCTTTGAAACACCAATTGCACTTGATGCAAAAAAACAGCTGAGCAGAAGCGCTTTCAGCAGACGTGTACTCGAAATTACCGAGATACCAAGTGTAGAGCGTGAAAGCGTAAGGGTGATTTCACAGTCAGTTGCCACCTTCCGAAAACGCGGCTCTTTTATTTTAAAGCACTGGTTCTCCCCCGACACGGTTAACTACTTTGTGACTGTAATTTCAGAAATTTGCCAGAATGTTTTTGAGCACAGCATGGATTCCGGGTTTCTGGCCTTACAGACATATACCTATAATCGCGAAAATGTTATCCGGCTTGTAATTGCTGATTCGGGAATAGGCATTGAAGAGAGCTTTTCAAAAGAGCAGAAAGAGCAATACGGTACAGGTGCCGAACTGATAAAAAACGCCTTAACATCGCCTATTTCAGGCAAGCGGGAATTCGGGTACGGATTGTGCCGTGTAAATTCGATTATAAAGGAGATGAAGGGAAATCTTTTTATCCGTTCACAGAAGAGCTCGGTGGCTTTTGTTTATAACAAAGGCTACTCTGAAGGAGCCTACTCATTTTTAAAAAATGATCTGGAACAGTTTAACGGAACTCAGATTTCTATTTCACTTTACGGGTAAACCATGTTATTATCAATAGAAAAAATGGCTAAGAGCATGAAGGTCGACTTACCAGATCTTATAACAAGGCCAACAGGTCGCAGGTTTTACGAAAACGCTATAAAAAAACTTGTGAATGTCTCAGCCGACGAAACTGTTTTATGTGATTTTTCGGGAGTCGAGGTCATTGATCCCTCTTTTGTAGATGAGTTCATAGTTAAACTCATCAAATTTTCTAAAACAGGCGAGAAACCTTTTTTTATCCGGTTGAAAAACTTTTCACATATGGTTGAGGATAATATTCGATCTGTTTTCCAATCATACTGTGAATTTTCGAATAAAAAGTTTTCAGTAATTACTGAAGATATCACTATCGACAATAGTCATGTCATTGGGATTATTTCAGAAGTAGAGCGCGATATAGTTGAAATAATTCGCATTAATGGTACTATGTCGAGCATAGCGTTGTCTGAATATTTGCATCGAGAAAAACCGGAAACAGAATTAATTCTTGAAGAGATGTATTCAGACAGACTAATAAAAAAAGATAACAGCAGGTTTACAATTGTATAAAAAAATGAATAAGCAGCTGATAAGGGATTATGACCGGGGTCGTGAATCATTAAACGATTTACTGCTTGCTTACAAACATTTTAACACATATTTTGAAATTTTTGTTAACCGGAAAGACAAACTGTTAGTACTTGTCATGACTGATAACCCAAAATACTTCACGAAAATACCAGAAGAGACTCTTGCTAACTACAGAGGCATGAAAAGAGTTGAGATGAATGTAAAAACATTATACACCGCCTATATCGCACCAGAACACATTCTTTTTGCCTATGGATCTACTCTGGGTATAAATTTCCCATTAAAACAGATCGAAGTATATAACAATCTGAACATCGATAATCAGAATTTTTATCTGCTTAAGGCGCCAATTCGCTATTTACCGGACGTAATTCAGGCCGTAAAAAAAATTCTAGACATGCCACCTCAACTTAAATATGAATTTGTAGAAAAATTTTTGCTTGATCAATAAATAAAATCATTACAAAATGAATACAACAGCTTAGAAGTTTTCTTAAAGAAGCACCATTACTCTATACTGAGGTATTATGGCAATAGACAGCGCAAACAAAATGATATTAGCCCTTAAACTTGCCGGTAACGATGCTGATAAAGCTCGTCGCCTGGTTTCAGGCGATTTGAAGGATGTCCGGGTTGTTTACGGTAAATTTTCGATAGAAGCCGCCGAAATATACGGCTTGTTTCAGCTTTTCTTTCATCTTGAAGACGAAAATCTTCTGCACGTTGCACTTCTTACCTTTTCAGATCAAGCCGAATACGATAAGGTAAAACTGACTGATAACTGGAAACTCTTCTTTACAGTATTAAGCCAGTTGCAACAGACACCGTCTTTAACCGATTCCGATGATTTCTTAACCCTTCTGACTGATTCCATTGACGGTTATCAACTTGTTTACGATGTCGTTGATAACGACCAGGAACACATAACCGAAACCCTAACCGAAATTATCGAAAAGTCATATGGTTTACCAGGCGCAGAATGTACCATCGACTTTTCTGACCTTTCGACTCTTGAGATGGTCGACTTGGGCATTCCATTGAAACTGGCCAGCGACCAGAAACAGGAAGTAGCACAGGAGCGCCCGGAAATAGAAAAACTTGCTGCACATACAGTAGAAGGAGCTCTGATCATCGCGCCAGTTCGCGGCACCTATATCAATGACATAAAAATCGGCGACATTATCAAAGTCTCACTAATTAGTCATGATGACATCTCAAAAAAAATTATTACTGCTCTGAATGCCTATGATACCAACAACAATTTTTTACCGATTCGTGGTCGCGTTAAGGAAATAACACCTCTGCAATCAGGAGGCTTCCGTATCTATTGCCTGATTGCAAAGAACATTCTAGCAAGAATAATTGAAGAAGAGAACATCAAAGCAGAAATGTGGGACTTCTCGAAAGTTACAAAAGGAAAGGGAGACAATAGCTTTAGGCATTTAGGCCTTATTGCTCTGTTGAGTTTAGTTGTAATAATCGCACTGGTAGTACTTGTTGTGCTACTTTGAGGTTATCATGATTCGTTTTAATGCAATTCTGTTTTTACTAATATTTTATCTTTTTTACATACCGACTTCTCTTAATGCTCAAATGCCGGGCTGGCTTTCAATTACCGACAAAAGCAATAACCGTTACCTTGTTACACCAACCGGAAAAATTATAACAACCGAATCACCCGACTTCACCTATAAACCCGTCTCGTTCGAAGGAATAGACTACTACCTGCAACAGGGAATTATTCTTTCTGAAAAGTTTAACAAGATGGAGGGATTACTGCTTTTAAAATCAGTTCGTCTGCTATCTTCTGTAGATGAACGTGTTTCAGTTGAAGGAGCAAGAGCTTCGGCCCTGATTGACCGACTTCGAATGCGCGAGGGAGACCGGTTCAGCAGGCTTAACAGCAATGCCTCTCTGCTTATGTACAAATACAATAACAGAATCACAGTTTACAGTGATTATCTTCAGTATAGTGTAACTATTGATAACGCCGAAATTTCAATTCTGAAGCGTGCCGTACGAAAAGCAGAGCAAACAGGCAGTGACAGCTTTACCGCAGGTATCAGGTTTGATACTTCAAAAAAAGGATACGACGCCATTCTTCTTGTTTCATCTATGGAACACAAATACGCAAACTATAAAAACGTCACCGATTTTCAAAAGCATCTTAACCAGCGGAAGGGAGCGGATAAATTTGAGCGAACAGTTATAACCGAACGTGAAAACTATCTCCTCTCGTCTTTTGAATTTTCAAGCTCGGCTTCTAAATCACCACCGACATCCATGAAAGACGCACCAGTATTCAATGGAGAGAAAAAAGTCGAATCCGAAGCAGATGAAAAGAACTATTTTGGATTTGAAGTTATAATGAACGGAAAAAAGAAGGGTGCTCTTTTACAGATTATTGCCCCTCGGAACGCAGACGGTCTCTATCTCGAAAGATTAAAAAAAATCGCAGAAAAGTTTACAGTCACTTTATAATTCTCTCATATTCATTGTATTCCCGCAATTGCCTTTTCGCCTTCACAGAAAACCTTAACCTGGTAAGAGCCATATCGAGCTCACGTGCAACATAATAACGGTACTCTATCTCTAACGCGCGCTCTATATCCCGGATTGCTTCGACCCGATCAGCTTCTGCTAAAAAAAAGGCCGACCAGTAGCGAACCTCGGGGTCGTTATTTGTTAATGATTTTCTTAAAAACAGGGCGTTATCATCAGCATTACTGTTGAGCATAACCTGAGCAAAAGCACATGCCAGCTTTAATGTAGTACTTTCGGTTGAATCAAAATAGCTTTTCAGATCGGCACTAAGTGCATCATTTTTATAATATGCAGAGCTTACAATTGATTCGAAGACAATACGCTCATCTTCATCTTTCATACCGGCTCGAATTACATCAGCAATCTCTTCGTCCTGATAATTTCGCAAAGAATGGATTATTTTTCGGCGTACAGAAGGCTGCTTCTCTATTTTCCAGCGTTCCAACAGATATTTAGCCGCTCGAGGATCGCGAATTCGCCCCAGAGCATCAGCAGCAGCCTCACGGCACTGTATTGCCGGCAACCCGTCAACACCAAGTGGAGTAAAACTGAGGTACTTAACATATAACCAGAACGCCTTACGGTTACGGGCATATCCCAGATGGTACATAGCCTCAGTTTTTTGCTCAATAGTTCCCGTTTTCAGCCTTTTAAACATAAGACTCTCAGCAAACAGGGGATTTATCATAATAAGAACAATCAGCGCCATAACAGTCCGCATAAAGCCTCCATCTGAAACAAATATCGGATTTTCCATTAGGATTTCTGAGAGCTAATAACGGAAAACTTCTAAAGGTAAGTAAATATCCAAGTTTTTAGATCACCTCTAAGAGTAGATAATATTTTATTTTACGCAACCAGATTTTTCACCAGTACAGCCCGAATCCTCAAAAGAATCAAAATGAGTTGATCAAATTCAACAGTTTTAATAGGTTGATCATTAAAATCAATTCAAAAGAGTGCAAACCGATTCAAAATAGCGGAGTAGATATGCATATACGTGAAATATTAGCACAGAATAAACCAACTTTCAGTTTCGAGTTTTTCCCACCTAAAACAGACGCGGGCTTTGAAAAACTATACTCTACAATAAAAGAACTGATTCCCCTGAAACCAGCTTTTGTTAGTGTAACCTATGGTGCCGGTGGATCTACACGACAAAAGACACATGATCTGGTTATGAAGCTGCATAATGAGACTGATTTAACGGTTATACCCCATTTAACATGTGTTGGCGCTACCCGTGACGAAATTAAAACAATTATTACCGAATACCACAAAAACGGAATCAGCAATATTCTGGCTCTTCGTGGTGACCCTCCTGAAGGTTATGAGAATTTCATACCGGTTAAAGACGGATTTAACTATGCATCGGATCTTGTTAGCTTTATAAAAGAGAATTTTCCATCAATGGGAATCGGCATTGCTGCGTTTCCAGAGGGTCATCCTCTAACACCAAACCGACTGCTGGAAATGGAATATCTTAAGCAGAAGGTCGATGCCGGAGCCGACTATATCTGTACTCAACTCTTCTTCGAGAATCGGGATCTTTATGATTTTTCTGATCGTTGCAAAATATCAGGAATTGATATTCCAATAATTGCAGGAATAATGCCCATAACAACTCATAAAGGCATGAAGCGCATGGCCGAACTATCAGCTGGTTCAAGGTTTCCGGCTCCCCTGCTTCGTTCTATAACCGAAGCTGAAGATGACGATTCTGTTAAAAGCACGGGTGTTAAGTGGGCAATCGACCAGGTTCAGGATCTGATTGAACATGGAGTTCACGGAGTTCACTTCTATACGTTAAACCATTCAGAAGCAACTCTTAACATTTATCAGTCACTTAAAGTATAGAACATAACCTCATCAGGGGCACATCCAAAAATCTGAATTTGACCTTGTGTAATCATCTCTAATCGGGTTTTTGGAAGTAGTCCATACCTTAAAATGGAAATTCTGTCTCATCAACTTCAATCTCGACACCCTTATCATCACGAGTTTTACGCCTTTCATGTACTGAAAGCGGCTCTATTTTAAAAGCCTTGGGAGCAGCCGGACAAACATATTCACAGGCGCCGCAACCAATACAAAGCTGATCATCAATAGCTGGAGCTGGATAAGAAAGCCCTTCTTTTTTATCCATTTTAAGAGCTCCGGTTGGACAATGCTCTGCACAAGCGCCACATGCTATTGAATCTTTATAAACAATGCACTCATCAGGCGCTAATCGGGCATTACCTATTCTAACCTTCTGTTTATCTTTAACAGTTATCGGACGGATCGCATCGGTTGGACACACCTGTGAACAACTAATGCATGTATATTCACAGAATCCATTTTTGTAGTCTATAACCGGTTGTAAAATTCCTCTAAAACCATATTCAGTAGTTGAAGGCCGTAAAATCTTAGTCGGGCATGCCGCAGTACAAAGATGACACCCGATACAACTATCAATAAAACGCTCAACAGATACCGCTCCCGGTGGAATAATAGACCTGTTGTTCAGCACTGGAAAGATTTTTCCTTTTTTAAGAAGGCTACGTATCGGAATTGTTGAAAGCGCACCTATCGAAAGCGAAATAAACACACCTTTGGTTATAAATTCTTTTCGGGAAACCGGATCAGCATCCTCTCTCTCTTTCTTTTTTATAATTTGAAGCGGTTTTATATGGCTTAAGCTGACAGCATCAACTGGGCAAACAGACCCACAATTAAAACAGCGGATACATCTTTCATCATCAACAAACGAGCTGTTTTCTGTAATCTTTATACATTCTGATTTACAAACCTGCTCACATTTTTTGCAGTGGATGCACGACTCGGAAAACCTGATTTTAAATAGTGAAAATCTGGAGACTAGTCCCAGCAAAGCTCCAACCGGACACAATATATTACAGTACAGCCTTCTATACCTGTAAGCAAGAACCAGAAGGAGAATAAATAGAGTTGATACCGCAAAAAAGGAATTGAGAGTAACAACACTATACTGTTCAGCCGCAATCGAATAGTTATTAAAAAAGTTAAGAATATAAACAAAACTATTTCTAACAAAGACATACCCATTTCTGAATATTGCGGTTGCTATCCTTCCGAAGTTTGCATAGGGATCCGTAAAAACTGACAAAGCCCTTGTGCCAAGAATAATGGAACCGATTACTACTGCTAATATCGAATAGCGGATAAATGGAGATATACTTCGGTATGATACAGTAAAGGGTTTACGGATTCTTGACATTATATCCTGCAATATGCCCAGTGGACATAAAAATGAGCAGTAGACTCTTCCGAAAAGCAGTGTCAAAATAATGAGCAGCACTAACTGAATAAGAGCCATTAAAGAAATGGAATAGAGGAGCTTAAGAAGCAGCGGGCCAATTTGAAATCCCTCTAACAGGGATCCTATTGCAACAAAAATGCCTCCGGGATTAATGAATGCCATCAGAAAGAGAAGAAAAACTGCAGTTGCTATGGCTGTTCTGAAATATCTTTTTTTCATAAAGCTAATTTTATTGATTTAACTTTATTCAAATCACTTTCACCCAACCCTAGATTATTGGCATGGGCTATATAGTGAATTTGTGACAGAGGGAAGCCTATTATCGCAGCCGAGGCTGCATCTGCAGCAACTATATCAGTCGATAAGAGCTGCATTTTTTTTATAACCAGATCTTTTTTGCTGTAACCCCGTGGTCCATTACTGTGCATTACCGTGTATGCATCGATAATATTCAAATCTGGCACTCTATATGTGCAAAAATCAGCAATGCATTGATGCAACCCGCTTCTGTGGTAGTGTGATCGATCCCAAACAGCACCCATCAAATTTTTCATTGCAGATGTCATCTTAGCCCCACCATGATGCTTAAGAATTGGAATATTTATAAAAACATCCGCCTCCTGAACCAAAGAGTGAACTTCTACCTCTTTAAGGGTTTTCCCTTTTGGTACCTTAACTTTGTTAAAATATCGGGCACCCTGCATATGCGGAACCTCCGCACCACCATCTTTCGCAGCCTGCTCAATACCACTGTTTTTGTAGGCTCCAACCCAGTGGTTACAGGAATGATCGTATACATAAACCTTTTTTGCGCCTGCATTTATGCAGTGCTCAGCCACGCGTCTGACCAGCAGTGGATTGGTATTCGCACCAGAAACTGGATCCTTATCCCAACCTATATTGGGCTTTATCAAAACTGTTTGCCCCTTTTTCACAAAGTTGGACATTCCACCCAGGGCCTTTATGCCCTTATCAAAGAGTTTATCCGGCTCTCCTCCCCTAACAGCAACCAAAGTACTGCTGGTCGAACCAAATAAATCTTTAGGAACCAATCCGTGTAACGCAGCTGACGAAATCACAGATATCGACATGCATTTTTGTATGAACTCTTTTCTTGTTATTATTTTATTCATCTTTACCCCCTACTTCTGACAATATAGGCAGTCTCAAGATACTAAAAAAATTACTTTTTGAAAAGTTTTGTGACAGCAACCCCTGAATTTTCTAATTCCAGTCTTAATAAGGGAAAGAAACTGGACCATTCTACTCTTGTTTATATTCTTTCTTATACCAGGATTGCCATAGATCAAAGGCTTCTCGGCTTTTACCAGTTTCATCAAACAGTCCGGTGTCGCGCCATACAAGGCCAATCGGATCCCTGTTAAGAGCGCCTTCCCAGAGAGCATCATAATCATGTATCGAAAACCAGATTACAAACAGCGCTTCAAAGGTGTTTGATTCACCAAGCAGACCCGAAAGAAAGTTACTCTGCTTTTCAGGTGTTCCGTTAAAGTCAATTACAGGTTCAGTTATTGTCTGCCAGTACTGTGCCGGATAACTGCTTTCTGAGATGGCAACGGGATTGTCTGTCATTTCGAATAATTTTCTCAGATAATCATCGGGGAATGTTTCAGCGGTTAATGCACTCATAAAGGGATGTACAGAAAATGATATAAAATCTGATGAGTCCTCAAGCTCTTTAAGTCCGGCGAGTTGCTCTTCAAGATTATCCGTCGGCGACCAGTCAGGGAAATAGGGCACACAGAAGACAGATACACCAATTGGCAAATCAGGATATTCTTCTTTTAAATTACTATATACATAATCATGCAGTTCGAGATAGGATTCCCAAAGATCAGGATTATTGCGAATAAGCAGATTTACCTCTACACCGATAATAAGATAATCCGGCTCAAACAACATTATCATGCTTTCGGTATAGTTTAAAAAGGCAGTTTTCACCTGAATGCTGTTTAACTCGTAACTATCCCAGGGTGAAGGCAAGTCCATACTCTCGGAAGATCCCCTATAGAGCGCCATACCATCACGCCCCATATTTAAGGGAGAGACCGAGAGCAGTACTTTTTTGTCGGCCTGATATCGGTCAACGCGCGAGTTAATCTCTGTTTGAAATTCATCAGCATTAAAAACAATAAACACTTGTTACTTGAATTCATAATTTCTTACCGCCGTATAAATTATTTTACTCTATCACATACTAACAGAAGAAACAATACATTGTTAGATATTTTACATTTTCAGATTTACTCTACATCCTACTGCTCTTCGAAGTTCATGGAAATGGAATTAACACAATGTCTTCTGTTTTTTGGTGTCAATCTCTCGCCGTGAAAAATATGACCCAAATGTGCACCACAGCTCGAACAGACTATTTCAGTTCGCGATCCATCCGCATCGAGCTGTTCGGTAACGGCGCCCTCTATGGCATCATCAAATGCCGGCCATCCACAACCGGAATGGAACTTATCGGTCGAACGGTATAAAGGGGCGTCGCACTGTTTGCACAAATATGTTCCAGGTTCGTCAAAGTCGGTATAGATTCCGATAAAGGGCGCCTCTGTGCCCTTATCGTTTATTACCCTCTTCTCTTCCGTAGTAAGACTGTTTTTCTTCACGGCACACCCCCGTTACAACAGCTTAAGGTTCTTTTCAATATCTGCATACTGATCCTGCAGGGCAGCCAGCTTCGACCGCTCCTTCTCTACAACATCAGGATTCGCACGAGCAATAAAGTTTTCATTGTTCAATTTTTTTTCGGCACGCTCAATATCCTGCAACAGAGTGTTTTTCTGTTTGTTCAACCGCGCAAGCTCGGCTTCGGTATCAACAACATCATGAACAAACAGCTCTATACCCTCGCCAACAGCAACAGCCGAGCGTTCTGGTTTTTGATCTACAGCATTTGTAATTGTTAAATTCTGTAAACCGGCAATATTACATACAAGCCGCGACTCTTCTGTTAAAACCGTTTCCCGTGTTCCGGTTGTCTTTATTGTGACATCAACCTTATCCTTAGGCTTCACCTGATACTTGGTTCTAATTTCACGAATCATCTTGATAACGTTTTGAATTATCTCCATATTCTTTTCAGCTTCATCGTTATAAAGTTCTATAACAGACTCGGGCCATGCAGCCTTAATCAATACCTCCGCTGGTTGTAGCTCTGCAACTTTCGGTATCGACCGGTCACTCATAAAACCGTTTAACTTCTGATAAATACCCTCAGTTATGTAGGGCAGAAAAGGATGAAGCAGGCGAAGAGAGCAGTCAAGAACATAGGCCAAAACTCGCTGAGCGCTACCCTTGCGTGCATCGTCCCACATTCGCGGCTTTATCAGTTCCAGATACCAGTCACAGACTTCGTTCCAGAAAAATCTGTACAGTCCGTTAATCGGATCGCTGAATCTGTATTCATCAATCTGGGATGTTACAGCGGCTATTGTCTTGTGCAGTCGGGACAGTATCCAGACATCCTCTATTTCAAGCTTTATATCTTTTATCTCTGAAATATCTTCCAGATTTGTCATAGCGAATCGTGATGCATTCCACATCTTGTTACAAAAATTACGCCCGATATCAAATTTCGGAGAACTGTTAACCTCCCGGCCATCCGGAAGAGTCATCTTCTCAATAGGCATGCGCACATCCTGAGTCATGGTCGTCATCGAAGCCAGGGCAAAACGCATGGCATCGGCTCCATGGCTGTCAATTATCTCGAGCGGGTCAATACCGTTACCCAGAGACTTTGACATCTTGCGACCCTCTCCATCCTGAATCATGGCATGAATGAACACATCGCTGAACGGAATATCTCCCAGCACATACTGGCCCATCATCACCATTCGTGAAACCCACAGGGTAATTATCTCGCGTGCCGTACACAGCACCGACCCCGGGTAATAACGGCGCAACGCCTCATTATCGTCAGGCCATCCAAGTGTACTAAACGGCCACAGTGCCGAGCTGAACCAGGTATCCAGAACATCATTATCACGAACCCAACCGTCGGCCTCTATTGTCTTCTCGACATCTGCCATTTCGGGTTTAACGCATATATAACTGACCGGTCCGTCACTACCTTCAAATACAAGAACTCGAACCGCATCTCCATAGCTGTTTTTATGATCACCAGCCTTGCTCCAAACTGGAATCTGGTGCCCCCACCAAAGCTGGCGGCTTATCGGCCAGTCACGCAAATTCTCAAGCCATACACGGTAATTCTTATTATACCGGTCCGGAATAATCGTAAGTTTCTCGTCCATCAAAGGTTTCAATGCCATGCCAGCAAGAGAGTTCTGAGGAATATCGGTATCGGGCATAATATCTGTTCCAAAATCTTTCGCCAAACGGTCAATTGGTTTCTTGACCGATATGTACCACTGATCCGAAAGATAGGGCTCTATCGGAACATGACTACGATAACTATGCCCCACATCATGGGCATATTCCCGAACCTGCTCAAGAAGATTCTCACTACGGAACCACTCCACAATTGCATTACGAGCCTCGAAACGATCCATTCCAACAAACTGTTCACCTTCAGTTCCAACAGCATCTTCCCAGCCATGCGAATCACTTATCGAACCATCAGGAGCCATAATATTTATAACCTGCAACTCATGGCGTATACCGATTTCCCAGTCATAGGGGTCGTGAGCGGGAGTTACCTTTAAAAATCCTGTACTAAATTTTGCCTTCTCATCAGCACTTTCCGGATCGGGCAGCACAACATGCAGGTCAGCTACAATAGGAATTTCGCGGCCAATAAGTGGCAGGCGGACCTTTTTCCCCACAAGCTTATCTGCCCGGGGGTCCGATGGATTCATGGCAATGCCCGTATCACCCAACATCGTTTCGGGACGTGTTGTAGCGACTGTTATATGTGTAACCTTCTCTCCATCAATATCCACAGGTTCAACAAGCGGATATTGTAAATACCAGAAAAATCCCTCTATGGTTTCATGCTCAACCTCATCATCCGCCAGAACCGTCTGTGTTGCCGGATCCCAGTTAACCAGTCTTTTACCCCGATATATCAAGCCGTCATCATACAGACGAAAGAATATTTCACGAACGGCCTTAGCACAAACCTCATCCATAGTAAAACGGGTTCGATCCCAATCGCAACTGCACCCCATAACCTTAAGCTGGTTAATGATGCGCGCCTCATACTCATCCTTCCAGTCCTGAACACGGCCAACAAATTCCGATCGTTCAAAATCTGTCCGGCGCTTACCCTCTTCTGCTAAAATCCGCTTTTCGACTACTGTTTGTGTCGCAATTCCGGCATGATCAGTTCCCGGCATCCAGAGAGTGTTTTTTCCCTGCATACGGCTTTTTCGGATCATAATATCCTGAAGGGTGTTATTCAATGCGTGACCCAAGTGAAGTGCCGCAGTAACATTTGGAGGGGGGATAACCACAGCAAAAGACTCACCTGGCTGCGACGGGTCTGCAGCAAAACTTTTTGTCTTTGTCCAAAGATCGAGCGCTTCACTCTCAATTTCTGAAGAGTTATAAACGGTAGCGAGATTTTCTTTCATGTATACAGTCCTGATAATATTTATTTGGTAAATCAATTATTTTTTAAAGAGAGCTTAAAACCAGGCAATTCAACATCACTCTCTTCATAGCTTTTGAAAAATTCATGCTGATTAAATTTCCAGTTCGAAACAGTCAAACAGTGTTACAATTTCACATAAGCCTGTTTTTAGACAATAAAATTTTCTAAAAAAAGACTTTCCTAACTGGTTAAAATTGCAACCCAACCGGTAATTTGTAAAGAATTCGTTTTGGGTAACCCTATAAATTCCATTTTTATTTATTCAAAGCAATAAATAATGAAGACTTTTAAAAACCATGGTTTACACTGGTAATAGTTTAAGGTTATAATTATAACCTTAAAGCGACTGCCCCTGTCTCATATTCTGTGCTGCAAGAAATTTTACTTTGCAGCTTAATAGCTACATGGTAAAAGGTCATTCTAATATAATAACCGGAGACACCAGGTGATAAAAACACGGTTTTACATAGTCTTTATAATCTTATTACTGCTGTTTGGGTTTATATTAACAACCCTTTCCAGTTTTTTGGTATCACGTCATTCGCTGCGATCACAAATCAAATCCAGCGAAATTCCGCTAACAAGCGGCACAATCTATTCAAAGATCAAAACCGACCTTTTAGCTCCCAAACTGATTGCCTCAGTTATGGCAAATGACGCATTCCTGCGTAAATGGATAATAAATGGTGAAAAAGACCAGAATCAGATAAAAAACTACCTTAAACAGATTAAACAAAACTATAACGTATCTTCCGCCTTTTTTGTTTCCAACCAAACCGGCAACTACTACTACCCCAAAGGAATCTTTAAAAAGGTCAGCCCTGCCGACACTCGGGACAACTGGTTTTATAACCTGAAAAAAGCAGACCGCTTATACGAGCTGAACATTGAAGCCGATGCAACCAATAATGATGAATCAACCATCTTTTTCAACTATAAGGTTTTTGACCATGATGATAATTTTATCGGTTCTACCGGAGTGGGTATAGAAGTTGTAGCAGTTCGTAAAATTATTGATGATCACAATCTGAAATACAAAAAAAATATTTATATCTCAGATGCTAAAGGAAAAGTAATACTCTACAGTGCCCAAAGCCTACTGCAGGGATCGCAAATAACCGACCTGCCGGGGCTCCACAATAAAAAGGATATTCTGTTAACAAAGGCCCCTCAGGTTATTTCCTTTGAACAGGGCATGGAGACTATTCACATAAGCAGTCGCTTCATCCCGGAACTGGACTGGATCATGATAATCGAGCAGACCGAACAACGAATAACTGAAAACATTCGTGTCGCGCTCTATATAAATATTGCTATGAGCATAATTATCTGTATCGGCATTCTGATAATTTTACTCTATATACTTTCACGCTATAATACTCGAATGGAGCAACTTGCCACAACAGACAAATTAACCGGTTCGTACAACCGAACAGCCTTTGACCTGTACATTGAAATACTGCGAAAAGAGAGTATTCGGTCGCAACTTGTTTTTTCACTGGCAATTTTCGATTTTGATTTTTTTAAAGCAATTAACGATACCTATGGCCACGCTGCTGGCGACCAGATTCTGATCAAAATTACAGAAATAGTAAAAAATTCAATCCGCGACAGTGACCTTCTGTTTCGCTGGGGTGGAGAGGAATTTCTAATTCTATTAAAAAACTGTCCACTCGTAGATGCAGTAGCTACAATGGATAAAATCCGTTCAACAATAAACAAAACAATTTTCTATTTTGAAGATAATCCGATCACAATAACCATCAGCGCAGGAGTTACCAACAACAACGGTTCTGAAAACATAGATGTAATAATCAAACGGGCGGACGCCCTTCTTTATGAAGCCAAAAGAAAAGGACGCGACCGCACCGAATCAGCCGTACAGCATTAATTGATCATTATAATGAAGAATATTTTTTTGGTTACCAATATGAACATTCCGGAATAAAATTAAGAGTTCATTTAACAGGAGGAATTCTTGTGAACATCCATTTCAGGATTCACTGATAGATATCTATGCGATTTTCGGGAAGCGCGCCCTTGCCTTTCAGTGATAGTAGTTTACAGATTCAATAGTTGTTTCTATTCAATCTCATAGGGCCAGTCAATAATCCCGCCGAAATCAATTACGTTTGTATACCCCTCTCTGATGAGTGAACGTGTTGCGTGAGCACTCCGGTTTCCGCTTCGGCAATATACCAGTATTATCTGCCCTTTGTCAGGCAAAAGATCCAGCTTGTTGTTAAGTATATCCTGAACAGGCAAAAGAACTGCACCCGGGATATGTCCCTGCTCAAACTCTTCAGGTGTCCTTACATCCAGTATGAGGTTTCCTTCAACCATCAACTCCTTCGCTTTTTCCGGTGTTATCTTCCTGTATTCGCCCTGAGGTGGGTTAGCAGCAGTCTGCGACTCTTCAGCCTGCACGCAGCTTGCAAAAAGCAATATGTAAAATATTAAACAAATCTTCCTGGTCATGATTAACCCCCATTTAATCTTTTATTATAATATAATAATAAATTAAATGGACATCAACTCTTTTTTCCGGAACAGGTTGTCGATATGACCCTATTCTTGAAACCATCTGATATCATTTAGTGCATTCTATCCAATAATACAATCTCTGTAACACTCGTACATCTATTGAATACTTATAGACTACAGGTAATTTAAACTCATGATGTAGTTCAGAAATACATAATGCGAGTGAATGATTTGCTGCGCACCGGAACTCAGTTTGTCAGTTTTGTTCCATGACTCTTTGATTATCTTAAATTTAAGCGGGTTCACTACTCACAATATTACCAGGGGATTTGCCTATTCTGAGTTTTTTTTGTCATTTATTCATACATTCTGTCTATCAGGTCTTTATAATTCTTCTCAACAACGGTTCTCTTTATTTTCATGCTGGGAGTTATCTCTCCCTTTTCGATTGAAAGTGGTTCCTTGACTATTTGAAATTTCTTTACCGTCTCAAAGCGGGCAAGCCCGTCCTGAAGCTGGTTTATCTCATCCTGATACAACAGATAAACTGAATCATTTTCACACAGCTCATTGTCTGTTGCATCGGCCAAACCGTGTAATTCGGCCCATCTGCGAAGTTCACTTATCTCCGGAATAATCAAAGCGCTGATAAATTTTCTGCGGCTTCCCACCAGGCAGATGTCGTTTATATATTTGCTCTTTTTTAAGCGATGCTCTATAGGGGCAGGCGCTACGTTTTTTCCACCTGAGGTAACTATTATATTCTTCTTACGATCAACCAGGTACAGGTAGTTGTCATCATCCAGGTATCCGATATCACCCGTATGGAGCCATCCCTCTTCATCAATAATTTCGGATGTCAAGTCCGGTTTATTGTAATATCCTTTCATAACGGTGGGCCCCTTTACCAGAACTTCTCCGTCATCGGCTATTTTAAGGGATACACCACCTATTGCCTTTCCGCATGAACCGTATCGGGTCTTACCCGGAGGAGTCAGTGTAATAATAAGATGGGCTTCGGTCATTCCATACCCTTCGATAATACGCATGTCAATTGCTTCAAAAAATTTCAATGTTTCAACAGAAAGGGGTGCTCCCCCCGCGATGGGGCACCGAAATCGTCCTCCCAGCTTCTTTTTTATTTTTGAGAATACAAGCTTCCACGCAATCCGATAAAAAAGAGGAAGCAGTAGCATGGTGCATCCGGAAACCCGCTTTTCGTGATATCTTAACCCAACCGACAATGCCCAGGAAAAAATCATTCTTGCAGGAATGTTTCCTAATGCTGCCCGGTCCTTAACGGCAGAGGCCACTTTTTCAAAAAGTCGAGGAGCAGAGACCATAACTGTTGGCGCTGCTATTGATATATCCTCTATAACAGTCTTAATACTTCTGGCATAATGTATGGTGCTCCCCCGATACATGGGGCACCAGTGACCTGCAAGGCGTTCATACAGATGCGACAAGGGCAGAAATGAGAGGAATACATCGTCCTGGTACAAAGTCAGTACACGCTCAGATTCGACTATGTCATGCACAAAACCGGCATTGTTAAGTTCTACTCCCTTTGGATCACCTGTTGTTCCGGAAGTATATACTATACTACATGTTTTTTGGGGATCTATCCCGGCGATTCGCCCGGATAGCCAGGGACCCTGATCGTCCAGTATGCCAGCTATGAGCTCATCAAAGGTTAAAATGGATGCGTTGATCCTTTCAAAAGAGAAAATGAGAGACAGGCTTGGCACCGCATCGTGTATCTCAACTATCTTCTCATATTGTTCGGTGTTTTGCACAAAGATCGCTTTGCAAGACGCATCATTCAGTATATAAGAAATCTGTTGGGACGGCAGTGTCTGGTAAACAGGAACAACAATAGCCTGAATTGAGAGCAATGCCAGGTCACTAAGAGACCATTCGGGCATATTGTCTGACAGTATTGCCACCCGGTCTCCCGGTTTTATTCCGGCATCAAAAAGTGCTTTTGCCAGCTTTTCAACCTTCGTTCCGCATTCCTGATAACTGAAAGAAAGGAGGGAATTGTCTCTCTGTATTCGAAGGGCTTCTTTTTGGGGACAGGTATGAACGGTTTCAAAAAACATTTCCGGTACAGAAGATGGCATCGGGATCTCCATTGATACAGAATGTAAGCAACATAACTACAGTGGCTCGTACTATGAGAAACGTCAAGGGGAATCAAATATTTCGCGGTCATCTCTTTTGGCGTTCTTTGCACAGCTGAAAGAACGCCAAAAGGGAACTATTGAAATTACCTCTTATCTTGAGACCAAACAAGAGGTGCCTGCTTTATTTAGGGGGGATCTTTTATGTAATGGTATAATTTCATTAGTTCATAATTTAATTCATGCATTTTCTTTGCAAAAACCGGTCGAGCCCGTTTGCAAAAGCACGCACTGTTCTTTGATCAAAGGGAGGCGGGCCGCCTGTTTCCACACCCGAGTCACGCAAGTCTGAAAGCAGGTCTCTTGTAGCAAGGCGTGCCTTGATGTTAGTCTTATCCAAAAACACCCCTCTGCTGGATAGAACAACAGCACCATGTTCTATCACCCTGTCCGCGAGCGGGACATCCTCGCTAATAACAAGGTCACCCTCGCTGGCTCTAAAGGCAATCCAGTCATCTGCAATGTCTGGTCCCTTTTCAACCACGTGCATTGAAACGAAGACAGAGTGCGGCAGTTTCAGTGTCGAATTGGCAACAAAAATTACAGGAATTTTCTTTCGCTCTGCAGCACGCAGGAGTATATCCCTAATTGCGGTTGGGCATGCGTCAGCGTCTACATAGATAGTCATGATTTTCGTACCAGCTTTCGTGCAAGTTTATCAACTTCCCTGTTTATATTTCTCTGCGCGGTTTTTTTCTGATGTGCGGCTACTTTATAAAAGTGCGGCGAAAGTTTTTGAATCAGCAGAAAAAGGGTTTTAAGTAGCTCTTTATTCTTTCTCACTGTTCCTTTTCCGGTTATGAAATTATCCGCAATAAGCGCATCCATTCTTGTTACAGCACCAACAACATACTGACTGTCTGAGTAGAGAACAATTTCTTCATGCAGGGAGCTCATCTTCGCAACATGCTCCAGAGCCTTGATTGCCGCAACATGCTCCAGAGCCTTGATTGCCGCGAGAAGCTCCATAGCATTATGTGAACTGGTCGATTCGGTTCCACTTAAAACTATCTCCTCTCCAAACATGAGAATAATTGCAGCCCAGGCACCGAGCTTCCCGGCAGGATTACAGCTGCCGTCTGTATAGATTTCTATAATAAAATTCTCCTGCACGACGGAAGTTAGACTCATATACGGCTTGATATATGTATTGATTTTTTTTACCCTTCAGGTAATTCTTTCATAGCGTTTTTTAAGGAGATAAATAATATAATGATTCATCGATATATTTATAAAATCTATTGCCTCATATACCTCTTCTTCCTGTCGGCACTGCTTACCTCTTGCAGCAGTTACAGAAATATCCGGAATAATTACATCTCCTTCTCAAAGCATCCGGTTCAGGGGCTTGATGTTTCCCATCATCAGGGTGAGATCGACTGGGCCAAAGTGAGCACCAGTAAATTTACATTTGTTTTTATGAAGGCCACCGAAGGAGGAGACTTAGTAGATAAAAGATTTGCCTATAACTTCAGTCGGGCCCGGCAGCACGGGCTCATCGTGGGTGCGTATCATTTTTTTTCATTTAAAAGAACAGGCAAAGAGCAGGCCGAGAACTTTATCGCAACAGTTCCGAATCTTCCAGGCATGCTGCCGCCGGTTATTGATCTTGAATATATGGGGCGCAGTAATGAAAAGGATTCAAAAGAAAAACTGCACCGTGAACTGGATATATATATCGATAAAATCGAAAAGGCGTATAATGTAAAGCCCATCCTCTATACAAACTACAGATTCTATGAGAGATATCTGGAAGGTCATTATACCGACTGCTCCATCTGGATATGCGATTACTACCACCCTCCCCAGCTCCCGGACAGGCGTCCATGGCTCTTCTGGCAGTATACAGACCGTGGAAAGGTGACCGGCATCCGGGGATATGTCGACTTCAATGTCTTCAACGGTGAAAAAGAAGAACTTATGACGATCGTACAATAAACGGGCAAAGCCAAACATCAATACCAGAACATAAAAATATACCACGAATAATTAATCAAACGGTATCATTTTCAAAAACTGAGGCTCCTATAACTGTGGCAGTCAAGCTTCCTACCGACTCAAGCAAGCCTGAGATTTTCAATTCCTCCCCGCGAAAACAACATATCCAATTCTGAGTTAAGCGTTTCCATTTTTACTCCAGTATGAAAGAAGGCAAAGCTTTGCATGGAGAATGCAGGATGAAATATAGGAGGACACACGCCTACTGTTTTTGTATCTCTCCTGCTTTCTCAAGTCCGATCTTCGTTAATACCGGTCCGATAAGTTCAAAGAAAATACATGTTGCCGTGATGGTTGTTAATACTGTTGCGCCTATCTGACTACCGTGACTGCCGAGTGTAGAAAACTCCTTCTTTACAATAAGAGCAAGTCCGATAGCAACCCCCGCCTGCGACAGGATACCCATGCCGATGTATTTACGAATGTTTGTGTTCAGTTTTCCCAGAAATGCGCCAATTGCTGCTCCTGTCACAAGTCCTGTACTTCTTCCGACGGCATACACAATACCAACAGCACCAAGAGCCGGAAGAGCGGAGATATGAAGATTTGCACCGGCCAGGACAAAGAACATAACGAAGAGAAGCGGCATTATCTGCGAGAGCTCGTTTGTGATTCGGTGCGTAAGGGAACTTGCCTGTGTATTCACGATAAACATACCGATAATCATGTTGGTAAGAATAAGAGACAGATGAAACATATGACATAAGCCGATAGAGAGCATAACCAGCGAAAAGACAAGAATAAAGAGACCCCGGTTGTCGGACATTCTCCGGGCAAGGATGCATAAGATAATACCGATAACACCACCTACGAGAAGGCTGAGAAACACTTCAAGGAGTGGTGCACTCATCAGATTAAGGAAGCCCGGGGTCTCACCGCCGCTTTCGGCAATAAGCAGGCTCCGTGCGATTGCCGCGCAAAACCCGAAGATAATGATTCCCAGGCCGTCATCAAAACCCACAACGGCGTAGAGTGCCTTGGTAAGAGGGCCTTTTGCTCGGAATTCCTGAATGACGGCAACGGTACCCGCCGGTGCACTCGCAGGTGCGATCGCGCCGAAGATTAAGGAGAGCGGAAGGTCCCGTGTAAGCAGATAGATAAGAGATGCTACCAGTGCAAATGCAAGCAATGATTCGGTAAAGATGACGGTTATGATACCGGCACCCTGTTTTTTTAATGAGGAGAAGCTGAGTTCCAGTCCGATACTGATGGCCACAAATGCCAGCGCGATATCGGTAATAAACGAGAGAGAGTCCCGCATCGAGTTGTTTAATATGTTAAAGAGTGACGGTCCAAAGAGGACACCGACAACCATGAAACCGATTATCGACGGTAACTTAATAAACTGGGTGGTCTTTCCAATATAAAACCCCACGAAGGTAATGATACCTACCGCAAGTATCGGGGTTATAGGAAGATTTTGTATATTTTCAATTATCTGTGTCATTGGTACTCCTGCTAGAAGTCGATACTTCCGGTGGTGTATATAAGGTCCTGCACGGTAATCAGTACACCGGTTTGTTCCTGCAGGTCGGGGACGATCATGCTGATGCGGCGGATTATATCATTAAGGGCCGGCTTCTTGATAACAGCAATCAGCATACGGGAAAAACGTTTTCCATTGTCCGTCCAATACGATGAAAAAAGCGGCATTCTGTTCAGGTAGAAGCCTGCGTTTGCGCTATCCACGACGGTGAGTGATCCCTCAACTTCAGATGATAGCAGTTCGAGTATATCATCAAAATAATCTTCGTTCTGGATATGAATAATGCACTGGCACATCATCGCTGTTTCTGAGGCAGTGTCACTTTTCGTTACATTGAGATGACTTAAGAATCGGCGTCTCAGGTCTTCAGCGTCCTGCGCCTGAAGGAATTCGTCGAAGCAGCTCTCTGTTTTCAACACATTCGATATTTCACTGAGTATTCTGATGTGCTGATTCCGCTGATTTAAAGGGCCAATTATAAAGAAAAAGACTCGAACCGGTTCATCATCAACAGAATCAAAATCAACACCTTGAACTGTTGTCAAAATTCCAACAACAAATGAGTCAATCTTGTCGAGCGCGCAATGGGGCAGTGCAATCGACCGTCCAAAACCGGTGCTTCCTATCTTTTCACGTTCCAGCAGAGTCTTGTATACTTTCTTTTCTGACACAGAAGAGAGAGGTTCTGTATTAGCAGCAAGAGCCGCGATCTCTTGCAGGACCTCGTCCCGTGTCTTTGCGGTACTGTTCATTTTTATGCAGGATGTGTGAAGTGCATCGACAATATTCATTGCTCACCTCCATGTAGTTCAACTGTTAGACAGTATTGAGGTGGTTCTCTATTTAGCAAGAAAATTTTAATCAATCACCGTACTACGCCCTTGTAGGTTTTGTTTCACAAAAATCCTGCGGGCGCCAGAGGATTACACTGGTAAATAATCCTCTTTAGTACTGTATAAAAACTCATTCCGTCTTAGGCAGCACACCCGAGCAGCAAATCTTTGATTTGCGACCAAGGTATTACGGGGGTTATATGAAATACTTAATTGATACAACTAAAAGTTGCCATATTTTAATAGTTGGTTTTCTTACGACTTACCAATTATCACCTTGAATAAATTTTTCTTGAATACTTCCTACATGATCTGCAAGATTTCCTGTAATTATTGCTATTGCTGATCTTCAGGTTCTTCATCAGGTGTTTTTGTTCTCGCTATTTTAATGTTGAAATATGCAAACACTATCACAATTATTGGTGTCAGCCAACACAATATGGCATATGGAGCAAACTTTACTACTGGGACTCCAAGGGTTAAAAATACAAACACAGCATTACTGTTCCATGGAATAAGAGGCGCCGTAAGTGTTCCACCGGCCTCTAATGCACTAGTCAGATTTTTAAGCTTCAATTTATGATT